>JARRNY010000068.1:0-12730 GCA_037384445.1 Candidatus Thiodiazotropha sp.
GCGGCTGGAACAAACCCTGGACATGGCATGCCCCGAAGCGTTGCGACCTATCTACGCCGCTTTTCACGATGGCACGCTGGATGAAGTGACACTCGATATCTCAAAACAGGTCCGATTATGGAACTGTCAGTCGCCCTTCACGTTCCATTGCCGCGATTTTGATGCCCGCTCCTCTTTCAATTCGGTCCACGAGGCATCATCGCGCTTGGGTAAAGGATGGTGTTTCGCCCTCAGTAAAGTTACGCAAGACTATTGGCCTGATCTTTGTGTTGAGCAAGACGGCACAGTCAGTCTCTACATGGAGGATAAGTTCGTTACACGTGTAGCCGACACGCTTGAAGACCTGTTCGAGGTGGATCTTTCCCGGATATCGGAGCGCAAGCTTCATCTTGAGGGCAAATTTCGAGCACCAACCATCGAAGAGGTGGTCGGAGCGGAACACTTTTACTGGGGTGACCAGGAGATTGTCGACGATCCCAAAGACTACGAATGGTTTATCGAGCGGGCGTTTGTGGCAACCTCTGGTGGCATTCTGAAGCTGGATGCCTTTGCTGCCGGTTTTGCCGAGAATGGAGACAACTGGCTAAGGTTGACGCTCAATGGCCGAGAATTCGAGTTTACCCTGCCGGATCAGCATGGCTGGGTGGAACCCAGCATAGTCGATCGGTTCAATGATATTTTGCCGGAGTTGGTCACCACACAAAATCGCTACATGTCTGTACGCGACGCCGACTGGGGGCAGGAGTTTGGCGTTGTCTTTGCCGAACCTCGACTGTTAGAGCGATTAAAGCAACTTCGCTATGATGAGGGCTGAGTCACCAGGACATGAGCACCCATTGTGCATTGCACAATCCCGCCCATGCCGCTAGAATCGGTCACATCAGTCTGTCAGCCCCATACTGTCGGATTGCACTACACTAGAAAAAACAAGGTAATCGATCGTCCCGCTCTCACCTGTTCATCCAACTGGAAAGAGCTGTGCTGTAGCTGATGTTTTTACTACCAGCGATACGGCATGTTGCTTTCGCGCCAGGTGAAGCCAGAAAGTGATATCGATTCCACTATCAAATGGAAGTTGATAGATAACCGATCCGGGCAGAACATAAGGATTTGCGGTAGAGGGAGTTCCTTCACTGCAACCAGCAATGGGAGAGCAGGCGTTGACTGGCCTGTCACCCGTTGTCGATCTATTCATCTGACTCAGGACAGACCGGGCATGAGCTTGTACGCTTCCCACAACATGTCACACCACACCATTGGCACCAGGGCCTCCCTCCTCGCCGCCTTCGGTGAGATCCTGCCCGATGATGCCATCCTGATTGAATCAGAAGACCTGCATCCCTACGAGTGCGATGGCCTCTCCGCCTATCGCCAGCTACCGATGATCGTGGTGCTGCCAAGTACAGTCGAGCAGGTACAGCAGGTGATGCGTATCTGCCACAAGCAGAAAATCCCAGTGGTGGCGAGGGGGACCGGCACCGGACTCTCCGGTGGCGCCCTGCCCCATGCCGAAGGCGTGGTAGTCAGCCTGGCCAAGCTGAAGTCGATACTCGATATCGACACCGTCAATCGTACCGCGCGCGTGCAGACCGGTGTGCGCAATCTGGCCATCTCGGAAGCGGTCAAACCCTATGGCCTCTACTATGCGCCCGACCCCTCTTCCCAGATCGCCTGCACCATCGGCGGCAACATCGCCGAAAACTCGGGGGGCGTGCACTGCCTGAAATACGGTCTGACGGTTCACAATGTGCTGAGCCTTAACGTCGTCACCGTTGAAGGTGAACTGCTTACCATCGGCTGCGATGCCCTCGACGCACCGGGTTACGATCTGCTGGCGCTGATGATCGGCTCCGAGGGAATGCTCGGCGTGGTGGTGGAGATTACCGTCAAACTACTGCCGATACCGGAACGGGCGCAGGTGGTTCTGGCCGCCTTCGATGATGTGGAGAAAGCCGGCACCGCCGTGGGTGAGATCATCGCCGCCGGCATCATCCCGGCAGGTCTGGAGATGATGGACGGCCCCGCGATTCAGGCGGCCGAGGACTTTGTCCATGCCGGTTATCCCACCGACGCAGCGGCCATTCTGTTATGCGAGGTGGATGGCAGCAACCAGGAGGTCTCGGAACACATCCTCGCCGTGCGCGAGCTGCTCAAGCGCTGCGGTGCTACCGAGGTCCGTACCGCCGCCGACGAGCTGGAGCGACTGCGCTTCTGGCAGGGCCGCAAGTCCGCCTTCCCCGCAGTCGGACGTATCTCTCCCGACTACTACTGCATGGACGGCACCATCCCCCGACGCCGCTTGCCGGAGGTATTGAAGAGAACCGCCGAATTGTCCAAAGAGTATGGCCTGCCGGTAGCCAATGTCTTCCACGCCGGCGATGGCAATATGCACCCGCTGATCCTCTACAACGCCAACAATCCGGGTGAGTTGGAGCGAACCGAGGAGTTGGGTGGCAAGATCCTGGAACTCTGTGTCGCCGTCGGCGGCACCATCACCGGCGAGCACGGTGTCGGCATCGAAAAGATCAATCAGATGTGTGTCCAGTTCCAGCCGGATGAGCTGGAGCAGTTCCGTGCCGTCAAACGCGCCTTCGACCCCGATGACCTGCTCAACCCCGGTAAAGGCGTACCGACCCCCAAGCGCTGTTCCGAGTACCGTACCCTCGGCGAACACCGCCACCACGAGGCACCTACCTCATGAATCTGCAGCAGTCGCTGCAGGAGCAGGTGATCATTGCGGCCAGCGACCGCAAGCTGCTCAATATCACTGCCGGTAACAGCAAGGCATTCCTTGGCCGCACACCTCGTGGCGAGCCACTGGAGGTCAGCGGCCACCGGGGCATTCTCAGCTATGAGCCCAAGGAGCTGGTGATCACGGCCCGCGCCGGCACGCCACTGCAGGAGATCGAAGAGACCCTGGCTGCCCAAGGCCAGATGCTGCCCTTTGAGCCGCCCTACTTCGGCGACAGCGCCACCCTGGGCGGGACCATCGCCGCCGGACTCTCTGGCCCTCGCCGTCCCTACGCAGGCTCGGCCAGGGACTTTGTTCTCGGTGCGCGGGTACTCAACGGCAAGGGCGAGATCCTGCGCTTCGGTGGCGAGGTGATGAAGAATGTAGCCGGCTACGATGTCTCACGCCTGATGACCGGTGCTATGGGCACCCTGGGGGTGTTGCTCGACATCAGCCTCAAGGTGCTGCCGATACCGGCCAGCGAGCTCACTCTTGTCAGCAGCAGCAACACCCCGGATGCCATCAAGCGCTTCAACGAGCTGGCTGGCAAACCTTTGCCCATCACTGCCGCAGCCTGCGACGGCGAGCGTTCCTATATCCGTCTCTCAGGCGCCGCTACCGCAGTGGATGCCGCCCGCAAGTCCCTTGGCGGCGACCTGCTGGATGACAATGCGGCCTTCTGGCAGCAGCGCATTCGCGAGCAGGGACACGCCTTCTTCAAGGGTGATGCTCCCTTGTGGCGATTATCGGTACCGCCTGGCGCCCCCGGCATCTCCTTTCAGCGCAAGTGTCTCGTCGATTGGGGGGGAGCCCTACGCTGGGTCAGGAGCGACGATGAGCCAGCCGATATCTTCCGCAGCGTCGCCGGGATCGGCGGCCATGCCACCCTGTTTCGCGGCGGTGACCGGGAGGGTCAGCTCTACCAGCCCCTGCCCGCTCCCCTGATGGCCATTCATCAGCGCCTGAAGCTGGCCTTCGATCCCCAGGGTCTGTTCAATCCCGGCCGCCTCTATCCAGAGTTGTAGATGGAAACCGCCCTACTCAAAACCATCCTGGAGACCCCCGAAGGCCAAGAGGCCGACCGTATCCTGCGCGCCTGTGTTCATTGCGGCTTCTGCACCGCCACCTGCCCCACCTATCAACTGCTGGGTGATGAGCTGGACGGACCGCGCGGGCGCATCTATCTGATCAAACAGATGCTGGAGGGACACACTCCCAGCCAGCGTACTCAGCAACACCTGGACCGCTGCCTCACTTGCCGCTCCTGTGAGTCGACCTGTCCTTCCGGTGTGGAGTATGCCCGCCTGGCCGACATCGGCCGCGCCCATATCGAACATCGGGTCAGCCGACCTCCGAAGGAACGCCTGCTACGCTTCGCCCTGCGCAAGGTGATCCCCTACCCCAGGCGCTTCGGCCTGTTACTGGCCCTTGGCCGCATGGCAAAGCCCTTGCTGCCGGCCCACCTCAAGGCACAGATACCACAGGCACAGACAACCGGAGAGCGACCTGCCTGCCTGCATCGCCGACAGATGCTGATACTGGAAGGCTGTGCCCAGAAGGCGGCCACACCCAACACCAATGCCGCTACCGCCCGACTGCTCGACCGGCTGAATATCTCACTCATCAGCGAACCCCGCGTCGGCTGTTGCGGCGCGGTGAGTCACCACCTCTCTGCCGAAGAGGAGGCGCTCACTGCCATGCGTCGCAACATCGACGCCTGGTGGCCGCACCTCGAGGCGGGGGCAGAGGCGATCATCATTACCGCCAGCGGCTGCGGTGCTGTGGTAAAGGAGTATGGCTATCTACTGCGTAACGACCCGGCGTATGCGGAGAAAGCGGCTCGGGTTGCGGCATTGGCAAAAGATGTCGGCGAAGTTCTGGCCGCAGAGGATCTCAGTCAGCTAGGCATCGATGGCCATAGTCAACTCATCGCCTTCCACGCCCCCTGCACCCTGCAGCACGGACAGAAGCTGCCCGGCCTGGTCGAGGGCATCCTCATCAAGCTCAACTATAAACTCGCCGCTGTGGCCGACAGCCATCTCTGCTGCGGCTCTGCAGGCACCTACTCGATCCTGCAGCCTGAGCTGTCACAACAGTTGCTAACCCAGAAACTGAACCACCTTACCGCCAGCAGTCCGACACTGATCGCCACCGCCAATATCGGCTGCCAACTCCACCTGGCTTCCCAGTCCAGCGTTCCGGTGCGCCACTGGGTCGAGCTGCTCGACGAAGCCCTGGCCCAATAACGGAGAGATCATGGAAAAGATCAACATCATGGCGCTACGCCACTCGGCCTTCTACACACCGCTACTGATCACCATCAGCGGTGGCTTCCTCAAAGCGGAAGGGCTCGAAGCCGACTACCGCGTGGCCACCCCGGAGCGTACCGTTCCCGACTCCCTGCGCAGGGGTGAGGCACACCTCTCCCAGTCAGCTGTGGCAACCAGTTTTGCCGATCTGGAACAGAACAAGGCGATCGACATTCTCCATTTCGCCCAGATAAACCGGCTTGACGGTTTTCTGCTCGCCAGCCGCGAACCCGAGCCGGAGTTCGACTGGAAAAAACTCGAGGGCAAAGAGGTGCTGGTGGATCACCTGTTTCAGCCCCTCGCCATGTTTCGCTATGCCCTGCACAAACTCGGCGTCAACGAATCTCAAGTCACTATCACCGACGTTGGTGGCGTGGAGGAGATCGACCGCGCCTTCCGCGAAGGTCGTGGCGACTATGTGCACCAGCAAGGCCCCTTTCCGCAACAACTCGAAAAAGACGGTCTTGGGTATGTGGTCGCCTCCGTAGGCGACGTGGTCGGTCCGGTCGCCTTCAGCAGCCTCTGTGCCACCCGCGAATGGATCGAGAGCGACATGGCCAAAGCCTTCCTGCGTGCCTACCGCCAAGCCTGCGCGTTTGTCCTGGAGACTCCGGCCGGCGAACTGGCAGCATTGGAGAGCCAATTCTTCCCTCGCATTGACCGGGAGGTTTTGAACAACACTATCGCCAGTTACCAGAAAATGGGCACCTGGTCTGTCAATCCCGAAATCGATCGGGCGGCATACGAACATTTGCTGGATGTTTATCTCTTCAGCGGCCTGATCAGTCAACGACACGCATACGAAAGCTGCATTGCGCCATTGCCGTGATGCCAGACAGAGATGAAAGCGATGTCGCAGAAAAGAATCAACTTCACCTTGTGCCGAACCCGCACAGTGATGAACCAACTTAGCCATCCTGCCAACACAGGCGAGGATGACAAGCATTGTATTGGGGCAGAAACCGTAGGGTGCAAAACACCGCACCAACAACCGAAAAAACAACAAATGACCAATCATCAAAATAGTTTTGATACCCCCCCATTACGAGACCAAGTGATATGACCGAATACAAAACCGTTGGCAATCTGCAAGTCGCAACCATTCTCTACGATCTGGTCAGAGACAAAATCGCACCGGGCACCGGCATCGATCCGGACGCCTTCTGGCACAGCTTCGAACAGATCGTCACCGACCTGGGACCCGTGAACCGCCAACTGCTGGAAAAGCGTGAAGCGCTGCAACGTCAGATCGACAACTGGCACATCGCCCGTCGCGGACAACCCCACGACCCCATCGCCTACAAGGAGTTTCTCAAGGAGATCGGCTACCTGCTGCCGGAAGTCGCAGACTTCACCATAGACACCGAAAACGTCGATCCGGAGATCGCTGAAGTCGCGGGCCCACAACTGGTAGTGCCGGTCATGAATGCCCGTTATGCCCTCAACGCCGCCAACGCCCGCTGGGGCAGCCTCTACGATGCCCTCTACGGTACCAACGTCATTCCCGAGAGCGACGATGCCTCCAGCAACAGCGGCTATAACCCGGTGCGTGGCGCCAAGGTGGTTGCTTATGCAATGGACTTCCTCGATAAGAGCGTGCCGCTGGCCAGCGGAAGTCACGCCTCAGCCAAACAATACAAAGTGGTTAACGGCAACCTGGCTATCGAGCTGAGCGACGGTGGCGAGACCACCCTGGCCAAACCGGAACAGTTCGTCGGCTACAACGGCGAGAGCACTAGACCTGACCTGGTCCTGTTGCGTAACAACAATCTGCACATTGAACTTCAGGTCGACCGCGATCACCCCATCGGCAAGACTCATCCGGGCGGCATCAAAGATCTGGTACTGGAGGCGGCCATCACCACCATCCAGGACTGCGAAGACTCGGTGGCAGCGGTCGACGCGGAAGACAAAGCGCTGATCTACACCAATCTGCTCGGCTTGATCAAAGGCGACCTGACCGCCGAAGTTGCGAAAGGCGGTAAAACCATCACCCGACGTCTCAACCCAGACCGAAAATACCGCTCGCCCACCGGCGAGGAATTCACCCTGCCGGGC
This sequence comes from Candidatus Thiodiazotropha sp., assembly GCA_037384445.1. Classification (GTDB taxonomy): domain Bacteria; phylum Pseudomonadota; class Gammaproteobacteria; order Chromatiales; family Chromatiaceae; genus Thiodiazotropha. Next base: position 7,099 of record JARRNY010000068.1, read on the forward strand.
CGCAGTCTGCTGTTCGTGCGTAATGTCGGTCACCTGATGACCATCGATGCGGTACTCGACGCCAATGGCGATGAAGTCCCCGAAGGGATCCTCGACGGCATGATGACCGCCTTGATCTCCATGCATGATCTGAAAGGCAATGGGAGTGTGCGGAACTCGAAAACCGGCAGCGTCTACATCGTCAAACCCAAGATGCACGGCCCGGAAGAGGTCGCCTTCGCCAATCTGCTGTTCACGCGCATCGAGCAACTGCTTAATCTACCGCTCTACACGTTGAAGATGGGCATCATGGATGAGGAGCGGCGCACCAGCGTCAACCTCAAGGCTTGTATTCTGGCAGCAGCCGACCGGGTGGTCTTCATCAATACCGGTTTTCTCGACCGCACCGGTGACGAGATTCACACCAGCATGGAAGCTGGCCCGATGATCCCCAAGGGCGAGATCAAGAACAGCGTCTGGATCAATGCCTACGAAGACTCCAACGTGGACATTGGCCTCGCCTGCGGGTTACGCGGCAAAGCACAAATCGGCAAGGGCATGTGGGCCATGCCCAATGAGATGGCGAAGATGATGGAGACCAAGATCGGTCACCCTCTGGCCGGCGCCAACACCGCCTGGGTCCCATCGCCCACTGCCGCCACCCTGCATGTCATGCACTACCACCAGGTCAATGTCGCGCAGAGGCAGGCAGAGTTAGCCCTGCGCGAAGCTGCCAGCGTCGATGACATACTCACCATTCCGCTGATGGTCGATCGCACACTCAGTCGCGAGGAGATCCAGCAGGAACTCGACAATAATGCCCAGGGCATCCTGGGTTATGTGGTGCGATGGATCGACCAGGGTGTCGGTTGCTCTACCGTCCCCGACATCAACAACGTGGGCTTGATGGAAGACCGTGCTACTTTGCGCATCTCCAGTCAGCATATCGCCAACTGGTTGCACCACGGCATCACGGATGAGAAACAGGTGATCGAGACCCTGCAGCGCATGGCCAAGATCGTCGATGCGCAAAATGCAGGGGATGTGAATTACCTCGACATGGCGCCGAATTATGCAGGGATCGCATTTCAGGCAGCAAAGGATCTGATCTTTCTTGGCTGCGAGACACCAAGTGGCTATACCGAGCCCACGCTGCACAAGCGTCGCAAGGAGCTCAAAGCGAACTAACCGAACAATGCTCGGATATACGTTCGGGATATCCGAGCATTCGCTTCCACTCTCCTGAGGCTTATTACACCTGCACCATTCCAAATAATGTATCTGTATTCAGTGTAAAAGTATCATCGCTGGAAACTGATTCAATGTCGGAAAGGTGCTCGCGTTTGAAGCGTGCCAACTGTTCACTGTTCAATTGATCGAGCAGCGATTTGTAACCGGCATTGTTGAGCAATGACCACCATTCGCTTGTAGTAATGGAATAACGTATCGGGTGGTGTTCGATCCGCAACCCCTTGCAATCGCATACGGCTGTAAGCTCCTCGATTTGCTCCTTTGTTCTGAGTCTTTCGCGAAGTCCTGATGGCATTTCCACCTGATAATCCGACTCCAAGCGTTGCAGAAAGATCTCCGAGTGAGGATTGAAAGCCTCGGGCGTAAATGAGGAAAAGACAAACAATCCTCCAGCTCTGATTGTGCGGACAATTGCCTGATAGGCTTGCTCCATGTCCGGGTAAAAGAAAAGCGCATAGCCACAGGTGACTGCATCGAACACCCCGTCACCATAGGCGATCCTCTCTACATCACATTGTTGAAATCCCAGATTTTCAAGTCCCTCCATTTTCGCCTTGTTGCGCGCCTGTCTTAGCATGCCGAGCGACAAATCGATTCCCTCTACTCTTGTCTGTGGATATTTTCTTGCCAGCTCGATTGCAACAGCGCCTGTCCCCGTTGAAACATCCAGAATATGCATATATTCACTAACGGGTATCAGCTCTACCATTCTTTTGGCTGATATTGCAAAAAATTTATTTTCGTCATATCTAGTCGAAACATTGTCAAATGTTGTCGCAATCGTTTTTTTCAGTTCACGGTTATCCATGCGTTCTGTCCCACGAAGTGATTTTTCCTTAAAGATTATTTCCACCGAATTGCATGCGGATCTATTTGTAATGGCGGTCCTGGACTCAAACTGATTTATCTTTCTCCCTCATGAAGCGTGTCCGGAAACAGCGTCATGGAAAGGGCTGAAGAGCCAGCAGTTCGATGATACTACAGGGAGAAAAAAACGGCCTTGGTTGGCTATCGTGGTTGCCTCTTAAACCGCCCCCACTCGATTTTGTGATTTTCCGACTTAAATAGGCTTAGAATGGGATACTGGTACGATACGTCAAGGTCTGAACAAGCAATACCAATACTATCCGTCTTATGCATCTACTCTTGATTGAAGACAACCCTGACCTACTCGAAAACCTCTGCGACTTTTTCGAGGCTCACGGCCACAGCGTCGATCTCGCCTACAACGGCCTGTCGGGTCTGCGCATGGCGCTGGATGGGGATTACGACGTGATCATCCTCGACCTGATGCTGCCGGGAATGGACGGGCTGGAAGTCTGCTCGCGTTTCCGCAGCGAGGGGCACGAAACGCCGGTACTGATGCTGACGGCTCGCGACACCCTGGCCGATAAGCTAGAGGGTTTCAGCACCGGTGCCGATGACTATCTGGTCAAACCCTTCGCCCTGCCGGAACTGGAGGCTCGTATCACAGCGCTGATACGCCGTGGCCGCGGCAAGAGTACCAGTTCGCGGCTGGTGGTCGGGGATCTGCGCTTTGACCTCGATCGTCTGCGGGTCGAACGGGCTGGCCGTCGTATTGAGTTGGGCCGTATTCCGCTACGACTGTTGGAGCTGTTGATGCGCCGTTCACCAGCCGTGGTGCGCCGTGAGGAGCTGGAACGGGAGATCTGGGGTGACGAGCCACCAGACAGCGACGCCCTGCGCACCCACATGCATGCCCTGCGAAGCGCGGTGGACCAGGGCGCCGCAGTGCCGTTGGTGCATACCCTGCGGGGCATCGGATACCAACTGGCCACCCCCAATGAGCGCTAATCGCAGCCTGAGAAACAGGGTCGCGGTCACTCTGGCGGTATTCGGCGGCGTGGTCAGCCTGGTGCTGGCGGTGATCATACACCTGGCTTCCCAGGATCTGGAGCGGCGGCTAATTGATGAGACCCTTACCGCCGAGCTCGACGACTATGTAGCACGTCGAGCTCGCAATCCACAGTCCCTACCGGAACGAACCGCCACCATACGCGCCTTTGTCGTCTCACCCGGCCTCACCCACAGCAGCGTACCGGAGGCGGTAGCCGCACTGCTGCCGGGTAAACATCCGCTTGTGCTGGATGGCACTCCCTACCGTGCGGCGGTACGAGAGGTCGGTACGCAGCGCTTTGTCGTGCTCTACGATGTCAGCGCCCTGAAACGGCGTGAACGCGGATTTCTTCTGCTTCTCGCCGGCAGTGTCGTTCTCATCACTGTGGTCTCTGCCCTTGCCGGCCGCTGGCTGGCAGGGCGCACCATCGCGCCGGTAACCGAGCTGGTGCAGCGGGTCGCCGAGCGCAGCCCGGAAGCTGACGCACCTCCCCCTCTGGCCGATGCCTTTCCCTGGCAGGAGGTACAGCAGCTGGCCGCTGATTTTGATTCCTACCTGATACGGCTGCACGATTTCATTGAGCGCGAGAGACTCTTTACCGGTGATGTCAGCCACGAATTGCGCACTCCGTTGGCGGTAATCAAGGGGGCAACCGAACTACTGCTCGACGACCCGAATCTCGATCCCCGCAATCAACAGCGGGTCGCCCGCATCGGTCGCGCTGTCGCGGAGATGGGAGAGATCTCCGGTGCTCTGCTGGCCCTGGCCAGGGAACAGGACGGCGCGCCCGTCAACTCCGGACGGTGCGATGCGGAAGCGGTGGCTGTCGAGCTGATCGAACGCTATCAGACCCTGGTGCGCAGCAAGGCGCTGAAGCTGACACTCAAAGTCGATGCCAAGCCACAGCTCAAAGCTGACCACGCGGTACTGGCGATGGTCATGGGGAATCTGCTGCGCAACGCCCTGAACTTCACCCAATCGGGTGAAGTCTGTCTGCGCCTGGGAACGGATTCGATCCAGGTCGAGGACACCGGACAGGGGGTGGACGAAAACCACATCCCACAGCTGTTCAAGCCGTATGTTCGTGGAGACAACAGTCAGGGGGCGGGACTGGGACTGTCGCTGGTGCAACGGTTATGCGAACGCCAGGGCTGGGAGGTTTCACTCTCCAACCGGGCATCCGGCGGCACAGTGGCATTATTGCAACTCCAGCCTCAGGCTGGGCGCCCTCCGAATGAATGAGCCCCCTTATGGCGAAACGCACAGTCTGAACCACCTCGCCACGGGGCGTCTGATCCTTCTGTCAGCCAGTACGTGGCAACAGCCCCGGCTCAAGTCGGTTTGAATGTAAAAATTCATGAGTAAATACCGGGGTAATCCAACGGCTTGATGGCTATATTTCATGAACGCCTGTTTCACGAAGCCGCTTCACTATTTAACGCATTCTTAACGCTTGCTTTGCATTGGCTTCACGTGCATTTGGTTATGCTTTGCCTATCGCTGAATAGTTACCAGTTGCCAGGAGCATGCCATGCACCACTCGACATCAACCGCCCCCCATTTCGATAACCACCTATCGATCCCGCTGGCTCTGAAATTTCTCTTTTTCGCGGCGCTCGGCGCTTTCCTTATTGTCGAGCACAGTCTTGCTCTGCTACTCATCGTCGCCTTCGGCTTCGCTATGAGTCTTGCCGTCCAGGAGCGTTTGCGCAAACTGGATCAGCAGAAAACGTCACCATTCGACACTGCACGGGGGTATTGGGTCAGTGACGGCGGTTCATTCCCAAGCCACGAGGTGGAGACCGATCGTTCAGCCTGCAACAGCCCACGCGTCATCGATGGCGGCAGTCTGGAACATCATCGCCGCTGAGCCGTCACCGCGCTGTTCTCCCGATCCATTGCTACATCAAGAAGTTTTATATGAGTCTGCTTTCCCCTAACTTATCTGTCCTCTCCGTTGACAGGGGCAGCGCCGCCGCATTGCGACGGTTGCTGCCATTCTTTTTATGGCTTCCCCGCGTCAACCGCAACAGCTTCAAAGATGACCTGATTGCCGCCCTCACCGGCGCCATCGTGGTCCTGCCACAAGGTGTCGCCTTCGCCACCATCGCCGGCATGCCACCGGAATACGGTCTCTATGCCGGCATGGTGCCCGCCATCATCGCGGCACTGTTCGGCTCTTCACTGCATCTGGTTTCAGGACCGACGACCGCTGCCTCTATCGTGCTCTTCTCCTCCCTCAGCACCATGGCGGAACCCGGTAGCATGGAATATGTGCAACTGGCCCTGACGCTCACCCTGATGGTGGGGGCCATCCAGCTCTTCATGGGGGTCGCGCGACTGGGCACCCTGGTTAATTTTATCTCCCATTCCGTGATCGTGGGTTTCACCGCAGGTGCCGCTGTGCTGATCGCCAGTAGCCAGCTGAAGAACTTCTTCGGTGTTGTGTTGCCACGGGGAGTCGGGCCGGTGGAGACTGTGCACAGTCTGTTTCTGCAGGCGAGCGATATCAACCTTTATGCCACAGCGGTCGGTGTCAGCACC
>JARRNY010000069.1:0-27798 GCA_037384445.1 Candidatus Thiodiazotropha sp.
GATCGCCATCGACCCCACTGGCCAGTTCGTCAGCGTGACCAATGAGAGCGATAACACCGTCAGTCTCTTCTCTATCAATCAGAACAATGGACAGCTCACATCCATTAAAGAAGTGACCTCGCGAGTCTCTCCTTCTGCTGTGGCTTACTACACTGATACGGCAGAGATTACGGTTACACCCCGATTTGCCTATGTGGCGAATTTTGATGGCTCCAGTGTATCTTCATATTCAATCGCTGTCGGCAGCGGAAGCTTAACCGCTATAGGCACAACTACCGCAACAGCCGGAAAGCCCACCTCAGTCAATACGGATATTTTAGGTGGCTACCTCTACGCAACCAACGAGATCACCGATAACGTCTCGGCCTTTTCCATCAATAGCAGTACCGGGGCACTCACGGAGATAACGGGCTCCCCCTTCTCCATAGAGACCAATCCGAACGGCTTCGAAACCGGCCCGCAATCGATCAGCATTGACCCCTCGGGCCGCTTTGCTTATGTGGCAAACTCCACCGATAGCATTTCGGCTTACAGCATTGACACCAGTACTGGAGCACTGTCCCTTTTGTCCAACTCCCCTTATGTCACTGGCGACAACCCAAGTTCCGTGATCGTGGACCCAACCGGACGTTTTCTCTACACCGCCAACATCAATTCCGATGACGTTTCTGCCTTTTCTATCAATCCCCTCACTGGCGAACTCAGCCCAATCGGTACCATAGCCGCAGAAAACGCGCCCAATTCAATCGCCGCAGACCCTAGCGGAAGATTTGTCTACGTGGCGAATGTCGGTATTGGGGCATATAACATCTCCGCTTACTCCATCAGCCCATCGACTGGGGCACTGACTCAAATAGGCACACCAATAGCCGCCGGAAGTGCCCCCTTCTCGATCACTGTCGACCCTCTGGGTGAATATGTCTATGTCGCTAATCAGAGTTCGCAGAACGTCACACCTTATACGATCAATCAATCGACAGGCGGGCTGACAGCGGGCACAAATGTCGCGACCGAAAGCAGTCCACAGTCGATTACTGTCGACCCCTCAGGTCAGTATGTCTATGTCGCCAACAACGGGTCGAACAGCGTCTCGGGTTATACCATCAATTCAGGCACAGGCGCTCTTACTTCAACAGGATCGGCAGCTGCCACCGGCAGCGCGCCTCGCTCCATAGTCACTGTCGGTACGGTACAGTAGCGGCCCGGAAGATGATGTTATGACTTGCCGGTTCCCAGCAAGTCAAAATCCAAAAAACTGTCCGGTAGAAATAAAGGTGGGGCAGGGCCCCACCCTACAGGTTGAATGAGCGGTTGGGTGGGGGCCTGCCCCACCGACGAGACAAAGGGCAGTGCGTAGGGTGCGGCTTGCCGCACCGCACAGCCCTGACCGGCTAACACAGATTCATATTTTTACTGTCGTCACCTGACCGCTCTGAATCTCGAACTCCCGGTGTTGACCCCATCCGCTGCCCCACTCCAAGCGGTAGCTGCCCGCTTTCAACGTTCTGCCCCACTCCAAGCGGTAGCTGCCCGCTTTCAACGTTATCGGCTCCTTATCCATGGTTCCCTGCGCAATCACCTTGCCCGCCCCATCGACTACGCGAAAAGGGGTATGCAGTGATTGCGCCAGGCGCTGAGTCAGTTGCTCGGGCGTACTGGCATCGAGAAAGACCCCGTTACCCGCCTGCGCCCACTCTTGAAACAGGCGCTTCAAGCCACTATCGCCGATCGAGAAACCCACCACATTGATGCGCACCTCTGTGCCAGCATCGATCAAACGTTGAATGCTGGCTTTGGGATCTCCTCCGCAGGTCTCCTCCCCATCGGTGAGCAGTACAACGATCGCCGGGCCTTTGTGCCCAGCCAGATCCTGCGTCACCTGATCCAGGGAATCGGCGATTGGGGTTTTAGCCAGGTTTTGCGCATGAATCCCGTCAATCTTTTGTGCGACAACCTGCTTATCCAGAGCAGAGAGTGGAATCTCAAGATCTGACTGACAACTGCCGGCTTGACGATGACCGAACACGCGCAGGGCGAATTCGGATTGCTCAGCGAGCTCTTTTTGTACCATCTGCTCTAACGCCGCTCGGGCCACCGCCATCCGCGTCTTTCCACGCTGGCGCTTCAACATGCTGCCTGAGGCGTCGAGAACCACCTCAACCGCAACGCCCTCAAGAGACAAAGGGGCTGTCGTCTCTCCCGTTATCGATAGCGAACCGGGTTTGTTACCTGGAATGACTTCAAGACTGGTCTCTGCCAGTATTTGATTTTTTGAATTCATGTAGCACAGACGGTAATGGCCCGGCTTGCCTGGTGCATTCAACTCGATGGGATTTCTCCATTTGGTGTATGACCAGTCGAACGAAGCGTTGTCATCCTCCCGCTGGATGGATATAGAGTCGCCCTCACCATCCGGTCCTTGCCAGTCCACATAAAAATTCTCTCCCGCGATGACCGGACCTGCCACTTTCAGCGCAGTTGCCACCGTCACCACCTCAATCGGTTGTCTGGCCAAAATCTGATGCTCTGCACCGGTCTGATAGCGTATCTCATAGGTGCCAGGTTCTACGGGCAGTTCCAGCTCGAGGGGATTACCCGACTGAGCCAGAAGCTGATAGGAGACATAGCTTTCGTTTGATGCGCCGACTTGTGCGATAGAGAGATAGTCTCTACGACCTGCCGGACCCTCCCATTGCACCGGTAACCGATGCCCCACATAACCCGATGGTTCCGCTTGCAGACTGGCGAAAGACGCCACTACCGTGATCGGTTTTGCGAGTAGCGTATGATTCTTAAACCCCGACACATACCGGACCTCATAACTACCTGCCGCCTCGGGCACTTGCAAGCTGAGAGGCGAACCCTCTTTACAGTAGTGATAACTCTTATAGGCGCCTGGCGCAGCGCCAACTGGTACGATCGTGATCCAGTCCTCCCCATCGACGGCTCCACTGAATCCGACTTTGACTTCAGAGCCCGCAATGACCTGTTGTGGAAAAGTCAGTTCGAGCTGCGCCGCCACCACCTCGATCGATCTGCGTGCCAACACCTTGCCCAGGCTTTCGCTATTGAGCCGGATTTCATAAACACCCGACTCGACAGGCATAGAGAGCCCCAGCGTCGCCCCCTCATAGGTATAGGCGTATTGCCTGTATTCTCCTTCGGCGGCATCTGGCGGGACGATAGTGATGTAGTTTCCGGCAGCTTGCTTGCCTGACCAGCCAATTTGTACCTTTGACCCTACCCTTGCCTGATCCGGCGCCGTAATCTGATAGTTAGTCTGTTGCTCCAACTCCCCTGCAGCCTGTGCCTGAACAGGAAGCAGGCTCAGAACTCCTGTCATCATCATGATAAAACCAAGAATACGCATAAAATCCTCTTTCCTTGTCATTTCCCCATCGCTCAATTCTGTCATCTGAATTGATAAACAGCGGATCGAAGAATAACAGAACGCTATGCGCTATTTTGTTAAGGAACCCATGTATCTCAGCCAAAGGATGACTCGCCCACAACCGTTTTGAGTTAGGACGATCGCTTCACTCACCGGTTATATATAAGCCCCCTCTCCCTGACCCTCTCCCGCAAGGGGAGAGGGGACGCCTGGATCATGAGCGGAGGTAACCGGCTTGCTTGTCTGTATAACCGGCTGGAAGCTATCACTGTTGTCGACTAGAACACCCCCGCTCCCTGACCCTCCCCCACAAGGGGAGAGGGGAAGCCTGGATCCTGAGTGGATTGCTACTTAGTTAAGAGCGTTTGGGATGATGTCCAACACCTTATGGTGGGGCAGGGCCCCACCATTAAATCGCTTAGCTAACAGGCTGTTGAAAAAGTTTCTGGTGGATGCCAGACAAGGCGGAAATGGGCGAAAAAGCGCAGTGTACTGGCGTGTACATGAGCATTTTGAGCCCATTTTTTCAACAGCCTGCTAAGTAGCACTCGATCATGAGTGGAAGTATCCGGATAGCTTGTCTGTATAACCTGGCTGGAAGCTATCACTGTTGTCGGATGGAACTTCCCCTCTCCCCTTGCGGGAGAGGTTGACGCAGTTCTGGCAGGCTAAGAGCTCGCCATCGGAAGAGGGGTATCAGTTTGTCGTAGCTTGTGCTGAAACAGTTGATGCCGGCAGCAAAACACGAACCTGCTGCAACAAGGCTTCACTGTCCCACTCCCTTTCACCGGTCACCCGATAGACGATCTCTCCATGACGGTTCAGTACGAAGGTGGTGGGCAGTCCCCTCACCTGCCACTGCTGACTGACACTACCCTGCCGATCGATCAGCACCGGAAAGTCGATGGGGAAATCTTGCAGAAACCGCTTCACGGCTTCCGCCTCTTCATCGAGATTGAGCGCCAGCATGGCGACCCCTTCCGATTTCAGAACCGCCCAGGCCCGGTTCATTGACGGCAACTCCCGTCGGCAGGGAGCGCACCAACTGGCCCAGAAGTTGATTATCACCACCTGATTCCGGTAGTCCGCTAACCGGTGAGACTCACCTGCCAGATCGTGCAGGTGAAAAGCAGGCGCTGGTTGCAGGTTGTCTTCGGCTATCAGCCTCTGCTCAGCCGCACCGGCGCCTGTCAACCACAACACCAGCAGCAACAGACAGCACAATTCACGGTAGGCTGCTGCGAGCTGCACCGAAACAGGCGAGGTACACCTCAGGAAACAGCCAACCCGCTGACCCGCCACCTCAATCACCCTCGGTCAACATGCCCCGCACCAGTTGCAGTACATGCTCCGAGGGCAGACCATAGGGTACTACCGTCGTCAGATTTCCCTGCTTGTCGATCACGTAGAGATTTGCCGAGTGGTCCAGGCTGTAATCCCCTGAAGGCTTTTCATGCCGTTGGTATTTCACCTGGTACTGTTTTGCCACCCGATCCACCTCGCTGGCGCTACCGGTCAGCCCAAGCAGGTTTTCGCTGAAATAGCTGGTGTAGTTGCGCAACACCTCCGGTCTATCCCGTTGCGGATCGAGCGAAACAAACAGACCCTGTACTTTGTCGGCCTGAGGACCAAGCGCATCAAAGACCCCAGCCAGATGGGAGAGCTCTGTGGGACAGATATCCGGACAGTAGGTATAGCCAAAGAAGAGCAGTACCAGCTTGCCATGCATCTGACTGAGTTTGAACGGCTTGCCGTAATGATCGGTCAAAGCGAAGTCCCCTCCCAGCTCGGCAGGACGGGTCTGGGCGGCGGCTAACGAGGCAAAGACAAGCAGACAAACTGACAAACATCGTCCAATCGGCGTTCTCATTCAACGTACCTCCACTTCTGTGCCATGCACCCAGCTTGGGTCACCCTTGCCCACATCACCCACCGGCGCGGCGAAGGCATCGGCCACCAGAGTATCCACATTGCTGCCGGTGAGGGTATGCAGAAAAGCGACCAGTGCCTGCTTCTCCTGTTCGCTCAGATGAAGCGGTTTAATCCTCGGGTCGAGCAGTTCGTTGGGCACACCGCCCGCATCGTAGAAATCGACCACCTCGCGCAGGGTGGCGAAGGTACCGTTGTGCATGTAGGGGGCGGTCAGCGCCACGTTGCGCAGGCTGGGGGTCTTGTATTTCCAGCGGTCACCCGGGTCCTGTGTCACCTCGTAGCGGCCCACATCAGTGGGCGGCTGCGCGCCTACCTGTTCGATAACGGCGCGATCGATCTGCAGGCTGACACCCGGGGCCACCAGCACCGACTGCTTCTCGGGTATAACTCCCATGGAATCCCGATAGCCGAGGCCGGTGTTGTGCATAGCGTTATCGTTGAACAGGGCATAGGTTTCGCCGATCTGATGACAGGCTGCGCAACCGGCCTTGCCGGTGAAGAGTTTGAAACCCTGCTGTGCCTGGGGCGAGAGCGCTGATTTGTCACCGGCGTAGTACCAGCGATCGAAGGCTGAGTCGGCGGAAATCAGAGTGCGCTCGTAGCTGGCCAGGGCCATACCGAGGGTCTCCATACTCACACCTTTACCGTTGAAAGCGGCCTCGAAACGTCCCCGGTAGTCATCGATCTGGCGTATCTTCTGCAACACCTGGCCTACCGACGGGTTACCCATTTCATTCTTCGCCAGCAGGGGACCCCAGATCTGCTGCTCCAGGTTCTCTTCGCGTCCGTCGTGGAACAGCAGACCGGCATAGGCCACGTTATAGATCGTCGGTGAGTTGCGACGCACGGTACGCCCTTCGATGCCCACCGCCATCGCCAGTTCGTTGCTGGTGAAGCCCTGCTCCGGCACATGGCACATGGCGCAGGAGAAGGTGTCGTTGAGAGAGAGGCGGCGATCATAAAAAAGCTGTCGCCCGAGTTCGATCTTGTCACGGGTCAGCGGGTTGTCGGCCGGTACCGGCACCGCGGGTAACCCCAACGGAGGGTGCTCGGCGATGGCGAGCAGATCAGCCGCGTCGCCCTGGCGCTGCTGCAGCGAAAGCGAACGGGTCTGGTAGCTCTCGCTTTCGTATCCCCGTTTGTCATCGCCCGGCTGGGAGAGGGTAGCGGGTGCGCTTGCAGCAAGGCCGGTTTTGAGCGGCTCAGCTGTGGTCTGCGCTTGCGCCATCAAGGTCTTCACATCATTGATGATCAGCTGATCATGCAGAAAATCGACGCTGTAGATATTGCGGATACGTTTCTGCGGATCGATAAGAAAGACCCGCAACACATGGGAAAAAGCCGATGACTGACCCGTCGGGTCGGCATCGGGAATCACATTCTGATGATAGGCATCGAGTATCGGCTCGAGGGCCTGCTGTGAGGCGGTGGTGAGAAACTGCCACTCCCCAACATTGCCCGCGTAGCGGAAGTTGTTGCCATAGAGAGCCATGACCTGGGGGGTGTCGACCTTCGGGTCGAAGCTGAGGCTGATCAGTTTCAGCTCTTTGGCCAGCTCGGGGTCGTGCTTCATCGCCGACTTGATCTTATAGAAGACATGGGAAGTCAGCGGGCAGCCGTCCACATCGTTACAACTGCTGTAGATGAAGGCCAGCAGCACATAGCGATCATCGAACAGATCAAACAGCCGTCTTGCACGGCCTTCGCTATCCAGTACCTCGCCGTCCGCCGCCTTACCCAGTGGTGGTAGGGCGTAACTGCCGACCGGAGGTAACTCATAATCCAGTTCGCCGTAGCCGGGCGCCAGGGGAGCGCTGCTGTCTGCCGCCAGGGAAACCCACGGAGACAGGAACGGCAAGAGGATCAGAAACAACCAACGCATGGAAACTCCCGGGAAATCAAACGACCCCGGATACCGGCACAGGCCGGCCCGGGGCCGTCGACCGGATGATCAGCTCATCCGGCATCGACAAGGATTACGGCTTGTAGGCCGACTCGAGATCAGCCACCTTGACCTTTTGATCCTCGGGCCGGTTCATGCCGTAGAGCGAGTAGGCGCCGAAACGCATCTGATGCGCGCGGCCCAGCTTCATCTTATTGAAGTCGATGGAGAACTTCTCCACCAGTTTGTCGCCGTCCCAGACATAGCTCTTGAAGAACTGCTCGTTGTCCTCGCCCTTCTTGTCCCAATTGGCCAACAGGGAAGAGGTGTAGTAGATGCGGGTACTATCCCAGCTCGAGGAGGCCATGTTGACCTGGCGGCCGATCACCTTCTCGTAGACCTGCTTGGGCGCATGGGGGTTGCTCATATCGAACAGGCGGGTCTTGCCGTCCATGAAGGTGTTGACCCAGAGCCGGCTGTCGTCGTTGCTGATGGAGATATCCACCGGCAGCGGTATCTTGGAAGGGTCACCGATATCGGCGACCGCCTGCGACTGCCACTCGCCCTTGTCGTCCTCATAGATGAGCCAGATCTTGGAGGTCAGCGCGGTGGTGGTCACGCACCAGTTGTGGTCGGGCTGCCAGGCGCAGCGGATCTCCAGTGGCGCACCGGGGACATCGAACACCTTCTTCGGTTTCTTGCTGTGCAGATCCCACAGCACCACGGTGTTGCCGAAGCGCTTCATCGCCTCCTTATCCTGCAGCATCTTGCCGAAGTCCATCATGTAGTTGGACCAGCCGGTGAACGATGAGGTGAGCATGATATTGCGGCGGGGCAAAACGCGTACGTCGTAGTTGTAGCCATCGGCGTATTTTCCGTCTTTCTCGGCACCCCGCAGATTCTGGTCGGTGGGCATCCAGTGGGTGGCCACATACTCACCCTCATTGGTGTACTCCACCAACGCGGTACGGCCGCCGTGGTCCTTGTTGTTGGAGAGCCCGGTGATCATGATGCGTCCCGGCAGGGCGTAGGTGGTGTGGGGGCCGACCACGCCGCCGCTCTTCTCCACGAAGTCGGTGACGACTTTGTGCAGCTTTGGCTTAGCCGGATCGGTGTGGACATCGAAGATGAACAGCTTGTTGGTATCCAGACCGCCCGCCCAAAGGTAGTTGCGGTCATCGGAGAAGCCGGAGTGGTGCGCCTCGTTGCGCCCGCCCACTGAAAGGCTGGCCACCACTTTTCCATAGTTGGCCGATTTCGGATTGACATCGATGGTGACCAGCTTGTCCTGACCGTCACCCAATCCCTCGATGCCCAGGGTCCAGACATAGACGAAATCCTCCTGACCGACGATCTTGGCCATATAGGGGGACTGGCAGGTCTCATCCGCCGCCAATGGCGTCACGATGCCGTAGAGAGTGGTACAGAGCGCCAGCGCGGAAGTCAGGGCGAGCGATTTTATAGGCCGTCTTTGAAAAAGCCTCATGGTGTTCTCCTCCAGTGGTGAACAGGGTGAAATTTTATAGTTTTACTGCTGACCCACGTTTATCGCAGCCGGCCAGAAACCAGGGTGTCTACCTGCCAATATTGGATGGCTGCGATACATGCGGGTTAAAAAAACACTAGAACGAATGTTCATTCTTGTCAAATTTTTTACTATGCTATGTATAATCGCTGGCCAGCAAAGCACCGAAACACGGGCGCAGTTAGCTCAGGAGTGAGCCGAATGAAGAGATGGGATGACCTTCCGTTGTGCCCCAACAGGGAAACGGCGAAGCAGGCAATGGCGGCAATCTCCAGGCACTCTGCGTGGATAATTGATCCGATCAAGCGACCTTACCCGTGGAGGGTTTGCGCAAAATGACCAACATGGGAGCCTGCATGCCCTACCTCAAGAAGAGTACGCCCGCCAAGGAGTCTGTCGACTGCCGTATCCTGACCGCAGCACTCGATCTGTTCGTCGAACGGGGCTTTCACAACGTCTCCGTGCACGATGTGCAGAAACAGGCCAACGTCAGCATCGGCTCCATCTACAATCACTTCGGCGGCAAAGAGGGCATCGCCAAGGCCCTCTACTACCATCTGCTCAAAGAGTTCGAAGAGATGATCGAGGAGATCATCGCCACGGACCTCAGCTTCCGTGAACGCTGCAACACGATCATTCGTCAGTTGTTCGAATATACCGAGACCCGGCGCAACATCGTCGCTTTCATGCTGCACGCCAAACACCGGGAGTTTCTGCCCGACGAACCGCCCGTTTGCAGCTCCACCCCGTTCAAGGCGATGCGCAGCATTGTGCAGGACGGCATGGACACGGGAGAGATACGCACAGGCGAGCCCTGGGTCGCTGCATCCACGGTCTTTGGAGGCGCCATCCGCATGGTGCACCTGCGCCTCGATAACGTCATCAAGGAGCCGCTGCCGACATACCAGGAAGAGCTCATCGACTGCATGTGGCAGGGTATGCTGCAGCAGCCGCTACCGGAACTGAAGGAACTGACAGGATAGTCCGGCAGGCTAACGCCATTTCAGGAAACGCCGTTTTCACACACTTGGCAGCCTTATCCCCCAGGCCCGTATAAAGAGAACAACTGCTGCTGCCGCTATATCCATGAAGGGCATCAATTGCCCTTTAGACAATCTATCCGAAATCCCAGCCACAGCGGCCTCTCAACAAAACGCGCCAACGATCATGAGTTTCGATCCCGATGATATCTGGGCAGATGCGATCAAGGGAATCAAGCACCTGCCTCAGCTGCAGAAACGACGTCTCTATCGCGTCGCGTTGGTCGGTGTGATCGGAATCAGCTATCTGATCGATACCTGCCTGCTCTCCCTGTTCGTGCTTGCCGGAACCATCAGCGCAAAAGCGCCGCTCTACTATGGACTGGCGGGTCTGGGACACGTGCTTCTCTTCTCCGCGTTCCATTGGAGCGGCTTCAGCGAGCGCTTTGCGAACCGTCACATGACCCTCTGGGGAATGGCATACGGTATCGGCGCACAGCTGTTGGGCATCCTCCTGGCGCCGCAGATCACCCCCTTCTTCCTCGCGCTGGTGTTTGTGGTGTTCGCCTTCGGCACCTTGCGTATCAGTTTCCGCGAGGCGCTGGTGATCTGGTTCCTCTGCATACTGGCCATCGCTGTCACCATCAGCCTGAAAGGCGAGTCCCAGCTCACCCTGATGCATGCCAGCCGATTCGAATATCTCCTCGTCACGATCAGCTTCGCGTTAATTCTGCTGCGGGCGATCGCGCTCGGCTATTACGGACAGATGCTGCGCCAGCGTCTGTTCGAACTCGGGCGCTCATTCGAAAACGATGCCACCCATGACGCACTGACCGGCAGCTACAACCGGCGCGTACTGCAAACCATGATCGAGGAACAGCACAGCCTGCTCAGACGCAAGGGTATCCCCTGTGCATTCGCGATGATCGATATCGACCATTTCAAGCGCATCAACGATACTTTCGGCCACGCCGCCGGCGACGAGATCCTCCGGGCCCTGGTGACACGAATCCGACAGGAGATCCGCGAATCCGACAAACTGATCCGCTATGGTGGCGAGGAGTTCGTCCTCATCATGGCCGCCACCGAACTGGAGGAGGCACGGGTGCTCTCCGAGCGAATTCGGCAACAGGTCGCACAACACGCCTGGAACAACCTCCCTGCCGATCAGCGCATGACCGTCTCCATTGGCCTGACCCCGTTGCGGGAATCGGATCAAGCCGATGACACGATTCTGCGAGCGGACATCGCCCTCTACGCCGCCAAGCACACCGGGCGCAACCGCGTTGTGATTCAGCGGGAAGGGGAGATGAACGACATCCCACCCATCCTCATGAATCCTTGACCCGGCGACCGGATAGATGCCGATCGTTTGGATTCATCGCAGGAAAACCGTTAGCATGCCCGTTTCCAAAGCCTCCCGATAACACCCATGATCGACCGCAGACTCAGCATCGCTCCCATGCTGGATTGGACCGACCGCTATTGTCGCTACTTCCTGCGACTGATCACCCGCCATACCCTGCTCTATACCGAGATGGTCACCACCGGCGCCATCCTGCATGGGGAGCGTTCGCGTTTTCTCGACTTCGATCCCAGCGAGCATCCGCTGGCGCTGCAACTGGGGGGCAGTGAGCCGGGCGATCTGGCCCGCTGCGCCCGAATCGGCGAGCAATGGGGCTATGACGAGATCAACCTCAACGTCGGTTGTCCCTCCGACAAGGTCCAATCAGGCAGCTTCGGTGCCTGTCTGATGCTGACACCGGCGGTGGTGGCCGACGGGGTGAAGGCGATGCGTGATGCCGTCACTATCGAGGTGACGGTGAAACACCGCATCGGCGTCGACGAGCAGGACAGTTACTCTGCGCTGTGCGACTTCGTCGGCAACGTTGCCGAGGCCGGATGCCGCACCTTCATCGTGCATGCCCGCAAGGCCTGGCTGCAGGGACTGAGTCCGAAAGAGAATCGGGAGATTCCACCGCTCTCCTACGACACCGTGCATCGATTGAAAACGGACTTCCCTGAGCTGCAGATCGTCATCAACGGCGGCATCAAAACGCTGCAGCAGAGTGAGGAGCAACTCGCCAGGGCAGACGGGGTGATGATCGGCCGCGAGGCCTACCAGAATCCCTGGATACTGGCCGAGGCCGACCGGCGTCTCTTCGGTGACAGCGCACCGACACCCGATCGTCATGAGGTGATCGAGCGCCTGCTCCCCTTCGCCGACAGAATGGTGGCCGACGGGGTACCCATTAATCGCCTTACCCGGCATATTCTGGGGCTCTTCCACGGCTGCCCCGGCGCCAGACGTTTTCGGCGCACCCTGAGTGAGGGAGCCCATCTGCCGGGAGCCGACAGTGAACTGATCGCACGGGCCGCAGCTGAGGTCGAACTACCCGCCTGCCGCCAGGCTTTGCCAACAGCCACTGTCTGACTCATCCGCCTGAATCGCGGAATCTTTGCCGGTACTGACTGGGTGTCTGCGAGGTGATCCGAGCAAAAAGACGGCGAAAGGAAGAGGCATCCGCATAACCCACATCGAGCGCAACCTGCTCGACACCTTTGCGTGTCGTCTCCAGCAACTCCTTGGCACGCTCCACCCGCAACGCCTGCAGGTAGCGCAACGGCGCCATACCCGTGACTGCATGAAAGCGACGATGCAGGGTTCGATAGCTGACATGCAGAGACGCCGCCAATTCATCGAAGGAAAAATCTTCTGCCAGGCGGCACTCCATCCAGGCGATGGCCTCGTCGGTCAGGGACTCGCTATAGCGACGCTGCAATACCTCAAAAGGGAGTTGTGAGGAGCGTCCCTCATCCACCAGCATGACGGAACTGACCTGTCGGGCCACGGCGTGACCCCTGAGCCGGCGCAGTAAATGGAGTGAAAGGTCGCTGTGGGCGGTCATAGCGCCGGCGGTGAGTATTGAGCCGTCATCCACCAGGGCCCGGTCTGCATTCAGCCGCACCCCGGGATAGCGCTGATGAAAGCTCTCGCGCAACCACCAGGTGGTGGTCGCCATGCGCCCTTCGAGCAGACCACTTTCCGCCAACACGAAAGTGCCATAGCAACTGGCGGCCACTAAAGGTACCGCCTGAAGCGCTGTCAGACGTTCGATGACGGGTCGCCACTGGGTTTCCAATTTGCCGACAAGCGCCTCCAGGTCGAGCGAGAAAAAACCCGGCAGGATCACCGCATCGAATCCTTCGAAGCGATCTGAGAGTGGCTCTGTCTGCACCCGCAGGGCCGGGGAGAGGGCCACTTCGCCTCCAGCGGCCGAGTAGAGCCGGATCTGAAACGGATGCTCCGGCGTATAGCGTTCGGCGACCCGGAAGATGTCCAGTGTGATAGCGACGCTGGAGGGGGTGCTTCCGGGCTCGACCAGCAGAGCGATGTTGGACATGGCAGTTGTCACCTCTTTTTTGTCTATTCTGCCACTTCACTCCCGATCGTCCCAGCCACACAATCCCAGCCACGATCCCAACGACACACAACCGAGGTGACACCCATGAGAAACCTGCTCTCCCTGCTCTATCTGCTACCCGGCCTGCTCTCGGCCGACTCGCCGCCCCTGACCTTGATGGAGATGGCGGGCGCCGTACCTGCTCCGTCCTCCCTCTCCGAGAGCGTGATAATCGTGATCGACGGACAGCGGGAGTATGTGGACGGCGCCCTCCCACTCCATCGTATCGACCAGGCACTGAGCGAAGGCGCGCGACTGCTCAAGCGGGCAAGAGCCCGGGGAACCCCAATAATCCACGTGGTTCACCGGGGCGGCGGATCCCTGTTCAATCCCCAATCCCCCTACTTCGCTATCGCTGAGCCTTTGACCCCCGCCGAAGGAGAACTCATCATCGAAAAGAGACTGCCGAACGCCTTTACCGGCACCAGCCTGCAAGCGGCACTCAAGGCAACCGGACGCAAACAACTTATCGTAATCGGTTTCATGACCCACATGTGCGTCAGCGCCACGGTCCGCGCCGCGCTCGATCGGGGCTATACAACAACCCTGGTAGGTGATGCCACGGCCACCCGTGACCTGCCTGATGGCGATGGCGGTGTGGTTGCTGCCCAACAGGTACAGCAGGCAAGCCTGGCAGCCCTGGCGGATCGCTTTGCGCGCGTGCTGAAACGGACGGATGAGATCCCCGACTGACCGCCTGCGGCATGCACACAGCACTTGTGGGTAGAGGGGCAAAAAAATGGCGCCGGGGAGGCGCCAAAGTGGGGGAAGTCAGATCAACCAGTCGATTACTGGCGGATACCCTCCAGCGACAGTTCGAACTCCACATTGCGGCTGGCCGGACCCAGGTCGAAGGGGATACCGAAATCGGCCAGCGAGATCTGGGTGGTGCCATAGAAACCACGACGGTAACCGCCCCAGGGATCGGGGCCATGACCGACCTGTTCTACCTGGATGGTCACCGGCTTGGTCACGCCGCGCAGGGTCAGGTCGCCCTTCAGCACCGCCGTGCCGTCGGCTTTCTCTTCATATGAGGTGGAGACGAATCCGGCCTTCGGATACTTGTCCACGTTTAAGAACTCCTCGCTACGCAGATGCTTGTCCCGTTCGGCGTGGTTGCTGTCGATGCTGGCGGGATCGATATCCACTTTCACCTTGGCAGCGGACGGATTCTTCTCGTCATAGCTGAAGTTGCCGTTGAAATCGTTGAAGCGGCCATAGAGCCAGCTATAGCCCAGGTGCTGGATTCGGAACTGGATAAAGGCGTGCTGACCCTTGGTATCGAGGGCATACTCTTCGGCCTGCAGCGGGGCGGCTGACGCCAGGGTGACGAACAGCAGGGGTAACAGAAGACGTTTCATGATGGATTCTCCTCAATGGATTGATAGCTTGAAATCAGTCAGCGGTACGTCCCCGCACCAACTGCTGGGTAATGGTGGCGACACGATGGCCATAGGCCTCCGCCGTCGCCAGGTCACCGGAGCTGGGGGCGTCTCCGGCATTCACTTGAAAACTGGATGCCATGGGGCCGATGTAGGAGCCGACCCGATTCGTCGCCTCTGGCCCCGGACCCTCGATGCGGTTCATGGAGTCGGGATCGCTGGCAGCTGGATGCAGGCCCAGGCTGACGAAAATCATGCCCTGCTGCATGGCGGTGATCATCATGCCGACCAGGGTATTGAGCTTGTCGCCGGAGAACGAACTGGAGTTGGTGAAGGCGCCCGCCACCTTGTCTTTCCAGGCCTGGGTAAACCACTTGGCTGCGCTCACCTCGAGGAACTTCTTCATCTCCGCCGACATGCTGCCCATGTAGGTGGGGCTACCGAAGATGATGGCGTCCGCCGCATCGAGTTGGTCGATGTCAGCCGAGGCCTCTTCGGTGGTGAGAAACAGGGCCTCAACCCCGTCTACAGCGGCCGCTCCACTCGCCACCGCCTCCGCTTGCAGCCTGGTGTGGCCGAAGCCGCTGTGATAAACGATCGCTACCTTGGTCATTACTGTCTCCTCACTGTCGAGAACCGTTGAAATGGATTGATGTTTAGCGGGAACCCGTGGTGTTTGAGCGCTGCCATGGCGTGCAGGGCCGCCAGGCCGATCACGCTCCAGGCCAGGTAGAGATGCACTTCGCCGGCGATATCCTCCTGATGCTCGATGCCACTCAAGGTCGCCGGGATGGTGAACCAGTCGAAGACCTCCAGGCCCCGCCCATCGGCGGTGGAGATCAGATAGCCACTCACCATCACTGAGAACAGCAGCAGATAGAGCAGGCCGTGAGCGACTGACGCAGCCAGGCGCTCATAGGGCTTGTGGGTCGGCAGATGGTCTGGCCGTGGATTCAGCCAGCGCCAGACCAGCCGCGCAACCAGCACAACAAAGAGCGTGACGCCGATCCCCTTGTGCCACCAGGGCCCCAGGCGATACCAGCTGTCGTAGTAGCCGAGAGAGCGCATCCAGAGACCGAGCCCGAACTGGCCGACGACCGTCACGGCCACCAGCCAGTGAAGGCTCACAGCCACCAGGCCGTAGTGATTCCTGTCATTTCGCCAATGCATCAAAAGCGCCCCGCCTGATAGTCGTCGAAGGCCTGTCGCAGCTCCGCCTCACTGTTCATGACGAAGGGGCCGCGACGGGCGATCGGCTCATTCAGTGGCTCGCCGGCCACCAGCAATAGGCGGCTATCGGCCCGGGCCTCGATTTGGACGCCCTCACCCCCCTCCAGTTGAGCCAATGCCAGGGCTGGAACCGACTCACCGCCGATACTCAATTCGCCCTCCACCAGATAGACAAAGGCGCTATAGGACTCGGGCAGCGGTTCGCTCAGCTGAGTACCCGCCGGCAGGCTGATGTCGAAGTAGCTGACCGGTGTCGCCAGGTCGCTGACCGGTCCCCGGGTACCTTGAGAGGTCTCGCCGGCAACCACTCGCACCACCACGCCATCCCCACGCTGTTCCTGGGGGATCGATTCGGCGTCGAACTCCTGATAGCGCGGCTGACTCAGCTTTTTCGCTGCCGGCAGGTTGACCCATAACTGGAAGCCGGCCAGCAGGCCGTTCTCCTGCATCGGCATCTCGGAGTGAACCACGCCACGTCCCGCTGTCATCCACTGCACGCCGCCTGCCTGCAAAACACCGGCATGTCCGGCGTTGTCCCGATGTTGCAGCTTGCCGGCCAACAGATAGGTGACGGTCTCGAAACCCCGGTGGGGATGGGGCGGGAAACCGCCGATGTAGTCGTCCGGATTGTCGGAACGGAAATCGTCCAACAGCAGAAAAGGATCGAGCTGCAGCAACTGGTGGGTACCGATCACCCGGGTCAGTCGCACACCGGCTCCGTCGGATGTCTCCTGACCCTGCACCAGACGTTTGATTTCTCTTGCTTTCATGGAAGCCATGTTCATGGTTGCCTCCGGGTTAATTTCTGACTGTTTTAGTCGAGTTAGGGGGAGAGTTTAGGTTGTGGAAATCAAAGATAAAGAGGCATAATCGGAAAATACTGTTGCTGAAAATAGAACAATGAATCGTTTCGACGCCCTTGAAAGCTTCGTTGCCGTGGTTGAGGCCGGTCAGTTCAGCGCCGCTGCCCAACGGCTCGGGGTTGGTAAGTCGATCGTCAGCCGCCGGGTTTCCGACCTGGAGGAGCATTTGGGCGCCCGACTCTTGCAACGCACCACGCGAAAGCTCTCACTGACCGAAGCGGGGCGGGAGTTCTACCCCCGCGCCCTGCAGCTGTTGGAGGATCTGGCCGAGGCGGAGCAGTTGGTCTCCAGCGGCCAGCAGGCCCTCAGCGGCCGTATCCGGCTGGCCACGCCCCTCACCTTCGGCATGCTGCATCTGGGGCCGCTGGTCAATCGCTTCATGCAGGCCCACCCCGGGGTAGTGCTCGATCTCGATATGGATGACGGCCAGGTCGACCTGATCCAGGAGGGTGCCGATCTGGCGCTGCGCATCGGCAGCCTGGGGGACTCCAGCCTGATCGCCCTGCCGCTGGCGAAGATCCGTACCCTTCTCGTCGCCAGCCCTGACTATCTCGCCCGCGAAGGCACGCCAGCCACACCGGAGGAACTACGCAGACATCCGGGGCTCTGCTACAGCAACCTGCCCGAACCTCAGAGAATCGTCTTGACCGACAGCGGTGGACGCCAACACCCGATCGACATGTCGATTCGTCTGTTGGCCAACAACGGGGGTTTTCTGCTGAACGCCGCCGAGGCGGGGCTGGGTATCTGTCTCGCCCCCACCTTCATTTCCTACCGGGGTATTCGCGAGGGCCGACTGGTACCGATCATGCGTGATTATTGCCTGCCCGTTGCAACCGCCTATGCCGTCTACCCCTCAAGACGCTTCGTCCCCCTGCGGGTGCGGGCACTGGTGGAGTCCCTGCAGCAGGAGTTCGGCGACTTTCCCTACTGGGATGAAGGGCTCTTCGAGCATGATCCAGAAGGACCATTGCCTTAAGCCAACCTGTGGTTTAGTTTTAAAAACGATAACCATAAGAAGCCCATCAAAGGAGTGAGAAAAGATGTCAAGCGATACCCCCCTGATCCTGCGCCTGCGCGCCCTCGGCTGGGCACTCCACCTCACCCGCACAAACCTGATCCTGCTGTTGCTGACCGCAGTCTTGTTGAGCGTACCCCAGGGCCACGACCTGCTACGGGGCATGTCCGAGGATGGGGGGCTGAAATACCTCAGCCTCTTCGGCAGCACCCTGCTCTGGGCCACCAGCCTCTGGCTCTGGGCGCGCGTCCTGCTCGACATCCACTTTCCTTATGCCCTGGTCAGCTGGGAGCAGCTTGCACCCTACCGTAAACTGCTGCCTCGCCTGCTCGGCGTCATCGCCTTCGCCGCGGTCACCGTCAATCTCGGTACCGCCACCGAGTGGCATATCACCAGCTACTTGATGGGCATCGAGGGTATTCTCTTCTTCCTCGCTGTTACCTATCGGCGCGATCTGGGACGCTGGATCGCCAGCAAGCTGCAACCGGAAACACCCGATCAGCACTGGGCCTGGGCCGAGACCATTGGCAGTCAGAGCGAACCCCCACCACGCATCAGCCTCTACCAAACCCTCGGCGAGGTGCGCGGCAATATCGCTGCGGCCACCGTCCTCCTCGGTATCCTGCTCTTCATCTGGGGTATGCTCGCCCCCCTCAGCATGGGCCAGCGTCTCGATACCTTGCTCCTGCTGATGCTCTGGGGCGCCACCATGTTGCCGCTGACCAGCATCCTCACCTACCACGCCACCCGCAAAGGGATCCCCATCGTTCTTCTCTCACTGCTGACAATAGCGATCTTCAGTTTCTGGAACGACAACCACGCCATCCGCCAGCTCGACAGCGGCCTGTCACAGAATCAGCGACCAGAGCTGGAGGCGGCCCTGACCCTGTGGCACGACGCCCACTGCAAGGCTGACCGGTGCGACCCATTCATTCTGGTTGCCACTGCGGGTGGCGGCATCCGCGCCGCCTACTGGACCGGCACGCTACTGGGCACCCTGCAGGACGCCACCGCAGGACGCTTCGATGACCATCTCTTCGCCATCAGCGGCGTCTCCGGCGGCTCCGTGGGAGCGACGGTCTACCGCGCCATTACCGCCGATATGGACCGCGGTGTCACTGAGCCGATCCAGCAGGTTCTCGGCCAGGACTACCTGGGGCCGGTAGCCGCCGGGATGCTCTATAAGGATGCGGTGCAACGCCTGCTGCCAGTGCCACTGCTGGGAGACCGGGCGGAGATTTTCGAGCAGGGCCTGGAGTCGGGCTTTGCTGCGGTGATGCCGGAAGGCAAACTGACCTTAGAGAGCTCCTTCATCGAGTCCGCCTCCTTCGCCGACCGTCCCTGGCCCGCTCTCTTCCTCAACTCCACCTGGTCGGACAACGGTCGCCGTATCGTCGCTGCCACCCTGCGCACCGAATCGCTGGCTCCACCCAACAGCAGCCACGTACTCTACGAGGATCTGCTGAGCAGTCTCGGCGGCGATATGCGTCTCTCCACAGCGGCGCACAACAGTGCACGCTTTCCATTTGTCAGCCCCCCCGGGGGATGGAACCCCACCGATACGAACAAACTTGACTGGCAGCGCCTGCAGGATGGAGGACTGTTCGAAAACTACGGTGCAGAGACTGCACTTGAGATTGCGCATGTGGCCAAGGGGCTGTGGCAAGAGAAATGGCAGCTGCCGTTTCAGCCTTACGTGATTCTGATCAGCAGCGATCCTACGCTCCCTGCCAATCTGGCCGATTTTTCCTTCAACCCGCCTTTAAGCTTTGGCTACGAGGTGCTCAGCACACTGCGCAGCTACGCTACCAGCCGCAACGGCCACGGTGTCGAGGCCGCCAGTCGCCTGCGCGAATGGGTGGCGGCGCAGGATGACACTGCGGGCGAAAAGCGCTTTTTCCACTTGCGCATGTGTCCGGGCAAGAAGGAGCAGGAACCCCCTCTCGGCTGGTCCCTGTCTGCCACGGCTCAGACGGAGATCAAGGGTTACCTGGAACCCGAAAGCCCTTGCGGCAAAGAGAACGCTGCGATCATCACTGCCCTGGCAGACCTGTTGCCTCCCACAGGGGAGTGACCCGAATGGCACTTACTTAAGCGCCAAGACACCCCTTCTACTTGGCTTAAACAATGGGTTTTGGTGGGGCAGGGCCCCACCAAAATGGCTTAGTCAGTGCCATTCGGGACTGACCACTTCAGGCATTGACCTCATGGGCCTCGATCAGGGCAATGACCTGATCGAGTTGCAGGCTCCCGTCATCCGCCGCTATCTGCCCCAGGCCGCCAATCAAGTCGGCCTTGCAACGCTTCAGCAACCTTGTGACCTCCGAGCGGTTGTAGCGCTGTTTGGTCTCCTGCAGCGGTTTGCCCAAGGTATCGATCAACTCCACCTCGGCGGCACGCGCGATCATGCGCTGGGCGCCACTACCCTCCTCGCTGGCCGTTAACGGGCCGGTCTTGCTGTAGAGTTGACCCTGGTAGCGAAAACGCTGCCCGATGGGAACCTGTGGAAAGCGCATGGATTAACCTCGTTGTAACTCAATTCTCGGAGCGCATCCTGCTTTATTCAAAGGGGCTCGCCAATAAAAAGCAGAGCTGCGCTAAGCGGTTTTATATCCCTCCCTCGTGGTAGAGGGCCAGGCAGAGGGGGGGAGGTGAAAAAATTCCTGCGCAAAGCTAACGCGATTTCCGACCAGAGCCAACCCTTTTCACTGCTCCACTCGCACACCCTGCCCCATCAGACGCTGCAACACCGTGGCCAGCATCCCCGGCGGCGGGAACGACGCTGTGTCGATGACGACGCTGTGACGGCGCTCCTCATCGCTCAATGCTTCCTGCTGGGATTGCTGCATCTTCAAGACCTTGAGATCGGCCTCGGAGGGATCATCCCCCGAGGCGTCCCGTTGGGCAATCCGCGCATGTAGTAATGAGGTCTCAGCCTGACAGTCGAGGATCAGCAGCGGTGTCTCCAGGGACTCCGCCAGCTGGAAAAAGGGCTGTCGCTGCCCCTGTTTGAGAAAGGCCGCATCAACGACGACGGCAAAACCCGCGCGCAACAGTCGATCGGCCATGGCCCGCAGATGGGCGTAGGTAGTCGCGGTTGCTGAGCTGGCGTAGCGCCTCCCTTGAGCCTCCTTGTCGTCGCCGGGAAAGAGTCGTTTGCGCTCCACGTCGGAGCGAATCCTTATCGCCATCAACTGCTGCGCCAGCCAAGTGCTCACCGTGCTCTTTCCCGAGCCCGATAGACCGTGGGTGAGCAGCAACGCCGCCGGTGGATGACTGCTCACCGATTCGGCCAGATTGAGATAACGCCGGTACTCGTCCAGCAACTCGGCCGCTTCCGACTTGTCGATATCCGACTGGCAGAAACGGATGGCGCAGACCTTCGCCCGCACCATCGCCCGGTAGAGCAGATAGAAGGGCAGCAATGGCAGGCCGGCGTAGTCTCCCGTCAACTCCAGGTAGTCATTCAGCAGTTGAGCGGCTGCCTGTGTGAGCCCCCGATGCTGCAGATCCATGAGCAGAAAAGCGAGATCACTGAGGACATCGATCCAGCGCAGCGCCGGATTGAACTCGATGCCATCGAAGGGCATCAGGCGACCCTCGAAACGGGTGATGTTGCCAAGGTGGAGGTCACCGTGACACTCGCGGATCTTTCCCAACTCGCGGCGCTCCTGCAGCAAGGGGGAGAGGTTGAGCATGAAGTTCTCGGTCCAGTTCTGCAGACTGTCCAGCCTGTCACTGTCGAGCAACGGATGTTTCAGATTGCGTATATGCTGGAAATTCTGCTCCATGGGATCGAGTACGGCAGCCGGAGCGCCCCAATCCGAGGTGGTGGCAGCCTGGGGGATGCGCTGATGGAAGTCGGCGATCTGTCGCGCCAGCTCGGCCAGCTCAGCCCGGTCCGGCGGGGTTTGACTCAGCAGCGCCCGTTGTCGGAAGCGGCGCATCTTCACCGCATACTCGATGGGCGGGCCAGCCCCGTCCAGACGCGGCTGCTGCGAACTACCGCCTATCCCGACTACTGCCAGGTAGAGATCGGGCGCCAGCCGGCGGTTGAGCCGCAACTCCTCTTCACAGCATTGACGGCGCTTTTCCAGCGTTGAGAAATCGAGAAATCCCAGATTCAGCGGTTTCTTGATTTTATA
Organism: Candidatus Thiodiazotropha sp.; assembly: GCA_037384445.1. Lineage (GTDB taxonomy): Bacteria > Pseudomonadota > Gammaproteobacteria > Chromatiales > Chromatiaceae > Thiodiazotropha. The sequence continues at coordinate 21,813 of JARRNY010000069.1, forward strand.
GACCAGGTCGCCGACTAACAGCAGGTGGGAGATATGCGTCTCCATATACTGCATGTCATCCGAGGCATGGGGGAAACAGCCAGGGCAGGCTAACAGCTGTTTCACCAATTCGGCCTGCTCGGCCAGGTCGTCCTTTGCGGCGGTCATCCCGTAGTGTCCTTGACTATATATTAGGTAGTGCTAATATGTCGCCCACTTTGCGATCGTGGGTTGTATCAGGCGATCCAACAGCACCCAGGTAACCTCGGAACAAGTCGTGGACCGACCATCTGTTCGGCTCAGACTGATTCTGTGGCTCCCGACTCAGGTGTTATCTCTGATTTTATCTATCAGCATAGAGGCTAATCCATGAATATCGAACGTATTGTCCTGGCCTTCGCCGGTTTCGCCATTCTCCTCAGCCTGGCGCTTGGCGCGCAGGGCAGTCCCATTTTCCATCACAGCTACTGGCTGTTTTTCACCGCCTTTGTCGGGCTCAACCTGCTGCAGTCAGCCTTTACCGGCTTCTGCCCCCTGGCGATCATCCTGAAGAAGCTGGGCCGCAAAAGCGGTACCGCCTTCTCCTGACAGCAGAGACACTCGGCTAGTCAATAGCGATGGGGTGGCGGGCGCAGGGACGCCGCCGCCCCTCTCTACTCCTCTTCGTCGCTCTCCAGCGGCTCTGCCTGCAGATCGTGGGCTGTGGCGCCGGTGATGCGTACACGAATGAAATCTCCCGGCTCCAGCTCCCAGCCACCGGGGATGAAGACCCGGCCATCGATCTCCGGCGCATCGGCGGGACTGCGCGCTACCACCTGCTTCTCCCGCACCTCGTCAACCAGTACGATCATCTCGCTGCCGATCTTCGCCTGTAAGCGCTCCCGGCTGATCGCTGCTTGCACCTGCATGAAGCGGGCACGTCGCTCCTCTCGCACGCTCTCGGGCAGGGCGCCGGGCAGATCATTGGCCTGCGCCCCCGCCACGGGGGAATAGGCAAAGCAACCGACCCGGTCGAGCTGGGCCTGGCGAACAAAATCGAGCAACTCCTCGAACTCCGCCTCGGTCTCGCCTGGGAAGCCGACGATGAAAGTGCTGCGCAGCGTCAGATCGGGACACTCCCGGCGCCAGCGGGCAATGCGCTCCAGCACCTTCTCTGTCGCTGCGGGACGTTTCATCGCCTGCAAAACCCGCTGGTTGCCGTGCTGCAGAGGCATATCGAGATAGGGCAGGATATGGCCCTCCGCCATCAGGGGAATCAGGTCGTCCACGTGGGGATAGGGGTAGACGTAGTGCAGGCGTATCCAGGCCGGCAGTTCGCCCAGAGCCGCAGCCAGATCACGGATACGGCTCGGCAGTGGCCGGCCGTGCCAGAAATCGGGCCGGTATTTCAGATCGACCCCATAGGCACTGGTGTCCTGCGACACCACCAGTAACTCGCGCACACCCGCCTCCACCAGGCGCTCCGCCTCCTGCATCACCTCACCCAGAGGACGACTGATCAGCGGCCCGCGCAGATCCGGGATAATGCAGAAGCTGCAACTGTGGTTACACCCCTCGGAGATCTTCAGGTAGGCGTAGTGACGGGGGGTCAGCTTAATGCCCTCGGGGGGCAGCAGGCTGGTAAAGGGGTCATGCGGGGCGGGCAGCTGGGCATGCACGGCCGCCATCACCTCCTCATAGGCGTGAGGGCCGGTGACCGAGAGCACCTGGGGATAGGCCTCGCGGATGCGCGCTTCATCCTTACCGAGACAGCCGGTAACGATGACGCGGCCATTCTCCTGCAGGGCTTCGCCAATAGCGCCCAACGACTCTTCAACCGCCGCGTCGATAAAGCCGCAGGTGTTGACCACCACCAGATCGGCCCCATCGTAGCTGGGTGAGAGGGCATATCCCTCCGCCCGCAGCCGGCTGAGAATGCGCTCGGAATCGACCAGGTTTTTCGGGCAGCCGAGGCTGACAAAGCCGATCTGCGGAGGGGTGTCTGACATGAGGCGAGTGGCGTTTCCGATAGGGTTAGTGATTTCAGCGTGACTAGTGTAAGGCAAAACGCCGTAGATGGTCCCTTCCTGGCTTGCTGAATGTTAACAGGCCCTAGTAGTCCAGTCGGTAGAGTTCGCGCCGGTAGCGGGCCACCTGCTCATCGGCCGGGTCGAGCCGATCGAGTATGGCGCGCATGCCCTTGCGGGCGACACCATTGCGATAAGCTGGATGGCTGCGGGCCAGGGTCAGCAGCCGATCCAGCGCGCTATCGATATCGTCCCCGATCAGCTCCCTGGCGGCAAGCCGGTAGCTCAAGTCCGGATCCTCAGGTGTCGATTCCAGCGCCTGCTGCAGCGCCTCAGCAGGCTCGGCATCCTCTGCCGTCACAATAAAGTCGAGATGCGCCAACAGGTTGCGGATCTCCACCGCCTCCTGCGCCGGCAGTGGCAGCGCCATAAGCAGGGCATGAGCGTCCCGGTAGCGCTCCTGGCGCATGAGAATTTTACCCATCAACGCAGGAAGCGCCAGGTTGTCGGGTTGATTGACGGCGCCTTCCGCCAGCAGCTGCAGAGCCTTATCCGGCTCACCCGCCTGCCAGGTGGCGATGGCCTGCCGACATGTCGGATCGAGCTGTCTCTGCACATAACGCTCGACGATACGGGGATAGTCGGCCTCAGGCTGAACGCCATGATACTCGGCCACCAACTCACCCTGATGGAAGAGCTTTAAGGAGGGCAGACTGCGTACCCCGAAACGTTCGGCCAGCGGCTTCTGCTCATCGGTGTTGACTGAGACGAGCAGAAAACGCCCTTCATGGCGCTTCGCCAGATCAGTGAGCATCTCACGCTGCCTGAGCGAGGGACCCACCCAAGGCGCCCAGAAATCGACCACCACCAAGCCACGGCGGGAGTTTTCCAGTACCAGGCGGTCGAAATTTTCTACAGAGCCTTCAAGGATATAGGCGGGTGTCATGAATTGAGCAGGCTCATCAGCGAGTCGCTGGAGTAATCACGCCCCATCTCGACGATGATCGTATCGCTCAACTCCAACTCGCCGTCACCCAGATGAGGCAGTAGCTGTTCGGCAATCTGCTGCACAATGAGCATGCCGACACGATTGGTATCCTCCTCCGGCAGAGAGGCGATACCCTGTTGCAACTCGTCCAGATAGCGGGCAAAAGCAGCTGTCTGGTCCTGTTGAGACAAGGCCTGGAACTCAGCGGTGAAGTCGATATGCAGCTCCCGCCCAGGCTGGGCCGGATCATCCAAAACCCCGATCTTGAGGGGACCCTCGATCAACATGTTAAGTCTCCGTGAAGAAAGGCTGAAAAGGGCGACATAGTATACCGGGTGGATCAGGCATAAAAGACTATGCTCCCCATACACTTAGAAAACATCAGGCCTTTCAAGTCAGAAAAAACCTGTTACGAAAGACCGTTTCTGTGCGATTATCGGCTTTGGGCAAACTGCGTCTAAGCGCATTTGCGCAGCGCAACAAAGCTGCCTGCTTAGTCCAGGGAAGGCAGCGTCACAATAGGTCGCCTCCAGTAAAGTTTTGGATAACGACGACCTCTGCAGTAGAGAGGTGAAGTATGAAAAACTGCAAACTCTGCCGATTCAGCCAAGTCTGTAATGACCTGCCTGGTATCTGCATATTGATCCAATACATCGCAGTCGGCGTCCTGATCGCTTCACTGGGCTACCTGTTTCTGTCACAAGAGCTTTTAAGCTGACGCCAGAACCAGCTGTAGCGATTCCGCAATTACAGTAATTGGTCTCTGTCTGCTGGAGGACTTAGAAGAAGAGCTGCCGGAGTTCTTTCGAACTCCCTTATGGTGATCAAGTATCCCGCGCACAACCACTTCCATGTCACATTTCCAGTAAGACGCAATCGAGCCGCATTTGAACACCGTTAATGATTGAACAGGTTCATGACACGCATATGACAGAGAGAGAGATTGTCCTCGTCGGAATCGGCGAAATTGGCGGTGTACTCGCGCGCGGTTTTTTACGCCTGGGCATCACTGTCCATCCTGTTACTCGCAACACCGACATGTTGGCTCTCTCTCACAGGATCAACAGACCGACACTGGTGCTGATTGCCGTTGGTGAGAATGCATTGCAACCCGTGCTTTCAGCCATTCCGGACGTTTGGCGTGACAGACTCTGTCTGTTGCAAAATGAATTGCTGCCAAACGACTGGCAGACAATCATTAACCCAACCGTCATTTCGATCTGGTTTGAGAAAAAACCCGGCATGGACGCCAAGGTCATCATCCCCTCACCTGTCTACGGGCCGCATGCAGAGCTTATCTGTCAGGCTTTGCAGGCGCTCAACATCCCCTGCGTACAACTCGAAAACGAACACCAGCTTCTACAGGAACTGGTCATCAAGAACCTCTATATTCTCACCACGAATATTGCTGGTCTTGAGACTGGCGGAACAGTCGATGAACTCTGGCGAAATCACCGTCCACTGGCTCAAGAAGTGGCCACTGAGATTCTGCAACTGCAAGCAGGGCTGACTGGAGCGCAATTCGAGACTGAAACCATGATTGCGCGAATGGTTGAGGCCTTTGCCGGCGATCCCGATCACAAATGCATGGGCCGCAGCGCACCCGCAAGACTCGCCAGAGCACTGGAGCATGCCGAACAGCTCAAGCTCGATCTGCCTGCGCTTCGACGAATCGCCAACCAGACCGAGAACAGGACGTGATATGTCGAGCGTGACCGGAATAACTCCGTGCAGCCGGGTTTCCATACACTTTTCCCTGCTACTGGAAGATGGCACTGAGATAGTGTCAACCTTCAACGATGAACCGATGCGCTTCACGCTGGGGGATGGAGCGATGGAGCCGGCACTGGAATCCAAACTCATCGGCATGAAAGCAGGCGACGAGCAATCACTGATATTGTCAGGGAGCGATATCTATGGGGTACGTGATGAAGAAAACCGGCAATGGTTAGACAGGCAGGATTTCCCCAGCGAGCAGGAATTAAGCGAAGGACTTATCATCGCCTTCACCACCCCAGCCGGTGATGAGATGGCCGGTACAGTGGCTGCAATCGAAGATGAGCGCATTATGATCGATTTCAACCACCCATTGAGCGGCAGGGGGTTCATTTTCAAAACCTTGATCCTGCAAGTCGAAGACCCGGAGTAACCTGATGCAACAGATTCTGCTCGCTAACCCACGCGGCTTTTGCGCCGGAGTTGACCGGGCCATCGAGATCGTGGAACGCGCACTGGAACTCCTCGGCGCGCCGATTTATGTCCGGCACGAAGTGGTACACAACCGCTTCGTAGTCGATAGCCTGCGACAAAGGGGCGCCATTTTTGTCGATGAACTCAGCGATGTACCGGATGGAAATACCGTTATTTTCAGCGCCCATGGCGTATCCCAGTCGGTGCGCAATGAAGCAGCCCTACGCACCCTGCAAGTGTTCGATGCCACCTGTCCATTGGTTACCAAAGTACATTTGGAGGTCGCCAGGCGGTGCCGTGATGGCTATGAAGTCATCCTCATTGGCCACCGGGGACATCCTGAGGTTGAAGGCACCATGGGGCAGTGCCTGCGTAAAGATGAAACATCACACATACACCTTGTGGTGACTGATAACGACGTGGAGCAGCTGAACATTGCCGCTCCCGAGAAGATTGCTTATGTCACACAAACCACATTGTCGATCGACGATACGGAACTGGTTATCAAGGCATTGAAGCGGCGCTTCCCGCATATCACAGGACCGAAGAAGAAAGACATCTGTTACGCCACACAGAACCGCCAGGACGCAGTCAAGGAGTTGGCAACACGTTGCGATCTTGTGCTGGTCGTCGGCTCCCCTAACAGTTCAAATTCCAATCGACTCAGAGAGATTGCCGATAAAAGCGGCACTCCGGCTTACCTGATAGACGGTCCTGAGGACATTCACAAAGAGTGGCTTGAGAACGCAGAGAACATCGGCCTCACGGCCGGTGCTTCTGCGCCAGAGATCCTGGTCGAAAACGTGGTTGCCAAGCTAAAGAC
>JARRNY010000070.1:0-57703 GCA_037384445.1 Candidatus Thiodiazotropha sp.
TTTATTGATGTCTAACGGGGTCTGGCAGGGGCAGTTGCCAGGAACATGGTTCCCGAGTTCCAGGATCGGAAGTCCGCTGATGAATGAGCGGGAGGAGAAACCGCTATTGGGGGACTTGGTGGGGCAGGGCCCCTGCCCTACACTCCGGACCACGGGTAGGGTGGGGCCCTGCCCCACCATTAAACCGCTTAACCAAGTGCCATTCGGGTCAGAGGTAGTTGAACAGGCTGAGCCCCTGCACCATGTTGAAGGTCTGCTGCGCCGCCTGTAGCGCCACCAGCTCCTGTTCGAAACGGCTGATCGCCTCGGCCAGGTCGAGATCCTCGGTGTTGGAGAGCGCGATCTCCAGGGTGAGGATGAAGTCGCTGTTGATACTCTTCTGCTCATCGATGCTGTTGAGACGGGCACCTCCCTGGGTGCGCAGATCGGCAACATGCTCCTGCACCAGGTTCAGATCATCCAGATAGGTGCTGTTTGGCGCATCGGCCTCGAGGCCGGCAATGATGCCGTGTACCGTCTCGAACAGGTTACGTTTGCCGCCCGTGCTGGTGTCGATATCCATGAAGGCATCGAAACCGTTCTCCCGGTCCTGAACCTGACGCGTGGCCGAGATCTGCAGGGTACGGGAACCGGCATCGCCGCTGTAGGCGAAAACCCCGTCCGCCGGGTTGGAAAACGGGATGGCGTCGGCATCGTAACCGGCAAAAATATATTCGCCGTTGCTGTCCTTGGTATTGGCCAGCGCCATCAGCTCGTCGTTGATCTGGCGCAACTCTCCGGCAATGGCCCGTCGATCACCTGGCGAGTTGGTGTCATTCAGCCCCTGTATGGTCAGCTCTTTGATGCGCGGTATCAGGTTATCCACCCCTTTCAAGGCCGACTCCTGCATCTCGAGACGGGAATAGGCGCGATCGGCATTGTCCTGATACTGCTCTGTCTGGCTGATGGCGGTACGCAGATCGAGCGCATAGGCAGCGCCGACTGGATCATCCTTGGGTGTCAGAATGCGTTTGCCGCTGGCTATCTGCAATTGCGACTGGCTCACCTTGGCCTGCTGCTGCAGCATGCCGGCAATACCACGATCGAAAAGTTGTGCGGTGGATATACGGCTCATGGTGTTACCTCCTGACCGCGCTGATCAGGGTGTCGAATAGGGTATTGGCGACGGAGATGATCTGCGCCGAGGCCTGGTAGGCCTGCTGAAATTGAATCAGCTTCGCCGCCTCTTCGTCGAGGTTGACGCCGGAGACCTCCTGCATCGCCTCCTCAGTACGCGCCAGCAGACTCTCCTGAGCCGCCAGGTTGAGCTCCGCATGGTGGGCCTTGGAACCCACATCCGAGACCATCTGGGCGTAGCTCTCGTTATACGTGGCAGTGCCACCGAGCAAACGGTCGGCCTGCTGCAAGGCAACCATGGCCAGGGCATTGCGGTTGTCGCTACTGCCGCTGGTGTTGTTACCGATATTGAAGGTGTCACCATTCGCCGGCACCCCCGAGATGGTAAAGCTGATGCCGCCGAAGGCGCTGAACTGGGTCGGATTCGAGGCCAGAGGAAAGTCCACGCCGATGATCTGTGCCGGATCGGTGGCGTCGTAGGCGATGAAATCGTTCGGCGCCGCCGGGCCATTGATGATATCGAAACCGCCGGCGCCAGCGTTGTAGACCAGCTGCATATCGGCAGCCAGCGGCAGGCCGGTGGCGCTGCTGTTTGCCGGTTGTGTGATCGTCGCATCCCCGGTGTTGAGGGCATTGCCGTTGGCGTCGGTGGCCGCCTGTACCTGTAGCGGGCTGGCTGCCGCCAGACGCCGCGCATCGGTAAACAGCAGATCGAGACTGTTCGCCCCGTTACGTGTCGGCTGGATGAGGAAGAGGTCGCCCGCCGTCGCGCCAGCCGCATTGATGGTGATATCGAGCCCATCCACCGTATTCAGACCCGCTGCCAGGGTCTGGGTCGAACCACTGCTGAGATTCTCCAGAACGAAATCGGTGCCGTCGTAGATCAGCTGGTAGTCCGCTCCGGTGAGATCGCTGATGTTGTTGTAGTCGACGCTAATGGAACTACCGTTGCCAGCCGGTTCGAGCACCTGCACCGAACCCATGCTGAACATGGAGGTGCCGGCCAGGCCGTCCAGATCGAGACCCAGGGCCTGCTGGGCGTTGAGATCGTTTGCCAGCCCCAGCGCCACCAACCCCACCCGATTCTGCGCCGGGTCGAGGATCTCATTGCGAAAACGGATCATGCCGCCGATGGCGCCGCCGCTTATCTGATCGGTCACGATCTGCGTACCGAAGGAGAAGTTGAAGGCGATCTCCAGATGACTGGCATCCAGCTCGCTGGGCTGGGTGGTAAGCGTCGCTGCGCTGGTATCCATCACCAGAGGCTGCCCCTTACCGATGAAGACGTTGTAGGCGCCGTCACTCTGCTGCAGCACCTGAATATCGACCATCTTGGAGAGTTCGTTGACCAGTTGGTCTCGCTGATCCAGCAGATCGTTGGGCGTGCTGCCGTAAGCCAGTTTGATGTCGTTGTTGATGGCGGCGATATCGCTTGCCATGCGGTTGATCTCGGTCACCGACGCCCTGATCTGGTCATTGAGGCTGTTGCGAGAGGACTCGAACTGCTGATCGAAGTAGTGAAAGCGATCGACCATCGAGCTGGCTTCCGCCATCACCAACTGGCGCGTCGAGACGGAGGCCGGGTCGTTGGCAAGCGCCTGCAAGGAGTTGAAGAAGTTGTTCAGCGTCGGCTGGATACCCACATCCGCATCGGCCACGAGCCCATCCAGTTTGGTGGCGCCGTCGTAATAGGCCTGCAGTTCAGACGTAATGGACTGGCTGGCGCGCACCTGAGAGGAGATGAAACTGTCGTACTGGCGCGAGATCTGCGACACATCAACACCAGTACCGACATAGCCGATACCGGTAAAATCGGGTTTGCGCGTGGCAAAGTCCACCGTCTGGCGACTGTAGCCTTCGGTGTTGACGTTGGCGATGTTGTGTCCGGTGGTATCCATTGCCTGCCGATTGGCGGTCAGGGCTGAAACACCGATGGAGAGTATGCTCACTGTATTTGCCTCACGCTATCCCTTGTTTTATCGGCCATCAGGTGGACGTCTTGAACGTTGCCAGCGCGGAGCGCATCTCCGGCCCCTGCATCACGCGCAGGATTTTTTCGGCGTAGGCCGGGTCGGTGGCGTAGCCGGCTTCCTGCAGGGCCTGGAAGTAGGCATCAGGATCGCCGGCGTTTGAGAGCGCCTCCGCATAACGGGGTGAGCTCTTCACGAAGGCCACATAGTCCTGAAAACTCTGTTCGAATGACTCATAGGAACGGAAGCGCTCACGTCGGCGTACCGCCACACCGGATTCGTACTCCAATGTCTCCCGCTTAATCTGGCCCCCATCCCAGCGCTGATCAGCCTTGATGCCGAACAGGTTGTAGCTGCTGCGACCATCCTGCTGCGCCATTACGTGGTTGCCCCAGCCGGTCTCAAGCGCCGCTTGGGCCAGCAGGGCCTCAGCCGGGATACCCAATTCCGTAGCGGCTGCCTCTGCGCAATTCCACAACTGCTGAACAAACTCTTGCGGCGATGCAATTGATCTCCGGGGATTCCGGCTCACCGCCGAGTTGACGCCGCAGCACCCCGCTCAGTCCCATGCCGCCATGCTCAGCCATATGCAGCGAGAGCTGCTGGTCGTACATATCCTGATAGAAGCGGGTACGGTCGCTGTCGAAGACGCCGCCGCCGAAGTTGGCCTGACGCATCTGTTTCACCATCATCTGCACGAACAGGGACTCGAACTGCTTGGCCACCTTAGCGCTGGCACCGGCCTGATCCTCCCGTGCCTGGTACTTGAGTTCCGCCAGACCGGAGAAGTCGTTGTAGATGGGGGTCGAGGCGCTCATCTAGATCACCAGCAACTCCGCACGTAGTGCGCCGGCCTCTTTGAGGGCTTCGAGAATAGCGACCAGATCACTGGGAGCGGCACCCACCTGATTGACTGCCCGCACCACTTCATCCAGCGAAACACCGGGATTGAAGAGAAACATGCGATTGCCCTCTTCAGAGACATTAACCTGGCTCTGCGGCACCACAGCCGTCTGCCCCCGCGAGAAGGCACCCGGCTGGGAGACAGAGGTCTGTTCGCTGATGCTGACCACCAGAGAGCCGTGAGAGACCGCGGCCGGATAGACCCGAACCTGGCTGTTGATCACCACCGTACCGGTGCGCGAATTGATGATCACCTTGGCGGAACTGGCAGCAGGTTGCACCTCCAGCTCCTCCAGCAGCGATATGAAACTGACTTTCTGTCCCGGGTCGACCGGCGCATTGACGCGGATCGAAGTGGAATCCAATGCTTTGGCAGTCCCAGGACCGATAGTCAGGTTGATCGACTCGGCAACGCGACGGGCTGTGGTGAAATCGCCATCATGCAGATTCAGCGTGATCAACGGCTGCTTGTTGAAACCGTTGGGAACTTCGCGCTCCACCGAGGCGCCATTCGGGATACGCCCGGCACTTGGGATGTTGACCGTGATTTTGGAACCGTCAGCGCCCTCCCCGCTCAAGCCACCGACCACCAGGTTTCCCTGGGCCAGACCATAGGTGTTGCCGTCTGCACCTTTGAGGGGTGTCATCAACAGGGTGCCACCGCGCAGGCTCTTGGCATTACCCAGCGAGGAGACAGTGACATCGAACTGCTGACCGAGCTTGCTGAAGGCGGGCAGATCGCCGTGCACAATAACCGCAGCGGCATTCTTCGGTTTGATGTTGACCCCTTGCGGAATATGCACACCGAGCTGCGAGAGCATGTTCTTCAGACTGTTGATGGTATAGGGCGAGTCGGTGTCCTTGTCGCCGGTACCGTTAAGGCCCACCACCAGACCGTAACCGATCAATTGGTTGCTGCGCACCCCCTGGATAGCGGCCAGGTCTTTAATACGCTCAGCCCAGACATTCGATGCCAACAGTGACAGGGTCAGGGTAATCAAAAGGGTCAAGCTTGATGTGCGTTTCATTTCGATAACCTCAGAAGGGTGACAGCACGCTGTTGAAGAAGCGGGTCAGCCAGCCCATGGAGTTGGCATCGGCCAGCGCACCCTCGCCCACGTAGCTGATCGTGGGGTCGGCGATGCGGGTCGATTCCACTGTGTTCTGCGGGGTGATGTCCTGCGGGCGAACGATGCCGGCCAGACGGACATACTCATAGCCCTGGTTGATGCCGATGCGCTTTTCGCCGCGCACATAGAGATTCCGGTTGGGCAGCACTTCCACCACGGTGACGGTAATGTTGCCGGTCAGGGCATTGCTCTGGGTCGAGCTGCCGTCACCGCTGAAATCGCCACTGGAAGAGAGCCCGAAATCGAGCGTGTTGTTTTTGTTGCTGGCCAACGGCAGGACGCCCGGCGTGTTGAACTGAGGTGTGGAGCCGAAAATTGTCGGGTTGGCCATGTTCATCTCGGTGCTCTTGGCCGTGGCGGTGGTCGCCGACTTATTCGCCTGGGTGCTCTCCACCAGGGTCACGGTCAGCATGTCACCCACCCGGCGCGCCACGATATCCTCGAACCAGATCATCTCGTAGCCGGATTGATAGATGGCACCGTTACCGGTGGGCATCGGCGGCGGCGCTATCGGCCGCATGGGGGCATAGGCCGCATCCCGTTTCGGACCGGTGGACTGGCAGCCGCTGAGCAGGCCGAGCAGGATCAGCAGTAGCGGCAGGAGGGTGAGCAGGCGTTTCATCAGGCTATCTCCGATCAGAGTTGCTGATTCACATAGGCGAGCATCTCGTCGGTGGTGGAGATTGCCTTGGAGTTCATCTCATAGGCGCGCTGGGTCTCAATCATGTTCACCAGCTCTTCGACCACATTGACGTTGGAGCTCTCGAGGGCGCCCTGGATCAGAGTGCCGGTGCTGTCGCTGCCGGGAATCGCGGTGTTGACGCCGCCACTGGCGTTGCTCTCCCGATAGAGGTTGTCGCCGATCGGCTCCAGCCCCTGGGGATTGACGAAGTAGGCCAGTTCGATCTGACCGATCTGGGTCGGCGCGTTACTGCCCGACTGCAGCACCGAGACCACGCCATCGGAGCCGATGGTGATGCTGGTAGCGTCGGTAGGCACGGTCATCGAAGGCTGCACCTCATAACCGTTGGGCGTGACCAGCACACCGTCAGCGGTAAGACTGAAACTGCCGTCGCGGGTATAGACGATATTGCCGTCGGGATGCAGCACCTGAAAGTAGCCCTTGCCCTGCACCGCCACATCGAGGGAGTTGCCGCTCTGCACGATGTTGCCCTGGCTATGCTCCTTCTGTGTGGCCACGACTTTGACGCCGGTGCCAAGCATCAGACCGGAGGGCAGCTCGGTGTTCTCCGAGGACTGGGCGCCGACCTGGCGCAGGTTTTGATAGATCAGGTCATTGAACACCGCCCGGTCCCGTTTGAAACCGGTGGTGTTGACGTTGGCCAGATTGTTCGAGATCACGGACATGTTGGTCTGTTGAGCATCCAGTCCGGTCTTGGCTATCCAGAGTGCGGGGTACATACGCGCTTCCTCTTAAAAACTTGATCAATCAGTCAGCATTCAATCTGACTGCTAATCTGATAAGTGCAATTAACCTGCCAACCTCAGCCCATACGCATCAGGGAGGCGGAGGCGCTGTCGAGCTCCTCGGAGGTCTTCATCATCTTCACTTGCATCTCGAACTTGCGGGAGAGTTCGATCATGTTGACCAGGGCATCGGCCACATTGACGTTGCTGGTCTCCAGAGCGCCGGAAGCCAGTGTTACGTCGGCATCGGCATCCGCTTCAGTGCCGTCACGCAGGCGCATCAGGCCATCGCTTCCCTTGGTCAGCTGATCGATAGCGGGGTTGACCATCTTGATGCGATCGACGATAGCCAGGGCGTCCGGGGTCGAGCCTTCCGGTTGTATGGTGATAGTGCCGTCCGGTGCTATCTCGATCTGCTCGAAAGGCGGCAAGGCAATCGGTCCGCCATTGCCGATCAGCGGCAAACCTTCGCCGTTGGTGACCAAACCGTTGGCGTCGACCTTGAGGTCTCCACGACGGCTATAAGCCTCGTTGCCATCGGGGGCCTGCACAGCGAAGAACCCGTCGCCCTTCACCGCCAGATCAAGCGGATTGCCGGTCGACATCTCAGCGCCCTTTTCGAAATTGATGTCAGGACGCTCGTCGAGGGCATAGACCCGGGTCGGATAACCCTGTCCAAACACAGGCATACTGCGGAACTGGTTGAGATCTTCCATGAAACCGGCCGTGTTCACATTGGCCAGGTTATTGGCGTTATTGGCCTGGGCGATCAGGGTCTCTTTGGCTCCGCTCATGGCGACATAAATCATGCGATCCATGGAATGGCTCCCGTCAGTTGTCTATGATGCGGTCTGTCGACTCGGCCTTGGCCGGACCGTACAGACCCTTTACCCAGGAAACTGCAAGTAGCGGGCCAGCCTGACCAGAACCCACCCAGAGAATCGCATGGCAAGAACCAACAAGCAGGACCGACCCTCCCAAGAGACGGTAGCGGAGGCTGCACGCATCGCTCGCGCCACCCAGCGTCCCGGTCAGAGCAAAGAGCAGACCAAACTGATTGCCCAGGGCATCCAAAAGGGTATAGATCAGTACAAGAAGCAGCAGAAAGCCAAAGCGCGCGAGCTGGACAAGCGGCGAAAAAAGACGACCGCAACCGGAGCTTCGGAGGAGACGTCCTCAGAGCCCTGCGAGGATTCTGTCGCCACGACCTGGGCCAGCCGGCTGCCTTGGATACTGCTCGGCCTTTCCTGGACCGGTTTTCTTTTCTACCTGCTGTTGATCGGGCAATAGGCCAAGGCTCAGCCTGACCTGCGCCATGAAAGAGTTTGAGCAGGCGTGGCGCGGGGAACCGTGAGTTTTTTGTTTGGGTTCGCTGCGCTCATGCCTTTTCTAAACCCCTCTCCCTGGCCCTCTCCCGCAAGGGGAGAGGGGAAGTTTCTGTCGCCTGCATCGAGTGCTTCCAGTCAGGCGATTCAAGCAGACTCTTCGTTCGCTCCTCCACTCGATCCCTAAATTCCCTCTCCCCTTGCGGGAGAGGGTCAGGGAGAGGGGGAACCAATGACCAGTGAGCGCAGCGAACGCATCAACTCAAAATTCATAATTCAAAATTCAACAAAAAAGCCGCCGATTCCCTCCCCCGCACACTTGGGGAGAAAATCGGCGGCCCGCGTACTCTTTGGCGTATTTAGCGGATATTGATCACTGACTGGGTAATGGCATCTGCGGTGGTAATCACCTGCGCATTGGCCTGGAAGTTACGCTGGGCGGTAATCAGATTGACCAGCTGGGTGGCCAGATCCACGTTGGAGTTCTCCAACGCGCCGGACTGGATGACACCATAGCTGGAAGTGCCCGCCTCGCCCAACTGCACATCGCCGGAGGTGAAGGACTCGGCCCAGCTGGTGTCACCGGCCTGGCGTAGCCCCTGCACATTGTTGAAACGGGCCAGGGCGACCTTGCCGAGGGCTTCCGACTGACCGTTGGTAAAGCGCGCAAAGACCACGCCGGATGCATCCACCTCGACGCCACTCAGGCGCCCGGAGGTAAAGCCGTCCTGGGTCAGCTCATTAACCGCAAATTCGGAACCGAACTGGGTAGTGGCGCTGTAGTTGTAAGTCAGACCGACGATATCCGCCGCACCACCACCTGGATTGAAGGTATCCAGCGTGATGTTGCCCAAGGCATCCACATCGCCTGTGCTGGTCAACAGCGCACCCGCGGTATCGAACTGGACATCGGCATAGGCGTTGCCGCCCACAGTAACGTTATTGCCGTCGACGAAGGTAAATGCATTCCATTGATTGTCTGCCACCTTGCTGTAGAACATCGTAGCGGTATGTGCGGTACCCAGCGAATCATAGATCGTCGTCGCCGTGGAGTGGTTGTAACTCAGGGGATCCGGCGGAAAGGTAAAGCCGGGGGCGGTAGGATCGAGCAACACGGTGGGAACCGTCTCTGAAGCACCCAGGTTGAGGGTGGCGTCTACACTGGTCGTCGACTGCGGCGTACCCGATACCACGGGTAGGTTCAGATCAGTGGTGGTACCGGTGTTGAACAGGCTGCCGGTAGTGCCGATGCGCGGAAAGACCTGCAGACGTGCGCCGGTTTGATTGACGACATAACCGTCACGATCCACCGAAAAGGCGCCGGCACGGGTATAGGAGAAGGCGCCATCGCTGTCCTGCATGACGTAGAAGCCTTCCCCATTGATTGCCAGATCGAGATTGTTGGAGGTGAACTCGGTGCTGCCCTGGCCGAACTGTTGCGCCACGCGGGTTACGCGCACGCCACGACCGGGTACCGAACTGCTGACATCGTTGATCGAGTTAGCATAGATATCGGCGAACTCGGCGCGGGACTCTTTGAAGCCCACGGTGCTAGCGTTGGCAATGTTGTGACCGGTCACTTCCAGGTCGGTGGAGGCCGCATCCAGTCCACTCAGTGCGATACGAAATGCCATGGTAATTCCCCTCTAGATAACTCAGTGGATTTCAAGAACGTCGGACATGGAGACCAGCCCCAGGCCCTCAAGATTGACGAGAACGCCGCTACTGCTGCCGATACTCACACTATCCACATTGGCGTAGACCATGGTGGATAGCCCCTGATCGGAGTCACCAATGGTGGCTGTGGCAGTGATGGTGTACTGGCCGGGATCGGCATAGTCACCGGTATCGGTAAAGCCGTCCCAGCTGAAGTTGGCTATCCCATCTTCCTGCTGGCCCAGCGAGATCTCACGCACCAGGGCACCGGTCTTGTCGGAGATCTGTACCTTGACGTTGGTTCCCGCCTCCGGCAGGTAGACGCCGCCGGTGAGACTGCCGCCACTGGGCAGCACCCCCAGATAGCTCTCGATCATCACTTCGTGACCGACCAGACTGGAGGCCTGGATCGACTGCTCGGCCAGCATGTTACTGGCGAAGTCATCAAACGAGGTATTCAGGTCATCGATTCCGCTGACGGTGGCGAACTGGGAGATCTGGGTTGCCAGCTCCGTGTTCTCCATCGGCTTGGTCGGATCCTGATGGGTCAGCTCAGTGATGAGCAGATTCATGAAATCCTCGAGTCCCAGCTGGCTGCTGCCCGCATTGGACTCTTCCGCGGCGGTGAGCCCCAGATTGGCGTAGGTATCGTAATTGCTGGTTACGGCACTCATCTATGACTCCTTACTGACCCATCTGGATCGTAGCGATGAGCAGCTGCTTGGCCGCATTGGCGACCTCCACATTGCTCTGGTAGGTGCGGGAGGCAGACATCATATTGGCCATCTCCTCCACCATGTTGACATTGGGGCGGAAGATATAGCCCTCATCATTGGCCAGCGGATGATCCGGCGCATACTCCTGCACCAGCGGAGCCTGGCTTTCGACCACCCCGACCATCTTCACGCCGGCGGCCGCTGCATCGGGATTGGCCTGATCCAGCAGGGTCTGGAATACCGGCTGGCGCGCCCGGTAGGTCTGGTCGATGCTGCTGCTGACCGCATCCGCATTGGCCATGTTGCTGGCTACCAGGTTGAGACGCAGACTCTGAGCGCTCATGCCGGAGGCGGCGGTATCGAAAATCTTAAACATGGACATCATTCACCTCTCAGCGCCTTGCGAATGCCGGCAATTTTGCTGTTGATGAAGGTCAGCGTTGCCTGATACTCGACGGCGTTGCTGCTGAAGGCGCTATGCTCCTGCTCGGCATCGACGGTATTGCCGTCGAGCGAGGGCTGCATCGGTGTGCGGTAGAGCAGTTGCGCCGGAGGCACCATCCCCTCCTCGGTCTGGATATGCTGACTACTGGTTGTGCGCAGCCGCGAGCTGTTGTCCACCTCGTTGGCCAGCATCGTTTTGAAATCAAAATCCCGCGCTTTGTAGCCGGGGGTATCGGCATTCGCCATATTGGCAGCCAGCACCTCGGCGCGCTGCGAGCGCAGCAGCAAGGCCCGTTCGTGTATGCCGAATGCGTCGTCGAAATTCATCAGGGACTCCAGATCCATTGACTCACCAACAGAAATGCAGGGATCGTGCCAGCGCAACCGCCCTGCTAAGTAGTGCGGTCTATAGGCTGTTTTTAGAGAGAGTTCGCCTTCGTCCCGGCAATCCGGCGGCAAACAGCTGGAGGAAGCGGCAACGCTTTGCCGCTCAGGATTTGAGTCGGTAGGAGATGCCGCCGTGGCCCACCTTCATATCGAAGCGGGTGGTCAGCTGATTGATTGATTCGGTGGAACCGAGAAAGAGGTAGCCGCCCGGATTGAGGATATTGGCCATGCGCTCGACGATATCCTTCTTGAGATCATTGGAGAAGTAGATCAGCACATTGCGGCAGAAAATCACATCGAACTTGCCCATGCCCTGATAACTACTGGCCAGATTAAGAGAGCGGAAACTGACCCGGCGCTTGATCTCCGGGCGCACCTCCAGACACCTCTCCTTGGGATTGAAAAAGCGCTTCTGTTGCTCAGTGGTGAGTCCACGCTCCACCGTCAGGCCGCAGTAGACACCAGCCCTGGCCTCCGTCAGCATCTTGCTGGAGATATCGGTAGCCTCGATTTGTACGGGCCGACCACGGCCAAACTTCGATTCGTACTCTTCCACGATCATGCTGATGTTGTAGGGCTCCTGCCCGCTGGAACAGGCGGCAGACCAGATACGGATCGAGCCACCCCGTTGTTTGTTGAGATCGGGCAGAATGGTCTCTTTAAGCAGGATATAGTGGCCAACATCGCGAAACCAGAAGGTTTCGTTTGTGGTCATGGCGTCGATGACGCGGGTCTTCAGTTGGGAATTGGCCGGAGAGATGAGCCGCTTGAGCAGGTCTCCCAGAGAGCCGATCTGGTTCTCCTTCATCAAACCGCTGAGGCGACTGGAGACCAGATACTCCTTACCGGGACCAAGTTGAATACCGCAGGCATTCTGCAGGTATTGCTGGAACGAAGAGTAGTCCGCCGGATTGATCAGCGCCTGTGATGGGGATCTGTGCTGCATGGTTCTTATCGTTATGTGTGATCCATAAATCAAACCAACTGTTTAAGTCGTTCCGTGATCTGTGCAGCCAGTTCGTCAGGGACGAACTTTGCGAGGAAGTGGTCGGCCCCCACCTTTTTCACCATGTCTTCATTGAATACGCCGCTCAGGGACGAGTGCAGTATCACATAGAGATCAGCCAGCTTGCTATCTTCGCGGATAGCCGTTACCAGAGAGTAGCCATCCATTTTCGGCATTTCGATGTCGGATATGACCATCGCCAGCCAGTCACTAACCTTACCCTCTTGCGACCAGCCCTGCAGCATTTTCAGCGCCGCATCGCCATCCTTCGCCGTAATCACTTCGATGCCGATTTCATCCAGCACCCGCTTCATCTGGTTCCGGGCGACCATCGAGTCGTCCACCACCAGCAGTTTCCATTTCGCCAAATCCGCTCCGGTTGCCTCGACCGGTGCAGTCAGCTCCTCTTCGCCGCCGAGGACTTCGCTGAGCACCTTCTCCACATCGATGATCTCGACCAGCTCTCCCTCGATCTCAGTCACCGCGGTCATGTAACTGCTGCGTCCCAGGCCTTTGGGCGGCGGCTGGATGTCCTCCCAATGGGTATTGATGATGCGATCCACCGCGCCCACCAGGAAGGCCAGCATGCGGCGATTGTACTCGGTGATAATGATGAAATAGTCTGTTGGCTCGCCCATTTTGGGTCCGCCGATGGCCTGGGAGAGGTCCATGACCGGAATATTGTTGCCGCGCAGGCTGGCAATACCGCGAATCACGGGATGGGAACCAGGGGGGCGGGTCAGCTTAGGACACTGCACCACTTCTTTGACTTTGAACACATTGATGCCAAACATCTGACGGCCCTGAAGACGAAAAAGCAGCAACTCCAGCCGATTCTGACCGGCAACCATGTTCCGTAGATTCATGCCTTCCAGTACACCCGCCATTGCGACACCTCGTTTCTTTATTCAGCCGGAAGTTTTTCTCAACTGCACGTTTTATGGCGGCTAGACGCGGTCAAGCTTTAACGGATTGTCAGCACCACGGGCGGCACAGCACCTGCAATGCGCCATGCCAAGCAAACAGGCATGTTGCTTGCATCTATCTTTGACATAAATGGAAGAACGGAGAGAAGCCGATCATGCGTCACCGCCAAAGCCACTCGTGGCTACTACTGCTATCGCTGCTGCTGGTCTGCATCGGCGTCCAGGCCGCCGATGAGCCCATGCAATCGCACCAATCGATCATGCAGGCTGCGCATAACCATCTGCAGCAAATCTTTGCCGATCATGGAGATCAGCTGCAGATCAGCGTCTCTTCGCTCGACCATCGTCTGCGCCTGCACCCGTGCGGCTCCCCGCTGGAGGCTTTCGACCCGCCAGGCGGCGTCAGCCTGGGGCGTACCACGGTTGGAGTCAGATGTCCGCAGCCGAAACCCTGGACGCTCTATGTCTCCGCCAATGTGGGGCTGGAGCTGGCCGTGGTCGTCGCCACCCGGGATGTGGCGCGCAAGACACCGATTCAGCGCACCGACCTGGAGTTGAAGGTAATGGATACGACCCACCTGTTGCGAGGCCACTTCAACGACATCGATGAGCTGATCGGTAACACGGTAAAGCGCACTCTGCGTCGAGGCCAAGTGGTCACACCCAGCATGCTGGTGGTGCAAAAGACTGTACAGCGCGGCGAACAGATCACCATTCTCTCGGCCCTGGGAACCATCGAGGTGCGCAGCCGGGGTAAAGCGCTGCGCGACGGCAACCCGGGCGATCTGATTCCAGTGGAGAACCTCACCTCCCGTAAGCGACTGGAGGCCAGAGTCGTCTCTGCGGGCTTGGTTGCTATCGATTGATAATGGGTCATCGAGCGCCTCATTCGCGCCCCATGCCATTAAAGTTATACTAGGCAGAGTCGATACAGGAACATATCGAAAGCACGCTTCCGAGGTTAGCTATGGCCATCGAAATCAACAGTCTCACCAGTAACAACCTGCAGAATGTGGGCGATAACAGTGGCGTGCAACGCACCCAGGGCAATCCGGCGGTCAGCCGGGCACTGGCCGGCAAGGTCAAGACCAAGGGCGACTCCTTCGACATGACAGGTTCGGCATCCAAGCTACTGGAGCTGGAAGGGCGCATTGCCCAGATGTCGGTCGTCGACGCACAACAGGTGGAGGCGGTACGCCGAGCACTCGCCACCGGCAGCTTCACCATCGACCCGCAGAGCGCGGCCGACAAGATGCTGGCAATGGAAATCAATCTGCCTTGAGCTGATGGATACCCGCCCGCCAACGCAGACTCTCTTCCACCGCATCCTCAGCCAGGAGACCGAGCAGGCGAAAAGTCTTCTCGAGCTGCTCAAACAGGAGTTCGAACTGCTCAAGTCGGCTCCGGGAAAACCGCTGGAGACGCTCCAGGCAGAGAAGCGGGAGCAACTGAAGCAGGTAGAGCAAACGGTCTCTGCCCACCATCAGTTTCTCAAGCAGCAGGGCCTCACCAACGATCGCCAGGGAACTGAGCAATATGTCGAGACCTGCAGCGACAACCCCGCATTGTCATCGGCCTGGGAAGAGTATCTTGAGATACTGCAGGCCTGTCAGAAACAGAACGAGATCAACGGCGGTGCCGTGGCTTTGAACCAACGTCAGGTCAATCAGGCGCTCAATCTACTGTTGGGTCTCAACGAGGATAAGACTTACGGCCGCAGTGGCGAGTCACGCCCGGGCCGACCCTCAAAGAGCCTGGGCAAGGCCTGACGGATCTCTAACGCCTCAGCGGGCTGAGGCATCCAGATCCAGTGCCTCATATTTAGCCAGGTCTTCAGGTCGATCGAGATCCCACAGCAGTGGCAGTTCCTGCCATCTCCATCCAATGCGGCGTAACGCCTGGCGTGTGCTCTCTGCCACCTCTGCACTACCCCAGGCGTGTCCCTGAAACAGCTCCGGGTGCCAACGGCGCAGTCCCAGCAACACATAACCCCCATCATCCGCTGGTCCCAGCACCGCATCCGAGCCCGCCGCCAGCCAGTCGAAGGCACGCTGCAGATGCCATGGTGTCAAAGCCGGGCAGTCAACGCCCAACAGCACCACCTGTTTAAAGCGACTGAGCGCATCTTTGGCGGCATGTCCCATTCTCTCGCCCAGATCGCTCCCCTGCTGTGTAAAGACCGACAGGCCATGTTGCTCTGAGAGTTCTCGCAACACGGGATGGTCAGTATCCGGTGTGGCCCAGAGTTCCATGGCATAGGGAGTCTGCTGTGCGATCCAGTCCACTTCCCGCTGCAACAATGCGGTATAGAGCCGCGCAGCACCCTGTTCACCCAACACCGGAATCAACCTTGTTTTGACCTGCCCCGGTTCGGGGGACTTGGTAAAGATCAGGACGACGCTGTCGGACATGGTTTGTAGCTGAATCCGTGGGTTCATGGCGAGTACAGAGTGTAAAATATGGGTTTCCCAGTGGAATCAAAAAATCTTAGCTTCGCCCATAGGTTAAGCGGGTGTTTTTTGAACCGCTGGGGAATCAATAGCTTGCGCTATGTGCCGTCATGAGCCCACGGTTTCAGGTTGTAGTAACCGGCCAACCGCTCGGGACTCACCCCCAGCCAGTAGGCCAGACGCAGTCCCCACATCAGAACAATGGTGCGCAGAATACCCTGCTGTTGCCAACGGCGGCTCGAGGTGAGCAGTTGTTGCGGCAGACAGACGGGACGGCGCAGCCGTTTCAGTCGTGCGCTGATTTCGATGTCCTCCATCAGGGGTTGATCAGGAAATCCACCCACCTGCCGGAATAGCTCCCGATGGACGAAGATACCCTGATCACCGGTGGCAATACCGCTCCAGCGGGAACGCCCGTTCATCATCCTCTCGACCAGACGCAGTAATCCTGCTCTACCGTCGAGGCGAACATCGAACCGGCCCCAGGCCGGCTGACTGAGATTTGCCGCTTGAATCGCCGCGACCGCATCATCGATCGGCCATGTATCCGCATGCAGAAACCAGAAAACCTCCCCCATCGCTGCACGGGCACCCAGATTCATCTGTCGGGCACGGCCGGCTGCAACTCGTGACTGCCGCCATCCACCAGAATCAGCTCATGGCCCGCCGCACGCAGTGGAGCGAGTCGCCGCACACAGGCTTCGGCCTGCGCCCCCTCGTTGAGAATCGGAACAATGATGCTCAGCCGCATGTTCAGTCGCCGAGCGCACCGCCGCAGCTGCTACCCTGCCCTGCCGTGCAGCCAAAGCAGTGTTCGGCCACCCGAACGGAAGCACCCTTCAGATCCGCATTCAGCAGATCCCGCAGATGGGGGCGTGGTCGCTCTGCATGGGCCAGCGGCAGCTTCAACATCTGATTGAAGTCGCAATCGTAGAGATAGCCCTGCCAATCGACACTGACCAGTTGACGACACATCACGCCATCGAGGTTTGCATCCTGATGCGCATCCTTCAGCAGTTGCAGATAGGATTCGAACTTCCCTTTGGAATAGAGCAGACTGCCGAAGCGTTTGATCGGCATATTGGTAATGGTGAAGAGCTGGTTGAAACTGATGCCGTAGCGATCACCCAGCTGACGTTTGTACTCTGCCTCCAGCGGTTCTTGTGCGGGTGGCAATGAGGGACCGAGTGGATTGTAGACCAGGTTGAGTTGAAGGGAGGAGCCATCGGCCGCGTAGCCGAGTGCATTGAGTTTCTGCAGGGCCTCGATACTGGTCAGATAGGTCCCCTTACCACGCTGGCCATCCACATTCTCCTCCAGATAGCAGGGAAGCGAAGCGACAATCTCCACCCCGTTTGCCGCCAGAAACTCTGCCAAATCCTCCTGTCCCGGCTCCATCAACACGGTGAGATTACAGCGATCGATGATGTGAACCCCCATCGCCACAGCCGCCTCAACCAGATAGCGGAAATGGGGATTGAGTTCCGGTGCACCGCCTGTCAGATCCAGGGTCTTGAGCTGCTGGCGACGCAGACAGTCGAGCACCAGCTCAATCGTCTCCCGGTCCATCTGTTCTGTGCGCTTGGGACCCGCGTTGACGTGGCAATGGAGACACGAAAGATTACACAGATAACCGAGATTGACCTGCAGGGTCTGCAGTTTCTCGCGCACGACAGGGGGAAAGGCGGAGGGTTGCAGCAAATGGGCGGTATCGATCATGGGGACTCGCTTTTAGTTGAACCTGAATCCGTGGGTTCAGGTTAAAGTTCAATGATAGCGCTTGGATGTCCTGTCTATCTCGCTCTGTCTATCTCGCACGTGTATCTACCACGCTGGAAGGCTAAACCACCCCCCTGGACGACGTCTATGGCTGTTGCTGACACCCAGCTTCAAGGGCTTAGACGCCGATCACCTGCAATTGCTTACAAAAAAATCGCGCAGGCACCGCACAGGAATGCCAACCCTAAATCTATGGTTTGGTTAGTAATAATCTTAAACCTGAATCCGTGGGTTCATGGCGAGCGCAGAGTTTAAGATATGGGTTTCCCAGTGGAATCAAAAAATCTTAGCTTCACCCATAGGTTAAGCGGGTATTTTTTGAACCGCTGGGGAATCAATAGCTTGCGCTATGTGCCGTCATGAACCCCATGAATCTGCAATCGAACTGTTGCGTATTGTTTAATATTTACTAATATTCTTATCAAAGAACCGTTTACCGGAGATCATCATGTTACCCATACTGTTAGGCCTGATCCTGGCAATGTTTTTCGGTCTGATGTCCTTTATGGTCTATGGGCTCGAAGGTTTGACCCAATACGCCTGGATCGACACCATCTTCTGGTCATTAATCATAACTGGCGCCAGCATCACACTGATCAACGAAGTCGGCCAATGCATCGCCTGCCGCCTCCACAACCGGCTCAAACTGAACTGGTTCGAGTCATTCTGCACCGAAGCTCCCTGCACTAAAATCTAACCCCAGCCTTCCAGCCGCCTCGCTCAGAGCCGCCTGGTTCACAGCGGCTTAATGCATGACTGTGTCCTCCGGGGCTCGGCTGTTATAATCGCCGCCCATTGCCCTCGTAGCTCAGCAGGATAGAGCAATCGCCTCCTAAGCGATAGGTCACAGGTTCGACTCCTGTCGAGGGCACCAACACAATAGGGAGGTCATCTGGTTGCCCATCATTGATCACCTCAAGACCCGCCATGGGACCCTGATCAGCGCACTGCTGTTGCTGGGTTGCCTGATGCTGGCCCTGAGGGCTACGGCGGCCACCCTCTCCGGACGTGTGATCACTGTCCCCGACGCTAACCGTATTCTTATCCTGACCACGGATGGACGCCGTCTGCCCGTGGCCCTGGTCGGCTTGGCCTCGCCACCTGCCGTCAATAAGGATTGGCGCAAGATCGGCAAACGCCATCTACAGATGTTGCTGGCTGGCCGCACTGTCACAGTCGATTTCAAAACGCGTAGTAAACAGGGTGTTATACTCGGTGAAGTTCTCCATGGCGGTGCCGATGTCGGTTTGCGACTGCTGCGTTCCGGACTGGCGGTAATAGACGCAAAGTCGCCTCCGCCCGCCAACCTGCAAAGCCAATATCTGAAAGCGGCCGAGGAAGCGCGCCGACGCAGGATGGGGTTTTGGCAAACCATCCGCTGATCAACCTTATTCTTTGCTGAGGGAGTCATCCCATGAGTAAAAAATCCGAAAAGAAGAAACTAGAGAAGAACGACAAAAAGCTGAAAAAAGAGGCGAAAAAGGGGAACAAAGGCAAACGAAAAACTGCCTCTATCTCCACCGACATCACTCATCAACAACGCCTTGAGATGATCGCCACTGCCGCCTACTACATTGCCGAGCGTCACGGTTTCACTCCAGGGGAATCGAAAAAGGACTGGCGGGCAGCCGAAAAGGAGATCGATAAGCTATTAAAAAAGGACAGGAAGAAAGGGAAGAAGAAAGACTGAGAGCCGGTAGCGGCCCGCAACCTCAGTCGCGATTTTCTTTCACGTCCTTCTTCTTGAGACGTCTGAGATTGTCCCCCAGCGCCTCTTCCAAAGCCTTGTAGACTTTGAGTTGTGCGGCCTGATAGCGGGTATGGGGTTCGCCAACCAGTTCCAACCGGGCGCCAAAATAGGCCACATCCGCCTCCAGCGAGATGGGGTTCAGATTGACTCTGAGTCGACTGCTATCTTCTTCGGGCAAAGCCTTCATCCTTAGTGACCATCCAGGGCTGGATCGGCGCTCCTGTCTGATACGCACTCATTGCGCTCTCAGACGGCCGATACTACCACGAATAGCGGGATCGGCATGCCTAAAACCTCAATCGCAAGCGGGGCACTATTTGGTGGGTTTTAATGACTGGCCCCTTACATTGAACCCGCTTGACGCCTAGAGTTTATCAAAATGGCTGGCATAATTTTGCTGTCTGGGTATCGGCCTATGAAGGTTAGAATTTTACCATCATTTAATTTTGTTGATACCTGCACAAAAATAAGTTATTAAACAACCCCACAACCCAAACTCGACCCAAAGAGAGAAATGACCACCATACTGGATGCGCTTAGATCCACCACCGCCTTCTCCGGCGGCAATGCCACCTTTGTTGAAGACCTCTACGAAAGCTATCTGAAAGATCCGGAGAGTATTCCGGAAGACTGGCGAAAGCAGTTCGACCAACTTCCCCGAGGGGAACGCGCCGACACCCCCCACGAGCCGATCCGTCAGCGCTTTCTGCATCTGGTCAAGGAGAAATCGACCACCACACTGCCCCAGGAGGCCCTCTCTCCTGCCGCTGCCGAACAGCAGGCTTCCGTCCTCCGCTTTATCAACGGCTATCGTATGCGGGGACATCAGAAGGCCGACCTGGATCCGCTGCACCTGCGAGAGACAGTGCATGTAGACGATCTCGACCTGGCCTATCACAATCTGGACCACATCGACCCGGAATCGATTTTCAATACCGGTTCGCTGTTCGCGCCCGAGCGCATGAAGCTGCGCGACATCATCGAGCTGCTTGAGAAGAGCTACTGCGGCAGCATCGGTACCGAATACGCCCATATCACCGACACCCGGCAGAAGCGTTGGATTCAGGAGCGCATCGAACAGCGCCACCTGCTGCAGAGTTTCAGCGTCGAGGAGAAGAAGTGGCTGCTGACCCTGCTGACCGCTGCTGAAGGTATCGAAAAATACCTGCACACCAAGTATGTCGGCCAGAAACGCTTCTCCCTGGAAGGCGGCGAGATGCTGATCCCGCTCCTCGACGAGCTGATCCAGCACGGCGGTGGCAACGGCGTCAACGAGGTCGTCATCGGCATGGCCCACCGAGGTCGTATCAATGTACTGACCAACATTCTCGGTAAACCCCCGCAGGAGATCTTCGATGAGTTCGAAGGCCGGGTCGAGGTCAATCCCCAGCGTCTGTCAGGCGACGTTAAGTACCATATGGGCTTCTCCACCGACATCGATACCCCCGGCGGTATCGTGCACATTGCCCTCGGGTTCAACCCCTCCCATCTGGAGATCATCAACCCGGTGATCGAAGGTTCGGTGCGCGCACGCCAACGGCGCCGGGGCGATCACGACGGCTCCAAGGTGCTGCCGATTCTGATCCACGGTGACTCCGCCTTCGCTGGCCAGGGTGTGGTGATGGAGACCTTGAATCTCTCCCAGACCCGCGGCTACTCCACCGGCGGCACGGTTCACGTCATCATCAACAACCAGATCGGCTTCACCACCAGCAATCCACTCGACACGCGGTCCACCTACTACTGCACCGATGTAGCGAAGATGGTCCAGGCGCCGATCTTCCACGTCAACGGCGACGATCCGGAAGCGGTGATTTTCGTCACCCGACTGGCCCTCGATTTCCGCATGCGCTTTCGCAAAGATGTCATCATCGACATGATCTGCTACCGCCGACACGGTCACAACGAGGCGGACGAGCCAGCAGTGACCCAACCTCAGATGTACCGCAAGATCCGCACCCATCCAACGGTGCAGACCCTGTATGGTGAAAAACTGGTCCAGGAGGGGGTGATCAATCCGCAGATCGCCCGCGACTTGATCGATAACTACCGCAGCTCTCTGGAAGAGGGCATTCTTGAGGCGCGACCGGTGATCTGCGCCCTGCGACACCCCTATGCGGTGCGCTGGAACCGTTACAACGGCATCGAATGGGACGAACCCTGCGATACCCGCCTCGACCATGAAACCTTTGATCGACTGGCCCAGCAACTGCTGCATGTTCCTACCGGTTTCGAACTCCATCCCCGGGTGTCGAAGATCTGGAAGGAGCGCAAGCGCATGGCCAGCGGGGACCAGTTGATCGACTGGGGCTTTGCCGAGAATATGGCCTACGCCTCCCTGCTCACCAGTGGCGTACCGATCCGCCTTTCCGGCCAGGACTCCGGACGCGGCACCTTCTTTCATCGCCACGCGGTACTGCACGACCAAGAGAGCGGCGACGCCCTGATCCCTCTGCAGCACCTGAGCAATGACCAGGCCGACTTCCTGGTCATCGACTCCCTGCTGTCAGAAGAGGCGGTGCTGGGTTACGAGTATGGCTACGCCACCGCCGAGCCTGACTCCCTGACCATCTGGGAGGCCCAGTTCGGTGATTTCGCCAACGGCGCCCAGGTTGTCATCGACCAGTTCATCAGCTCCGGCGGCGAGAAGTGGGGCCTGCTCTGCGGCCTGGTGATGCTGCTGCCGCACGGTTACGAAGGCCAGGGCGCCGAACACTCCTCGGCCCGCCCGGAACGTTTCCTGCGTCTCTGCGCCAACCACAACATGCAGGTCTGCAACCCCACCACCCCGGCGCAGATCTACCACCTGCTGAGACGGCAGATGATCCGCCCCTACCGCCATCCGCTGGTTGTGATGTCGCCGAAGAGCCTGCTGCGCCACCGACTCGCCACCTCGACCAAGAACGCCCTGATCGACGGCGAGTTCCAGAACGTGATCGATGAGATCGACGAGATCGATCCGAAGAAGGTCAAGCGGGTGGTGATGTGCTCCGGCAAAGTCTACTACGACCTGCTCGAGACGCGTCGCTCACGCAGCCTGGAGGATGTGGCCATTATCCGCATCGAGCAGCTCTACCCCTTCCCACAGAAGGCCTTTGACAAGGTTATCCGGCGCTACAAGAATGCGAAGATGTATATCTGGTGCCAGGAAGAGCCGCAAAATCAGGGTGCCTGGGATCAGATCAAGCACCGTTTCTATCCGCTGACCGCCAAAGGCAAGCCGCTGCACTATGTGGGTCGCGCCACCGCCGCCGCCCCTGCGGTCGGCTATCGTACAGTCCACGTCTCACAACAGGAGAATCTGGTCGATGAGGCGCTTAGCGGACGCATCAACCCACGCATGAACTACAGGAATCAGGCAAATCAATGAGCATCGAGCTACGAGTTCCCCAACTCCCCGAATCCGTCTCTGACGCGACCATCCTCAACTGGCACAAACAGCCAGGCGAAGCGGTACAGCAGGATGAGTCCCTGGTGGACCTGGAGACCGACAAAGTCGTGCTTGAAGTACCGGCCCCTCAGGCCGGGGTACTGAAAGAGATCCGCTTCAGCGATGGCGACACCGTGCAGGCAGAGGATGTTCTCGGCATCATCGAACCCGGTGCCGTCGCGGCCGCTCCCGCTGACGCGGAGGAGGATGTCTCTCACGACGAAGTCTCCGCCCTCTCCCCCTCGGTCAGACGCCTGATCAACGAGACCGGCATCGACCCTGCCAGCATCCAGGGCAGCGGCAAGAATGGACGTATTCTCAAAGCCGATGTGGAAGCGGCGCTCGAAACACAGAAGGCGCAAACACCCGCCACGGCACCACAAAGTGCGCCCGCAATCAGCAAAGCTCCCACCGCTGCGCCAGCAACGCCGCTCTCCTCCGATGGGCGAGCCGAAGAACGGGTGCCCATGACCCGGTTACGTAAACGGGTTGCCGAACGTCTGGTGGAGGCTCAGCAAACCGCAGCGATTCTCACCACCTTCAATGAGGTCGACCTGCAAGCCGTCTCCGACCTGCGCGTGCGCTACCGCGACGCCTTCGAAAAGCAGCACGATGTACGACTCGGCTTTATGTCCTTCTTTGTCAAAGCGGCAGTGGAGGCGCTCAAGCAATACCCGATCATCAATGCCACCGTGGATGGAGACGACATCCTCTATCACGGCTATTTCGACATCGGCATCGCAGTCTCCTCACCCCGCGGTCTGGTGGTGCCGATCCTGCGCGATGCGGACAAGCTCGGCTTCGCCAGCATTGAGAAGCGCATCAAGGAGTTCGGCAACAAGGCCAAAGATGGATCCCTGAGCTACGACGACCTCACCGGCGGTACCTTCTCCATTACCAATGGCGGCGTCTTCGGCTCCATGCTCTCGACGCCTATCCTCAACCCGCCGCAGAGCGCCATCCTCGGCATGCATTCGATTCAGCAACGTCCGATGGCAGTGAAAGGCGAGATCGTGATCCGGCCCATGATGTATCTCGCCCTCTCTTACGACCACCGCATCATCGATGGGCGTGACGCAGTGCAGTTCCTGGTCACCATCAAACAGCTGCTGGAGGATCCGAGCCGTCTGTTGCTGGAGATCTGATCAGACTATCCCAGCCGCACCCTAGGCGAAATTTTCTCTAGGGTGCGGCTTGTCATAACGAGCCATGACGGTGCCAGGCATGCAGATTGACAACTGGGATGAAGCATCGCTTTCCGATCACTCGGTGCTAAACTATCCGTTAGCGCAACTCGCTGTTTTTTGTATAAGAACGAACTCACAACATGTAACCAATTGCATCCAGGCATGCCTTCGCCCTCAATTGCAACCAGCCGACAAAGCAGGACCCGATCATGACGCAAATACGCCAGGATGACCTCATCCAGAGTATTGCCGACGCGCTGCAATATATCTCCTACTACCACCCAACCGACTTTCTCAAAGCGATGGGCGAGGCCTGGGAGCGCGAACAGAACCCCGCCGCCAAAGACGCCATGGCGCAGATCCTGGTCAACTCCCGTATGTGCGCCGAAGGCCGCAGACCCGTCTGTCAGGATACCGGCATGGTAGTGATCTTCATCAAGATCGGCATGCAGGTGCAGTGGCAGGGAGAGATGACACTGAATGAGATGGTCAATGAAGGCGTCAGACGCGGCTACTCTCACCCCGACAACGTACTGCGCTTCTCCATGGTCAGCGACCCTTTGGGTAAGCGTCAGAACACCCGGGATAACACCCCCGCCATCATTCATACCGAGATGGTCAAGGGCGATAAGGTAGAGATCAAACTCGCTGCCAAGGGCGGCGGTTCAGAGAACAAGTCCCGCTTCAAGGTACTCAACCCGTCTGACTCCCTGGTCGACTGGGTACTCGGCGAACTGCCGAAGATGGGCGCCGGCTGGTGTCCGCCCGGCATGCTTGGTATCGGGGTCGGCGGTAGCGCCGAAAAGGCCATGCTGATGGCGAAGGAAGCCCTGATGGAACCCATCGACATCCACGAGTTGATGCAGCGGGGGCCCTCCAACCGTAAGGAGGAGCTGCGCCTGGAGCTGTTCGAGAAGGTCAATGCCCTTGGCATCGGCGCCCAGGGACTCGGCGGACTGACCACCGTGCTGGACGTCAAGATCAGCGACTTTCCCACCCACGCCGCCTCCCTGCCGGTGGGTATGATCCCCAATTGCGCCGCCACCCGTCATGTGGAGTTCACCCTTGACGGCTCAGGCCCGGCCATCCTGACCCCACCCTCGCCTGAGGAGTGGCCCGATGTGAGCTGGGAGGCATCGCCCGATGCCCGCCGCATCAATCTGGATACGGTAACCCGGGAGCAGATTGCCGAGTGGCAGCCTGGTGACCTGATCCTGCTCAGTGGCAAGCTGCTGACCGGCCGCGACGCGGCCCACAAGCGCATCGCCGACCTCTTCGCCAAGGGAGAGCCCCTGCCGCAGGGCATCGATTTCACCAATCGCTTCATCTACTACGTCGGCCCGGTCGATCCGGTGCGCGACGAAGTGGTCGGTCCCGCTGGCCCTACTACCTCCACCCGCATGGACAAATTCAGCGAAATGATGCTGGGCCAGGCCGGGTTGCTGGGTATGGTCGGTAAAGCCGAGCGCGGTCCGGTTGCCCTGGAGGCCATCAAGAAGCATCAGGCCGTCTACCTGATGGCCGTGGGCGGCGCCGCCTACCTGGTCTCGAAAGCGATCAAGGGTTCCCGTTTGCTTGCCTTTGAGGATCTGGGCATGGAGGCGATCCGGGAGTTCGAAGTGGTCGACTTTCCGGTCACCGTGGCTGTCGACAGCCGCGGCACCTCGATCCACCAGACCGGTCCCGCCGAATGGCGTTCTAAAATTGGAAAAATCCCAGTGGTAACGGAGTAGTCAGTCATGAGCCTCTATAAAGCCTTTCGTATTCGCAAAGACAACATGAAGCATTCCGCCGGCATCGAGTCACTCGAACTGCCAGCACCGGAGGATGGTGAGGTATTGATCCGGGTCAGCTACTCCAGCATCAACTACAAGGATGCCCTCGCCGGCACGGGCAAGGGGCAGATTCTGCGCCACTTCCCGCTCACCGGCGGTATCGATGCCGCCGGTGAGGTGGTGGAGAGCCAGGACAAGCGTTTCAAGGCCGGCGACCCGGTCATCGTCACCGGTTATGAGCTCTCCGCCACATGCGACGGAGGTTACGCGGAGTACCTCAAGGTCGATGCCGACTGGGTCATCCCGCTACCGGACGGCCTGAGTCTGAAACAATCGATGATCCTCGGCACCGCCGGCTTCACCGCCGCGCTGGCGCTACATCGCATGGAGGTCAACGGCCAGCGACCCGACATGGGGCCGATTCTTGTCACCGGAGCCAGCGGCGGTGTCGGCAGTTTTGCGGTCAATATCTTCGACGGCGAGGGCTATCAGGTCACCGCTGTCACCGGCAAGGCGGAACAACACGCCTACCTGGAGCATCTGGGCGCCCAGGAGGTGATTGGTCGCGAGCAGGCAAAGGCCGGCCATCACGCCCTCGAACGCGGCCTCTGGGGCGGCGCGGTGGATAATGTGGGCGGAGAGATGCTGGCGGGTATCACCCGTACCGTAAAACCCTGGGGCAACATCGCCAGCATCGGCCTGGCCGGCGGCTATGAGCTGAACACCACCGTCATGCCCTTCATCATCCGCGGCGTCAGCCTGCTGGGTATAGATTCAGTGGCTTGCCCCTCTGAGGTTCGCAGTGAGATCTGGCAAAGACTGGCCACCGATCTGAAACCCCGGCAACTGGACGAGATCGTAAGCCGGACCGTCAACCTGGAGGCGTTGCCCGAGGTCTTCGAAGAACTGCTGAACGGACAGATCCTGGGCCGGGTGCTGGTGGAGATCTAGACGTCAGATCAGTGCAGCACTGACTCAAGCAATCTGGCTGATAGAAATTGCTGGGGCTGGGCCCCACCCTACCTGTGGTCCGGTATGTAGGGTGGGGCTCTGCCCCACCATCAGGTGCTGGATATGATCCCAAATGTTCTTAACTAAGTAGCATTGAGGTCTGATCTGACTTTTGGCAGTGGCGCGAGTTTATGCCTGTGACTCAGCGCGGCATTCCGCAGCGAAATCCACGCACAGTTTCGCTTAAATCAGTGCCATTCGTGGCGCATGCGGAACAACCCCGCTAGTCGAAGCGGTACCCCTTCGGCACCACCACGATCCCCTTCGGTGAAATAGAGAAACGGGCGGCGTCTCTCTCTTTGTCAAAACCGATCTGCTCACCCGGCGGTACCACCACATCCTTCTCGATGATGCAGTTCTCCAGATGGGCGCCGTCCCCCACTTTGACCCCATTAAAAAGAATCGAATCGTGGATCACCGCCTCATCGCCGATTTGCACCAGGGGAAAGAGAAGGGAGTGCTGCACACTGCCACCGACGATGACCACACCACCGCCGACTATAGAGTTGATGAAGATCCCCTCACTACCCGAAATCCCCGGCACCGTGCGGGCCGGCGGATTCTGATTCTGGTAGGTGCGAATCGGCCAATCAGGCTGGTAGAGATCGAGAGAGGGCACCGGGTCGAGCAGTTCCATGTTGGCTTCGTAGTAGCTGTCGATGGTGCCCACATCACGCCAGTAGCGGTCGGGGCTGACGCGTCCCTTTTCACCACCAAAGTGATAGGCATAGACCCCTTCGGAGTCGATCAGGCGTGGCAGGATGTCCTTGCCGAAGTCGTGGCTGGAGTCGTCCCGCTCAGCGTCGCTCTCAAGTATCTCGATCAGCCGATCGATGGAAAAAACATAGATCCCCATGGAGGCCATCGCCCGGTTGGGGTCATCCGGTGAAGCTACCGGCTGTTGTGGCTTTTCGTCGAAGGCGGTGACTCTTCCCTCATCGTTGACGCTCATGACACCGAACTCACGCGCCTGCTCCATCGGTACCTTCATACAAGCCACGGTGACACCCGATTTATGCTCCTCGTGATAGGCGACCATGGGCGCGTAATCCATGCGGTAAATATGATCACCCGACAGAATCAAGACCCGCTTGGCGCCACTGCGCTTGAGCATGTAGAGGTTCTGAAACACCGCGTCGGCGGTACCTGCGTACCAGTTACCGCCAGTGCGCATTTGCGGCGGCACTGCGGTGATGTACTCGCCCAGTTCGGGATTGAACAGGGACCAGCCATCGCGCAGATGCTTCTGCAGTGAATGGGATTTGTATTGGGTCAGCACCAGAATGCGACGCAGGCCTGAGTGGAGACAGTTGGCCAGGGTAAAGTCGATGACCCGGTACTTGCCGCCGAAAGGTACCGCCGGTTTGGCTCTCTCCTGAGTCAGCGGCTTGAGCCGCGAACCATGTCCTCCGGCTAAAATGACGGTCAAGGTATTTTCCAGCATCGAGGCGCACTCCCGGGTAAAGCCATGTAGTGCGTGATCATATGGCCACGCGTATCCTTTTCCCAGCGCCAGTTGCAAGAAACGCACCCACCGCACGCAATATTGCCAGGATTCAATCGATTATTACGGCCTGATGATAGAGCGTGGTGCCAGAGGTGGACTCTGCGCACCATTGCCATTATCCGGGCTGGGCCAACCACGCCTCTGCGCACCAGATCGGTGCGGACCTGAGATGAGACGGCTCAATCAGAGGCAGTGCTTAGAGCTCAGTGTTCCCGATAGTGGGGATCGAGCCAGCATTGAGGCAAGGACTCGCCTGAAGGAAAGCTCATCTCATTCTTGCGGAACGACTCCGCATCCTGCAGCTCTTCCCCAGCGTGAAACCGGCCGACGATTTCTGCATGGTTGGGGTTGATCAGGTCGCCGAGGCTCAGTACTTCAACCAGTTTTTCACTGTTTTTCTGCATCAAATACATCTTTCGACCTCCTTTCCAATCAGCTGAGGAGTGATCAGTCTTTACTAAAAGTATGGTCGAGCCTTCTGCATTTGCAATCCGTATATCGCTCGGGACAGGCCTCGGAATGCTGGCCAGGTAGTTGTAGATACGAACCAGGCCAATGAACGCAAATGAAATTGATCAAAGCTCGCGAGTAGCCAAAAACCGCACGTCGGGCCAGCGTTCAATCGCCAGATCGAGATTGATCCGGGTTGGCGCCAGATAGACCAGTTGGTCATCGCCGTCGAGGGCCAGGTTATCGTGGGCCTTCTCACGAAAGCGCTCCAGCATCTTGGGGTCGTCGCACTCGATCCAACGGGTCGTGGCCACGTTGATTGGCTCGACGATCGCCTCCACTTTGTATTCGTGCTTCAAGCGCTCCACCGCCACATCGAACTGCAGCACACCGACAGCACCGAGTATCAGGTCATTGTTCTTCAGCGGCCGGAAGACCTGGGTCGCCCCCTCCTCGCACAGCTGCAACACCCCTTTGAGCAGGGCCTTCTGCTTCAGCGGGTCTCTCAGCACCACGCGACGGAAGAGCTCCGGCGCAAAGTAGGGGATGCCGATGTATTTCAGATCCTCCCCTTCGGTGAAGGTATCGCCGATCTGGATGGTACCGTGGTTGTGCAGACCGATGATGTCGCCCGGCCAGGCCTCCTCCACATGGCGCCGCTCGTCGGCCTGGAAGGTCAGCGCATTGCTGATCTGTACCGTCTTGCCGAGCCGCACATGGTTCATCTTCATGCCTTTGCGATAGCTGCCGGAGCAGACCCGCAGGAAGGCGATGCGATCCCGGTGCTGGGGGTCCATGTTGGCCTGAATCTTAAACACAAAGCCGCTGAATTTTTCCTCTTTGGGATCGACCATCCGCTGTTGCGCTGGGCGCGACAGGGGCGCGGGGGCATACTCGACAAAGGCGTCGAGCAACTCCTTGACGCCGAAGTTGTTGATTGCCGAACCGAAGAAGACCGGGGTCTGCACCCACCTGGATCTTACCGCCGTGGGTGGCACTGAAGAGATGGGTGGCATCACTGCGCAGGTCGTAGACCCCTTTCAGCCGCTTACCCATGCCGATGGGCCAGGTGATCGGGGCACAGGCGATTTTCAGCACCGACTCCACCTCATCGAGGATCTCCAGCGGATCGCGCCCCTCCCGGTCGAGCTTGTTGACGAAGGTCAGGATCGGCGTATCGCGCAGGCGACAGACCTCCATCAACTTGATGGTGCGCTCCTCTACGCCCTTGGCAACGTCGATCACCATCAGCGCCGAATCGACCGCGGTCAGGGTG
The DNA here is from genome assembly GCA_037384445.1 of Candidatus Thiodiazotropha sp. Lineage (GTDB taxonomy): Bacteria > Pseudomonadota > Gammaproteobacteria > Chromatiales > Chromatiaceae > Thiodiazotropha. The sequence continues at coordinate 29,623 of JARRNY010000070.1, forward strand.
CGATAGGTATCCTCTGAGAAGTCCTCGTGTCCGGGGGTATCGAGCAGATTGACGATCTCATCCCGATAGGGGAACTGCATCACCGAGGAGGTCACTGAGATGCCGCGCTCCTTCTCCATCTCCATCCAGTCGGAGGTGGCGTGACGCGCCGCCTTACGGCCCTTGACGGTGCCGGCCATCTGGATGGCGCCACCATAAAGCAACAGCTTTTCGGTCAGGGTGGTCTTACCCGCGTCGGGGTGAGAGATAATGGCAAAGGTGCGTCGGCGGCAGAGTTGTTCGAGCAGTTCGGACATCGGAATCGATCGTTGGGGTAAAAGGTGGCGGATTATAACCCATTCCCCTCCTCCAATGTGCCCCAACCCCGGAGTGAAGTGAGGGAAAAGCAGGAGTTACCAGGAAATTCATTCTGCATTTCTGGCTTATTCGATGCACATCCATATATTTTTCTGCGTATATCATATAATTACGCTCAGGTAAGTGGGATTTCACGGCACACGCATGGACCTTTCCATTACATCGTCGACAGCATTCAGCAACAGCTTGTCCGCCTTCGGCAGCAGAGCAGGCCAAGCCGACCCTGAGCAAGCGTTAACGCCGCCCGCAGACTCGCAGAGCAGCAATAGTCAGACGGCTGCCTCTGAAAGCGCCTCTCAACGACCCGCTCGCGAACCCGAACAGACCAGCCGCCTGAGCCCCGAGGAGCAACAGCAGCTCAGCGAACTGCAGCAGCGGGACAGGGAGGTCAAGGCCCATGAGCTGGCGCATAAATCGGCCGGCGGCCGTTATGTGACCGGTGGAAGTTTCACCTATCAGTCAGGCCCCGACGGTCACCGCTACGCCATTGGTGGCGAAGTGACCATCGACAGCTCTCCGGGCAGCACACCGCAGGAGACTCTGCGCAAGGCGGAACTGATCCGGCGGGCTGCTTTGGCCCCAGCCGATCCCTCACCCCAGGACTATCGAGTCGCCTCACAGGCCAATTTGATGGCAGCCCAGGCGCGTGGCGAGATCTCTGCACAACAGCGTGAAGAGGCTATGGCTCAGCGCGAAGCGGCACAGAAACAGCGTGAAGAGGCCATGGGCGAGGAGAACAGCCAGGAGATCAGCACCCAGGAGCGGCGGCGAGCCATCGCCTCTTTCGAAGCAATCGGCGGCACTTCGCAGCTGCAGAGTCGCCCTGACCCCATCGACGAGATGGTCTGAATAACCCACACTCGTGGAGTGTTAATTCGACCGCTTGCATAAACAGATCAAATCCCAGGAAAGTTACTTCCCGGTGTTAGAATGGCGCGTTTGGCTCGCCACTGTTTAGCATGACCCCTATGACCCCTGCGGAACCCCGCACTCCTGTTCCGATCCTGTTGCTGGCTGCTCTGGTGGCCATGGCGCCACTGGCCATCGATGCCTACCTGCCGGCTCTGCCGACGATCGCCGCCGATTTCGCGGTCAGCATCCATGACGTAGAGCTCTCACTGAGCCTCTTTCTCGGCGGTTTCGCCCTGGGTCAGCTCATCGGTGGCCCCTTCTCCGACCACTTTGGACGACGTTATGCCGCCCTTACCGGTATCGGGCTTTTTCTGCTCGGTACCCTCGGTACTATCTTCAGCCCGCAAATTCACTGGATGTGGCTCAGCCGTGTGCTGCAGGCAGTAGGCGGAGGCCTGGCGGTGGTGAATGCAACCGCCGTCGTACGTGACCTGAGCAGCGGCCGGGAGAGCGCCAAAAACCTCTCACATATGGCAGTGATCATGATGATAGCGCCGCTACTGGCGCCTCTGATCGGCATGCTGCTGCTCCGCTTGAGCCACTGGCGGGGAATCTTCGTCTTCCTCTTCATCTACGCCCTGGTGATCGGTATCGTCATTCTTAAGCGCCTGCCTGAGACCCTCATGGCCGATAGTGAACGTCCCAGTGTGCTGCGTCGTTATGGACAGATCCTGCGCCACCGCCATGCGCTGGGTTATCTGTTCTCCCAAAGCTTCACTTTCGGCAGCATGTTCACCTTCATCACCGCTTCACCCATGGTCTACATGGAGTACTTTAGCGTGAGTGAAACCCTCTATCCCTTTCTCTTCGGCGCCAATGTCCTTGCACTGGTCATTATGAACCGGCTCAATATCCATCTTCTCAGGCGCTATACCCCAAAAGGTCTGATGACCTTCGGCCAGCTGTTCCAGATTGGTATAGGTACGCTGCTGGTGAGCTATCTGGCCATCACCAGGCAGCCGCAACTGGGCGTGGTCGTTCTGAGCGTTATCCTGATTATCGGCGTTCAGGGCCTGATTGCAGCCAACGCCACTGCCAGCATGGTGGAGTTCTTCCCCCATAACAGCGCCACAGCAAACGCCCTGTTGGGTGCCAGTGCTTTTCTCATGGGTGGGATCTGTGGTTCTCTGGTGGGAATATGGGGGGATGGCACGCCAGGACCGATGGTGAAAATCATGCTCGGCTGCGCGATATTCGGGCTACTGCTGCGTTGGGCAATGCACTACGGCGGACCGCCTGCGACGACGCCCTCCCGCTCTCATTGAACCGGGGATTGCAATCTCTCAGTCACTGTAGCGGTTGCAACAGCTTCACTTGTTACGCAGTGCGGAGGCTGCCAGGAGTTCGAGCGACATCACCAGCGCATCCTCACGATTCATATCGACGGCTGGATAGTAGCCCCTTCGACGACCAATCTCGACAAAACCCAAATGCCCATAGAGGGCAAGTGCGGCCAGGTTGCTTTCACGCACCTCCAGGAAAGCGCTCTCCGCACCATGCTGACGGGCAATCTTCAACAGCCGCTCGATCAGCTTGCGGCCCAGCCCCCTGCCCTGCCAATCGGGATGTACGCAAAGATTGAGGATGTGGCATTCGTCGATCACCACCGACATCACACCATAACCGATCACCTGTTCATCCAGCTCAGCCAACCAGCAGCAGTAACCGACTCGCAGGCAGTCCTGAAAGATGCCCAGGGTCCAGGGAAAAGGGTAGACGGCCTCTTCGATCTCCAACACCTGCAGCAGATCCTCCTCACGCACGGGACGCAAGCGCAGCAGGGGGTCACTCAGCTGGGCACTCAAAGCCCTTCACCCCGCAGACCGGAGAGAGCGAGTTGAAGATCCTGCCAGGCTTTCCCCTTTTGCTCAGGAGAGCGCAGCAGATAGGCCGGATGGTAGGTCACCACCAGTGGAATGTGGCGTTCACCGTAAGCGTGGATACGACCCCGCAGCTTGCCCACGGTGATCTCTGTCTTGAGCAGATTTTGCGCCGCAATCCGCCCCACAGCGAGAATCATGCGCGGGCGCAGCAGCTCGATCTGACGTAGCAGGTAGGGTTCACACTGTAGCGCCTCTTGCGGCTTGGGGTCGCGATTGTCGGGGGGACGGCACTTGACGATATTGGCGATGAAGACCGACTCCCGCTGAAACCCCATGGCCAGTAACATGGCATTGAGAAGCTGTCCGGCGCGACCGACAAAGGGCTCGCCCTGACGATCCTCATCGGCGCCGGGGGCCTCGCCGATGACCAGCAGATCGGCCTGCAGGTTGCCCACACCGAACACGGTCTGGCTGCAGCCACTGCGTAATTCGCAGCACAGCTGTTGCTGGGGGCTGAACTGAGTTCTCAATCTCGGCTTGCGCTGCAGTAACGACAGCAGGTGTGGGTTCCGGTGCTTCTGCCAGGGGAGCAGACTCAGCTATCTCCGGCGCAGGCTCTAGACTATCCCGCTGTTGCCACTGGGTGACCCCCATCGCTTTGAGATAGCCAAGGCGCCGTTGCTCATCGATCATGCCCAGGGATCACTCACACGTCGCCGGTCTGGGGATGGGCCTTGTTGGCCGGTTCCAGAATCTTGCTTGTTGGCCGGTTCCAGAATCTTGTTGACCCCGTTGATATAGGCCTTGGCGGAGGCGATGACGATATCGGTGTCGGCCCCCTGGCCGTTGACAATACGTCCTCCCCGCTCCAGACGTACCGTCACCTCGCCCTGGGCATCGGTGCCACTGGTGATGTTATTGACCGAATAGAGCTGCAACTGGGTACCGCTGTTGACGATACTCTCGATGGCCTTGAAGGTGGCATCCACCGGACCGCCGCCGAGGGCCTCGCCGGGCTCCTCCTCGCCATCAACACTGAGCATGATCCGGGCGCGCGGGGTCTCGCCGGTTTCTGAGCAGACCTTGAGCGAGATCAGCTTGACCCGCTCGTTGACCGATTCGATACGGGTGTCGGTGACCAGCGCCTGTAGATCCTCGTCAAAGATCTCATGCTTCTTGTCGGCCAGATCCTTGAAACGGGAGAAGGCTGCATTCAACTCCTCCTCGGAGTCGAAGACGATATCGAGGCTCTCCAGCCGGGTACGGAAGGCGTTACGGCCCGAATGCTTGCCCAGCACCATACGGTTCTGGCTCCAACCCACATCCTCGGCACGCATGATTTCATAGGTCTCTCGGGACTTGAGCACCCCGTCCTGATGGATGCCCGACTCATGTGCGAAGGCGTTGGCGCCGACGATCGCCTTGTTCGGTTGCACCGGAAAACCGGTGATATTGGAGACCAACTTGGAACAGGAGACGATCTGTGTGGTATCGAGCCGGGTGTGGCAGGAGAAGGTATCGGGCCGCGTGCGCACCGCCATCACCACCTCTTCCAGAGAGGCGTTGCCCGCCCGCTCACCGAGACCGTTGATGGTGCACTCCACCTGACGCGCACCGTTGCTCACAGCCGACAGGGAGTTGGCTACCGCCAGCCCCAGGTCGTTGTGACAGTGGACGGAGAAGATCGCCTTGTCGGCATTGGGAATGCGTTCACGCAGCGTGCGGATCATGTCGCCAAACTGGTGCGGCATAGCGTAGCCCACGGTGTCGGGCACGTTCAACGTGGTGGCGCCGGCATCGATCACCGCCTCGAAGATACGGCAGAGGAAATCGATCTCGGAGCGCCCCGCATCTTCGGCGGAGAACTCCACATTATCGGTGTACTGGCGCGCCCGCTTCACGGCGTGGATCGCCTGCGCCACCACCTCGTCGGGTGACATGCGCAGCTTCTGCTGCATGTGGATCGGCGAGGTGGCGATAAAGGTGTGGATACGTCCGGAGTTGGCCTCGCGCAGGGCCTCGCCGGCGCGATCGATATCTTTATCCAGCGCCCTGGCCAGTCCGCATACCGTCGAATCCTTGACCGCCTTGGCCACCGCCGCAACTGCCTCGAAATCACCCGGACTGGCGATCGGAAAACCGGCCTCGATCACATCCACCTGCAACTTCTCCAACGCCTTGCCGATACGGACCTTCTCGTCCTTGGTCATCGAAGCGCCAGGGCTCTGCTCGCCATCACGCAGGGTGGTATCGAAAATGATCAATTGATCTGATTGGCTCATGGTTTCTCCGGCCGTTTATCTGTAATTCTGAGTTACCAGTGATGGATCGTGAAGTATGATCGAGTGTGCGCCATAAAAGTTTTACTGAAAACAGGACGCGACAGGAACAAGCCTTATGACAGCTTAGTATTCACCACTCGGCGCTTACAACTCATCATCCTCGCTATTTTCCTGCAACGCCCGCTGCTCTCGCCGCTTGCGCAGTTGCACAAGGGTCACCACCGGCCCGGAAATGGCGTAGGCCAGAAACAGCAGGAAGAGCACTGTCGGCGGATGGGTCTGAATGATCGCCAGGCCGATGACCACCACCACCAGCACGATGAATGGCACCTTGCCGTGGAAGTCGATCTCCTTGAAGCTGTGGTAGCGGAAGTTGCTCACCATCAGCAGGCCGACCACGGTGGTCAAAACAGCCAGCGGCCAACCCACTGTGGAGCTGTCCAGCCCGTAATCGGCGCCTATCCAGACACTGCCGGCCACAATCGCTGCAGCCGAAGGGCTAGGCAAGCCCTGGAAGTATTTCTTGTCGGCGATGCCCACCTGGGTATTGAAACGGGCCAGACGCAGTGCGCCGCTGGCGGTGTAGATGAAGGCGGCAAGCCAGCCCAGCTTGCCCAGATCGCTGAGTCCCCAGATAAAGACCACCAGCGCCGGCGCCAGACCGAAGGAGACCATGTCGGAAAGACTGTCGTACTCGGCCCCGAAGGCGCTCTGCGTCTTGGTCAGCCGAGCCACCCGGCCATCGACCCCATCCAGCAGCATGGCCACGAAGATTGCCGCTGCCGCGATCTCGAACTTGCCGTTGACGGCAGCGAGAATGGCGTAGAAACCGGCAAACAACGCTGCCGTGGTGAAGAGGTTTGGCAACAGATAGATGCCACGCCGTGGTTTTTTGACCGTTTCCTGACCGTTTTCCATCTACAGAGTGAGCCTATGCAAGAGTGAGCCCGCATTATAACAGGCGGGAAGGGGTAATCTTGAAATGTGAATGTTTCCTGATGAATCCATCTGTGTGTACTGCGCATACCTCTCAATGGGGAGGAGAGCAGGAGTACGGCAAGCTCCAATATTGAAAAAAATACCGTATCAAAGTCTGCCCGACGCCTTCACATCCAGATAGGCATTGACCAGATTGATCGCCAACTTGCGTGGTTCGCTATCGACGATGAGGGAACCCTGATGTTGCAGCGCCTCATGCGACTCCCGCCTCACTGCCAGATAGTCGGCCACGCCTTGAAACATCAGAGCAGTTTGCAGATTGTGCACCGGCTGCTGCAGGTTGCGGTCGAGGGACTGTTCACGCAGATCGGCGATCACCACCAGATGTCGCCGGGAGAGCAGTTTGGCCGCCTGCAACAGGTCTGCGCTCTCCTCGTTGCGGCTGTTGGTCAGAATCACCACCAGGGCGCGTCGTCGTTGCAGCGGCATCAACTGGTGTGCCGCAGCCATATAGTCGGCGGCCTGCAGCGTGGAGTCGATATCGTAGGTACGATCGAGCAGACGTTTCACCATGCCGCCGCCCTTCATCGGCGGCTGCCAGCGGGAGTGGCCACCGAAGCTGAGAAAACCGACCGCATCCCCCTGACGCTCGGCCACATAGCTCAGCAGCAGCATGGCGTTGAGCGCATGATCCAGATGGGCCCCTTGCGCATCCTGGTGACGCATATGACGGCCACAGTCGAGCATAAAAACCAGCTGCTGATCCCGTTCGTCCTGATACTCCTTGGAGATCAGTCGCCGATGGCGTGAGGTCGCCTTCCAGTCGACCTGGCGCATGGCATCGCCGGTGCGGTACTCGCGCAGCTGGTGGAAGTCGCTCCCCTCGCCCCGTCGCTGGCGTCGACGCACGCCCATCTGACTCAGATGATTGTCGGTGGCGAGCAGAGCGAAGTGGGCGATCTCACGGAAGTTGGGAAAGACCCGTACCCGCTCTGGCAGAGCCACGAAACGCTTCTGCCACCAGAAACCCAAAGAGGAAGAGAGCACCAGATCGACGCCAACGAACTCCCCATCACCCCGATGGCAGGGCTTTACCCGATAACGGATGCGAGCCTGGCGACTGGCTGGGATCAGCAGCTGCTTCGGCATGCCATCCGCCTCGAAATTGCCTGGATGGTGGTCGTGCACCTTGAGCAGCAAAGCCTTTTCGCGCCGATTCTCGATCTGCAGCCCAACCCAGGACCAGACACCCACAGGCATGCCGGTGCGCAGTTCGCGCACCACCAGTGGCGTGGCGACCTGGCGCAGACGCCAGAGATCCAACAAAGCGAGCGCCACAAGCAGGGACGCTACCAGTTTCCAGACCGGCAACAGTGCCGGCAGCCAGATCAGTGCCAGCCCCAACAGGACCAGCAAGCCGGCTGCGGCGATCAGGCGGCGCGATGGACTCACTGACGTGGCGCGGGGATGTTGTCGAGCAGATCGCGCAGCACATCGTCGGGCTGATAGCCCTCGATCTCCAGGTCGGTGGAGAGACGGATGCGATGGCGCAACACCGGCAGTGCCGCTGCCTTGACGTCATCGGGGGTAACGAAATCCCGCTGCTGCAGAAACGCCTCGGCACGGGCGGCCCGCAGCAGGGAGATGGTGCCGCGCGGACCGGGACCGGCGTCGATGCCGCTCCACTCCCGCGCCGCTCGCACCAGCCGAACGGCGTAGTTGACGATCTCCTCATCCATCTGCAGGGCTGCCACATGGGACTGTAACTGAGGGATCTCCGCGGCTTGCATCAGTGGCCGCACGGCCGAGGTATCGAGCTGGTCACCGACCGAATCGAGAGTCACCTGGCGCACCATGAGCTGCTCCTCGCTCTCGTTCGGATAGTCGATCATCACCTTGAGCAGAAAACGGTCGAGCTGAGCCTGGGGCAGCGGGTAGGTCCCCTCCTGCTCGATGGGGTTCTGCGTCGCCAGCACCAGGAACGGGGGACTCAGGGGAAAGGTGCGCCCTTCGATAGTGACCTGCTGCTCCTGCATTGCCTCCAGCAGCGCCGACTGGGTCTTCGCCGGCGAGCGATTTATCTCATCGGCCAGCAGCAGATTGCAGAAAACCGGCCCTTTGCGCACACGGAAATTCTCGCTCTTCATGTCGAACATGATGTGACCCGAGATGTCGCTCGGCATCAGATCGGGGGTGAACTGGATGCGACTGAACTCCCCCTGTACCGCCGCCGCCAGGCTTCTCACCAGCAGGGTCTTGCCGAGTCCCGGCACCCCCTCCACCAGGACATGCCCTGCCGCCAGCAGTGCCAGCATCACTTCGTGAATGACCCGCGACTGGCCGATCACGGCTTTGGCGATCTCACTCTCAAGGCCCCGGGCCCGCTCCATCACTCCCTCGTCTATCGGCGTTGGGTTGTTCTGTTCCATTGTCATCTCTTCTGTTTTTGCGAATGCAGGGCTGTCAGCAGCCGTTGCAGGTTTGCGGTAATTCTGACCATCTGACCACCTTCGCTGCGCTCCCGATAGAGCGCCATGTCGATAGCCTCTGTGGTCATGCCGGTACGTTCAGCCAGCCATTCACAGCGAGCCGTCTGATCGAGCCGCTGCAGTTGCGGATGGGTGACCAGCCAGCGTTTCTCGACCTGTTTTCGCGCCTGCTGCAACAGACCGGCGGAAGGATCGATTCGCCAATTGTATTCAGCGGCTGCCTGCAGATGCTCAAGCAGATCGCGGCGCTGGCCTTGTTGGGTGGTGATACGCGGCCCGCTGCGTCGACTCATGCGCCAGATCAGCAGGATAGCGAACAGCCCCAGACTCACCACCAGATAGGGGGCCAAACGCCAGATCAGGGCAAACAGCGAGGGCATCTGTGAACTGTAGAGCAACCAGGCACGCTGCTGGCCGGCGGTCAATTCGGCCAACAGGACCGCATGATCGAAATCATCCAGGCGCAGGTTCTCGAAAAAACTGCTATCGCTGAGAAAGGTCACACTCCCCGCTCCCAACGGAAAAACCAGCAGATGGGGGTTGCCCTCGTCCGGGGCCACCCAGTACTCGTCGGGGTAGTCCACTTCAAACCAGGTGTCGGTGTCGAACTCAACCACCAGCGGTTCATCCCCACTGTTGGCAAGCCGGATCGAAGTAGTCTCTGCCGGCTTCTCTTCGGCCATCTCCTTGAGCCAGTCCAGTTCGTCGAAATAATCCATACGGATCAGATCCACACCGAAACGCTCCAGCAGCGGCCGCTCCAGCTCGTCGCCCTGCAGTCTGCCGGGAGTGGCAATCAGATGTCCGCCGCTCTCGACCCAGGCCAACAGGTCGTCAACCCGCTGCTGCGACAGGGGCGCTCCCAGATCGCGCACCAGCAGCACGCCTGGCTCTTCGGGTGGCCGGATCAGAAACTGCCGCCCGGACTGGCTCTCGGCCTGCAAACCCAGGCGGGTAAGCAGACGCTCTGCCGCCAGCAATGGATTGCGCCGTGCCTCGGGCGACATCTCACTTCTGGCCGTATAGCGCACCTGCTTGAAGTTTTGCGAAAACCAGAACCCCATGCCGCCAATGAGAATCAGGCAGACAAGCCCGATAGCCAACTGGTTGATTCTCGCGTTCCTCGCCATGGATTCCGTACTACTCATAGACGCCCCCATGCCCCCGAACAGAACGCGGCTCGCAGGCAGTGGCGCACCCTTTCCAAGAGCCGCAACGCGGGGCTGGCATATGCGGGCGGCTCTCTGCGGGCGAGCGGCATGGAACAGAATCTCTGACGAGGTGCACTAAGCATCGACAACAGCACCTCCAAAACAACTCCGCCACTCCTGACAGAGTGACAGGGCCTCTTCTTTTGAGGGCGGAGTGTGACCATAGGCCTGTCGCTGCCAAAGCCGGGTCAAGCCGGAAAAGGTGACATCGAGCGGCTGCCCCAAATGGCTCTCCACCAGCTGTCTGCACTCCCCCTCAGTGGCGCCTTGGGGGATCTCCAGAGTATGCCGATGAACCAGGGCAGAGAGAGCACCTCGATAGAGCAGGCCCAGGGCAGCTCGATAGTCGCCAAGTCCGATCAACCGTTCCGCCTCTGCCGCCGGGTCATCCGGCAGGCTCTCCGGGCGCAGATCGAGACCGGCTATCTGTGTCGGCACGACACGTCCGTTACGGGATGCGCCTAGCCCTCGCAGATTCAGATCCTGGTTATTGATGAACCAGTAGATCAGATAGGCCAGCAGCCCACCCCCAGCCAGCCACATCAGCAGTTCACCGAAGGAGGCAATTCCCTGCGCTATCTCCGTCATCCACTGCGGGAATCGATTGTCCTCTGCCGCTTCATTGTCGGGAATATCGCCGTCATACTCCCAACGCGTTTTTTCTTGCTCATATCCGAACGCCTTGTCCGCCAGTATCTCAGCGATGGCATCGCGCACCTGCTGTCGATCGACCTCCGCCGCCTGCAGTGGCGTAACCGATCCACCCCAGGCCAGCAACCCACAAAGGAGGATTGCCGCAAACCCGGAAACGACCGCACCGGTACTGCGCTGCGCCATGCGTCGCAAACCGAGTTCAATATCCCAGCCTTCCAGTTCGCTGCGGCGGGTCAGATAGAGCGCAAAACCACCCGCAACATAGAAGGGAGCCACCATCGACATAGCCAGCAGCGCGGCGACCTGCTGCATCCACTCAGTGGTGATACCGGGTTCGAACAGATACTCCTTCCAGTCGATCCACAACAGCTCCTCGGGTACCAGCATTACGATCAGTGAGATGAATCCCATCTCGAAGATGAATTCGAAATGGATGCCGATGATGGTCAGCCACCCCGCCGCGTTGGACTTGCGGCTGAGCACCTGTATGCGCTGGGAACGCGCCTTGCCTTTCAGGCGCTCCAACACACTGACCGGCATCAGGAAGGAGCGGGACGGATGGAGTCGGCGCCAGGTCAGATTGGCGAACAACTGTGGCAGGACCACTTTACTCCAGTTCGAACGCAGTTCTTTCCAGCTTGGACGATCACCAAACAGACGCCGCCCCAGCCAGAAGAGCATGGGGGGCTCGTAGAGAGGCTTCAACCACCACAGCAACACGCCCATCAGCCACAGCGGGATAGGCAGAAGGGTCAACAGCAACATCACCGGCAAGGCGCTGATCATCCACAATATCCAGAGCTGCAGAAACCACTGCCGGGCCAGCATGAAGCCCAGATCAATGCCCTCCCACGGGGTGCGTGGACGCAGCTTGACGGCAATCCTAGCGAGATCCACGCGCAGACCGCCCCATAAAGCTGAGATAGAGAATGACCACCAGCCACAGCAGGGCCGCAGCCCCGTATTTCACCTCGGGGGCAAAGGACGAAGAGGACCAGAAGGCTTCGATGAATGCCGCCACCACCAGCATCAGGCCGGCCCCCAGCACCAACTGCAACGCCTCCAGGGCGTTCGCCTTGAGGCTGATCACACGCCCCTCGGGGCCAGGCGCAACCACCGCGCGCCCCAACAACAGACCGGCGCCACCGCAGATGACGATGGCGGTCAATTCGAAGGCGCCATGACCGGAGACGAAAGGCCAGAAGGTATCGATAAAACCGAGCCGGGTCAGATGCCCCGCCACACCGCCGATGACCACCCCGTTGAACATGAGGATGAAGAGGGTGCCGACACCCAGCATGATGCCCAGGGCAAAGGTTCGAAAACCGATGCCGATGTTATTGAATATGTAGTAGCCGAACATCTTGAAATCGGTGTCGGACTGGCGCTTTTCCGAACGCCCCAGATGATCGTTATCCGGGTCATAGGAGCTCTCCATTTCAGCCACCTGCTCCTGATCCAGGACGCTATAGATCATATCTTCCTGCAGATAGCAGGCCGTCCCCATCAACAGGGCCGGCAGGAGAAAAAAGATCAACGAGATCGAAAAGGCTCCGAGGTGACGGCGGAAAGCCTGGGGGAAACCGAACAGCACGAAATTGAGCACCCGCCAGCCCCATACCGACGCGCGTTTGTAGAGTAGTCGATGGCCTCGCACCACCATCCGGTGCAGGTAGTCGAGCAGCATCGGGCTGAACCCCCGGCTGCGGGCCAGGGCATAGTGGCTGCAGAGACGCCGATAGTGTCCGGGAAAGGCGACCAAGCGCTCGCTCTGAAGCCGCCGCTTGGAACGGGGACGTTCCAGGTCATCCATCACCTCGATTATCTCGTCCCACAGGGCCTGATTTTCCGTTTCGAACTGTTGCTGACGCATCAACGACCCTTCAGAATCCAGTTGGCATAGGCGTAGAGGGCCTCGACGCCAGCCTCACCCTGGCGACGGTTCAGTTCGGAGAGCAGTCCGGCCAGCTCCTCCCGTCTTGCCACCGAGAGATCCTCGGCGCGCTCGCTGAAAGCCAGCAGTGTCAGGCGATCCTCTTCCGTCAACTCCAGGGGTGGCTTTTCGACCTTGTCCGTCGGCAGACGGACCCGTTCCCGCTTCTCATCCCGATAGACAACCAGGGTACCGGCAGCCAAGTCGCCAAGGCGCTTGAACTCCCGGTTACACAGCATGGTGATCAGTCCCGCCGCATAGAGAAAGGGCAGAAAGTCGGCGATGCGCAGGAAGTTGCGAATCACCGAGGCCGCCGGCGTGACAGGAACACCATTGTCCTGAATCACCAGAATCCCCATTGCCCGCTTGCCGGGCGTAGCGCCGTTGCGGATCTCGTAAACTACCGGATAGAACCATTCGATGAGGAATAAGCCGATCAGGATCAGCGCCATGCCCACACCGCCGAGAAAACCGAGAACCATGGCCATCAACAGATAGATGCCGATCCGGATAGCCATATCGATGGCCCAGGCGGCCGCCCGCACCACCGGTCCGGCAAGGCGGAATTCCAGCCGAACACCCTCCGGAATCTCATAGAACCCGAGGGTATCAATCAAAGATTCAGACATCCCTGCAGCGCGCTCCTCCACCGATCAATGCTGTCCTGTCAGGAGAAATAGATATCGCGATAGGCAGCATAGATTGCGGCGATCAGCATCGGCGCAACGATAAGCAGACCCAGCATGAACGGCAGTGAGCCGACAATCATCAAAACCATCGCGACCAGAGTGTAGAGAAACAGCGGCAGCAGGTTCTTCAGACAACCCATAAAGCTGTATTTCATCGCCTGCAGGGCTGTCAGGTCATCCAGCATCACCAGGGCAGGAGCGAAAAGATAGCTCATGGCCACCGGAATCATCAGCAGAAAAAGGAGCACAACAAAAGTGATGATCGGACCTGCACCCATCGTAGCCAGAGCATTCGGATCCTCAAACACCTCAACCCCGCCCAAGAGGAGGAACATGACAGCGCCAATGACAACACTCACCACCATCATCAGCAGGAAATAGAAGACCGCCACCAGCATCAGCTGTCCTACATTCCCGGAGAATCCGGCAAACAGATGCCCGACGGTAAAATAGCCATACATATAACCGGCCACAATCACCGGGCCGATAAGCATGGAAACGATACTGCCGACGAACGGGATGAAGGCAAGCACCATGGAGATGATGAAGAACACCACGATGGATCCGATCCAGGCCATTGGCGAGGACTTGAAATGCCACCACCCTTTGCTGATCCAGGCCAGGCCGTTCCCTGCCGGCACACTGGTGGGGCCGGTCATCTCGTTCTCGATCGGTTCGACCAGTTCCGCCTCGGGAGCGCTATAGGGGTTAGCCCTGTCATCCAGCATCTCGGTCGTGGGATCCTCCTCATCTTTTGCCGCTTGAGCCGCCAGAAATTTCGACGCCACAATACCGCAATCCTGACAGATGCCCATCTCCATACGGGACGACCCACACTTCGGGCAACGATTGATGCCCACCGGGGCTTCCAACACTTCGGTGGTATCGCCGCCGCCATTATCCAGGGGTTCCAGTTCAAGCCCGCTGGGCTCTGGAACCGGTTCGGGTTCAGGCACTGGTGGCTTGGGATCGATGTCGACCTCGATACCCAGCTGATGCAGCACAGCCACGTACTTCTCCGCCTTCTCCAGCGTCAGATCCTTTTTGAGGGAGACGGGTTTTCCGGCTCGAATCACCTTTTCCGCTATTTTGCGATCCAGCTTGAACTTCTCACTGAAGCGGTCGATGACCTGTTCCATGTCCTTGCCCGGCTCGACCTTACCGGAAAAGACCACTCGATAACTTTCTGACATCACCCTCTACTCCCTCATAACCCCAGCGAAAAACCATACAAATTTTCCACTTATTTCGGCACTATTCTTCATATCTTGAATAAATCGAAAATACGAAAACAACCGCATCCACCCCTGTCACCTTCAGCAACCCATTGTTTTTGATCTATTTTAAACATAATTCAGGCGCCAGCTTGGCTTATGGGTAGAGATTCGGAAATGACCTCGGTCAAACCAGCTCTCTGCCAACTTACAGCCAATCAGAGCGCATCCTGCGCAATACCATCCAGCAACTCGACGATTGCTGTGCTGACCTCCGCCGCATCTCCGGACAGGATCGGGATCCGATAGGCCACATAGACCCGGTCAGGTTCATCCTTCTTGACATAGACCGCGATGGTAAAGGGACAGACACCGATGTTTTCGGGTGCCGCCTGGGCCATCTTATGCGAAATCAAGGCGCTACAGAACTCCACCGATTCCGCTTTGCTAAAAACCTCGGAGAAGCCCAGATCGGACGCCGTACGATTGAGCATGTCACTGACATGCAGGGTACCACTCACCAACAAGCCCTGATCAATGACCCCCATTTTGACATTTTCGACCACATCCTCGAACGTCTGGTCAGTGGTGTAGATCCGCCCCGACTGCCCCTCTTGCATCGGTTCTCCGCCTGCCAGAGCAGACCCCATCCACAATATCAGAATCCCTAGGGTCAGCAGCAGTCTCATACAATCTCTCCTCTCATCATGGCGTTTTTTTCATGCGTCGATACTGCAACCAGCCGATGCCACCCAATAGCAGCAACGGGGGCGGCAGGAACCAAAGGATTGAGGGCTGTGCCAAATCAGCGTAGTAACCCTCAATGCTCAACGTATAACCCGGTTCCAGTCCCGCCATCTCGGCCGGACTCATGAAGGCGATATCGATGACCCGCAGACTATCGCCATTCGGCTCTACGATAAAGCCCAGTTGTTGCAGAGTGTCAGGCGATGCCACCTGCGCAAGCGCGAAGCTGGGATTGCGCAGCTGAGTAGAGCCGTCATCCGCTTCAACCGCCACCTGCAGTTGAATCGAGTCGCGGGCTCCAGACTCCGACAGATAGGCCTCGATTCCGCTCGCCGGCAACAGCGTCCGTGGCGGGTAGAGCTGATCCCGCCAGTAGTCCGGCCGGAACAGGGAGAAGACGATCAGCAGCAAGATCAGCGATTCCCAGAGTCGATTGCGCGTCAACAGCCAACCCTGTGTCGCCGACACGAACAGCAGCATGGCAACCAACCCCTGCGCTGCAATCAGTAGAAAACTCGCCACCGACTCGACACCGATCAGCAACAGCTGCGTGTTGAAGATGAACATAAAAGGCAGGATGGCGGTGCGGATATCGTAATAGAAGGACTGCAGCCCGGTACGGATGGGATCTCCACCAGAAATACCTGCGGCGGCGTAGGCCGCCAGTCCGACCGGCGGGGTGTCATCGGCCAGGATACCGAAATAGAAGACAAACATATGCACCGCCACCAGGGGGATATCCAGACCATGGGCGGCGGCCTGCTGGACAATGACCGGCGCCATCAATGTGGAGACCACAATGTAGTTAGCGGTAGTCGGCAAGCCCATGCCGAGAATCATGCAGATCAGGGCAGTGAGTATCAGCATCAGCAACACCGAGCCGAAGGAGAGGGTCTCGATCAATTCGCCCAATACCTGACCAATGCCGGTCAGGCTCACGGTACCGACCACAATGCCGGCGGTGGCGGTAGCCACGCCGATGCCGATCATGTTACGCGCCCCGTTTTCCAACCCCGTCACCAGGGAGTGCCATGCGTGACGCACAGCCGCTCCCAGATGATGCCCGGCAAACAGGGCGCGCAGGGGGTCCTGGGTCAGCTGTATCACCAACATCAGACAAATGGCATAGAAGACCGAGGTAGCCGGTGACAGGCGCAGCAGCATCAGACACCAGACCAGCACCAGGATCGGCAGTAGATAGTGCAAGCCGCCGAGCAGGGCTTCACTGGCTGTCATCTGGTGTCTTTCCTCAGCCATTTTACGTGTGAGGTCGCAGCGGACTTCGCAATAGATCAGCAATATATAGAGCAGCAGGATGAGCGCGCCGTTGATATAAAAAGCGACGGCGCCGAACCAGTTATTGATCGCGCTGACGATGCCATAGGCCAGGATAAAAAACGTCGCCGTACCCGCCAGCATCAGCCCCCCATAGAGCAGACGCTGTGACAGACCGGCACGGGCAGCCTGTCGCTCCCCATGCATCCCAGCCTTTACCGCCTCCAGGTGAACCAGATACATCAGCGCGATATAGCTGAGTACAGCCGGCAGGGCAGCGTGTTTGATCACCTCCAGGTAGGAGAGATTGAGATACTCCACCATCAGAAAGGCGGCCGCACCCATCACCGGCGGCATGATCTGGCCATTGGTGGAGGCGGCCACCTCGATCGCCCCGGCCTTCTCCTGGCTAAAGCCCATCTTCTTCATCAGCGGGATAGTGAAGGTGCCTGTGGTGACCACATTCGCGATCGACGAGCCGGAGACCATCCCGGTCAGCCCAGACGCCAGCACGGCGGCTTTGGCCGGGCCGCCACGCATATGGCCCACCACCGCATAGGCAACCCGGATGAAATAGTGCCCTCCGCCCGCCTGCTCCAGCAGACTGCCGAAGAGCACGAAGAGAAACACAAAGCCCGCCGAGACGCCGACGGCGACACCAAATACCCCTTCGGTGGAGAGCCACTGGTGTGAAGCGAGCCGCGCGATGGAGGCTCCCTTGTGGGCCAGTATCTCGGGTAGCCAGGGCCCGGCCAGAGAGTAACCGAGAAAGCAGAGGGCGATCAGCGTCAGCGGCCAGCCCAGCGCACGGCGGGTCGCTTCGAGCAGCAACAGCACGCCGACCACGGCGACTGTGATATCGAAGCGGGTCGGTGCGCCGGCCCGATCAGCCAGGGCCTCGTAGAAGAGAAACAGGTAGCTGGCACTGGCCGTTGCCAGCAGCGCCAGAAGCCAATCATACCAGGGGATCTCATGCACAATCTGGCCACGACGCAGCGGAAAGGAGAGATAGGCGAGGAAGATGGCGAAGGCCAGATGGATGGAACGGATCTCGGTACTGTTGAAGACACCCAGGCCGATGAGGAACGGCAGGGGCGAAGCAACCCAGAGCTGGAAGCTCGCCCAGGCGAGCGCCGTACCCAGCAGCAGCTTCCTGGACCATCCGGACGGTTGGCGACCACCGAACTCCGTCGCCTCGATGCGTTCAAGGCGCGTTGTTTTCACAGACTCGCTCACGATAAATCCGTCATTTTAGTTCACAAATCGTGCGGCACATTGCGGAATCTGCCGTGTTAAACTTTTTGTTTTCACCACTCATAGGTCAGACCGGATTCTCTTACTCATGTCTCAAAACAAACGCCTCGCTACTCTAACACTCTGCTTTCTCGCCGTAATCTCCAGCCCGCTCAGCGCGGAGGAGGCCACATGGAAACATACGGTCGAAGCGGGCCTCAACGGCTCTACCGGCGATTCCGAGTCGATGAACCTGCATGCCGGCTATAACGGCAGCTATAAGGACGCAGATCACGGCTGGAAACTCACCAGCGCCTACGACAAAGCCAAGAGTGACGGTGTCGAGTCGCGCAATCAGTTCTTTGCCGACCTGTTGAAGGACTGGTACTGGAGTGGCAGCCCCTGGTTCGCCTTCGCCCAGGGCCGTTACGACTGGGACGAATTCAAGGACTGGGACTACCGGCTGTCGGCCTCGGGCGGTGCCGGTTATGAGTTCATCAATGACGATAGCTGGTACCTGGCTGGGCGTTTCGGTCTCGGCGCCAACAAGACCTATGGCGATGCCGATGAGGAGCTCACCCCGGAAGCGATCCTCGGCATGGAAGCGGTCTGGACCATCTCAGAACGGGAGTCCGTCGACTTCAAAACGACCTTCTTTCCGAGTCTGGAGGAGAGTGGCGAGTACAGAAACATCACCACCTTCAACTGGAAGATGAACATGTCCGAGCGGATCAATCTGGCCATGAAGATCGGCCTCAGCAACGAGTACGACTCCCTGGCCGCCCCCGGCACCGATAAGAATGAGTTCAAATACAACCTGTCGCTGGTGTGGGGACTTTGATCAGGAAACTCGGCAAGCAAACGCCAATGGAGAAAATAAAGGACCCGAACATTGACGCGAACAGCGGTAGGAGTTGATCTGCACTGACCCGCATGGCGCCGGCTTAATGGAAAGTGCCTGATTCCATTACGCTCCGTGTGGGGCAAGGCCCCACCCTACCCCTGTGATCGAAACTGTAGGGTGGGGCCCTGCCCCACCTATAGTTCAGTTGGAAAGCGCAAGCGCCAACCTGTTCTCTCCCTTATCCGAATGTTTCCCCCGGGAACGCGATGATCGTACCGAGATCGTTATTCAGATGCGCGCTCTATCCCCCGCCTACATTAAACCTGCCTCTTTGAAGTATCGCACCGCCCCCGGATGAAACGGCGCCGAGTTGCCCTTCAGCATATCGGCCGCCTGCAGATGCTCAAAGGCGGGGTGGCAGTGTCGCCTTGACGCCAAAGGTGGGGGTATCGCTCTCGCTACCGCGGTAGAGTCCGCCGGGTATCATGGCTGCGGCATAGTAAGGATGGGCAGCGATCAGCTTCTCCACGGCCTCCCCGGTCACCGGCACCAGATGGGCCTCACAGGCGGTTGCCGCCTCCTTGATGGAGGCGTTGGGATGTCCAACGGTATAGATCATGGCGTCGATCTTGTTATCGCACAGCGCCCGTGCCTGCTCGGTGGCCTTAAGCTCGGAGACCAGCTTGAAATCGTCCCGCTTCCAACCCAGGGTCTGCATCAGCACCTCCATGGTGCCCCGCTGCCCCGACCCGGGATTGCCGATATTGACCCGCTTGCCGGGCAGATCGGTGAAGCTTTTGATGCCGCTATCGTCCCGCGCCATTACGGTGAAGGGCTCGCTATGGATGGAAAAGACCGCGCGCAGATCCTTGTTCGGACCCTGCTCACTGAATTTCGAACTGCCCTCGTAAGCATGGTATTGCCAATCCGACTGAGCGACGCCGAAATCGAGCTCGCCGCTGGCAAGGGCATTGAGATTGAAGATGGAGCCGCCCGTCGACTCCACTGAACAGCGGATGCCGTGTGTACGTCGTTCCTTGTTGAGCAGGCGACAGATGGCGCCACCGGTGGGGTAGTAGACACCGGTCAGTCCACCGGTACCGATACTGGTGAAACGCTGCTCAGCGCCAACGGCCAGCAACGGCAGCAAACAACCCAACACCATCAGGATTCTCTTCATCTTCACTCCCCGTCTTCTCGAATATCGGATCATCATAACAGAGCCCTGGGACCGGACAGGCTCAGACTCTCTGTGCCCGGGTCCGGTTGCTGCGGCAAGTTAGTAACTTCCTGGTGGAGCCGGGCCCCTGCCCTACCCGATTGACGGCAGAGTGTGGCCCTGCCCCACCGCCCACTTTGCTATTTCAAAAAAGCCTTCACTGCACGGGAAAAGGCTTCGGTCTGCTCCGCATAGAGCCAGTGTCCGGCCCCGTGGATCATGCGCAGGCGGGCATGCGGAAAAAGTCGATCGATGGTCGCCCGGTGTTCCGCTTGCACATAGTCGGACTTTTCGCCGTAGAGAAACAGCACCTCACCGGCGTAGCTCAACCCCTCAGAGGAAGGAAAACCGGCAATAGTATCGATGTTGCGATCCAATGCCGGCAAATTGAAACGCCATTGCCAACTGTCGGCCTGCTTGACCAGATTCTGCAACAGATACTGCCGTACGGCGCGCTGCGGAATCCTCTGCGCCAGAGAATGATCAGCCGCTTCACGTCCCGGCAGCTGGGCCAGCGGCAGTTCCCGTAGCCCTTGAAGGATCTGATCGAAGCGGCTGGCATAGGAGACCGGCGCGATATCGGCCACCACCAGACGCTGCACCCGCTCGGGCTGGTTGAGCGCCAGCCACATGGCGGCCTTGCCGCCCATGCTGTGGCCCACCAGGGTCGCACTATCGAGCTTCAGCTGCTGCAGCAGCGCCAGAAGGTCTGCGGCCATGGAGGGATAATCGAGTACCGGATGGTGCGGCGATCGGCCATGGTTGCGCAGATCAGGCAGGATCACACGGTAGTTCTCCTGCAGCTGTTTGACCACCCCCTGCCAGTTGCCGGAAGCACCAAACAGCCCGTGCAGCATTAACACAGGCGGAGATTCCGGCTTGCCGTATTCCCGATAGTGGAGCGCGACAGGTTGCAGGCTCACCGGCCCTCCCCGCTGGTCCCTGGATGGGGCCGATAGAGCCACTCATCCGCTTCCAGCTGACACAGGCTCTGGCGCGCCTGCTGACGCGGAAAACCCCGCTGATGCAGGTGCTCTATCATCTGCTCACCACTGAACGCTTCGCTCATGGCATCGGCCGCCTGCAGGATCGCCTCAGCACAGGCGCTCATGGCAGGTGCAGGAGATTGCCGACGCAGTTGCCAGTGCAGTTCGTCGCTATGGTTCTGATAGCGCTTTAATTGGGGATTGAGCCGGAACTGGGTCGACGCCACCGCCGCAGGCTCTAGCGGCAGACGCGACATCGCTCCCGCAGGCATGGCCAGCAACGTCAGCTTCGGGCGTTCAAAGAGACGTTCGATCAAGCCGTACCGTTGCAGGGGATCGAGCCTGGCGATGAGCGGGCCCAAGGCAGGATCCTTCTCAAGCTCCGTGAAGCGCCAATCTGACGGTTCCAACCAGCGCAGAAAACGCAGTCCTGAGAAGTCGAGGTGATAGCAAAGCTCCTGTACCGAATAGCTGCGTTCATGCACATGCAGACAACGGTCGGCAAACTCCACATCGTTCACTTCGGCTGTACCCTGCCAATAGGTACCCCGAAACAGGGCTTGCTCCGCCACCCTGGCCAGGGCCCGCGCTTCGGACAGACGCTGATCCGCCGAGTCAGACTCCTCCGCCAGCAGCCTTAACGCCTGTAGAAAGCGGTCGAGGGGTTGACGACCGAAACGTCCATCGACCATCAGCGCCACCAGGCCCTGGGGTGACAGCAGATCGTCCAGCTGGCTAAACCCCAGTTGGGGATCGCTGAGGTGGTGGATCACGCCGTAGGAGAGGATCAGGTCGTAGCCGCCCGGCGTCTCGGGCAGGGAACTCCTCTGCATCAGATCGGCGGTTTGAAACTGCAGATTATCCAGGCCTTTATGGGCTGCTGCCCGACGCGCCTCATCGATCGCCACCCGATTGACATCGATCCCGGTGAAGCGCACATGGGGTTGCGCTGCCGCCGCAGCCTGGAGATTCAGACCGCGGCCACAGCCCGCCTCCAACACCTGTAGCGGCCGCATCGGCACGCCTTGGCGCTCCCGGTAGCTAAGCAGCAGCTCGACCTGATAGCCATCACAGTCGACCTGCTCACCCGCCGGATAGGGGTAGGCCTCGTAGAATGCCCTTACGCTGTCGGTAACCCTGTCCAAAAGAAGCGGTTTACTTCCTCTTTTTGGGCGGCATCAGATCAGTGATCGTACCTTCTGCCATCTCTGCAGCGAAGCAGATGGTCTCGTTGAGGGTCGGATGGGGATGGATGGTGAGACCAATGTCTTCCATGTCAGCCCCCATCTCCAGCGCCAGCACCGTCTCGCCGATCAGCTCCCCCGCATTGGGGCCAACGATGCCGGCGCCCAGAATGCGTTTACTCTTGGGGTCGAACAGCAGCTTGGTCATACCCTCGTCGCGGCCGATACCCAGGGCACGGCCACTGGCAGCCCAGGGGAAGACCCCCTTCTCGACCTCGATACCCTGTGCCTTGGCGTCGCTCTCCGTGAGCCCCATCCAGGCCACTTCCGGATCGGTATAGGCCACTGAGGGGATGGTCATGGGATCGAACTTCACCGGCATGCCGGCAATCACCTCCGCCGCTGTCTTCGCCTCATGGGTTGCCTTGTGCGCCAGCATCGGCTGGCCGACAACATCGCCGATGGCAAAGATGTTGGGCACATTGGTGCGCATCTGCTGATCGACCGGAATGAAACCCCGCTCGTCTACATTGACGCCCGCCGCCTCGGCGTTGATCTTCTTTCCGTTGGGAACACGCCCGACCGCCACCAGCACCTTGTCATAGGTCTGAGGCTTATCCGGCGCCTGCTTGCCTTCGAAGGTCACCTTGAGGCCGCTTTTCTGGGCCTGGATGTCGGTCACCTTGGTACCCAGCATGATGTTGCGGTAGCGCCCTTTGATGCGTTTCTGCAGCGGGCGGACCAGGTCGGGATCGCAGCCTGGAATCAGGTTCTCCTGCAGCTCTACCACATCGATCTCGCTGCCCAGGGTACTGTAGACGGTTGCCATCTCGAGGCCGATGATGCCGCCTCCTACAACCAGCATGCGCTTGGGTATCTCTTCCAGTGCCAGGGCCCCGGTAGAGTCGATCAGACGCGGGTCATCATTCGGGAAACCGGGTATCTGCACCGGGCTGGAGCCACAGGCGATGATGGCGTCGGTAAAGGCGATGGAGAGGCTGCCGTCGTCGGTTTTGACGCTGATGCGGTTGGGGGATTCAAAGCGGGCCAGACCGTGAACCACCTCTACCTTACGCTGTTTGGCCAGTTGCATGAGGCCGCCGGTGAGGCGCTGTACCACTTTGTCCTTGCCCGCACGCAATTTATCCAGATCGATCTTGGGTTTGCCGAAACTGATGCCCAACTCAGCCATCTCGGCCGCCTCATTGATCACGTCCGCTGCATGCAGCAGGGCCTTTGAGGGGATGCAACCGACATTGAGGCAGACACCGCCCAGGGCATCGTAGCGCTCGATCATGATGACTCGTTTGCCGAGATCGGCGGCACGGAAAGCAGCGGTATAGCCGCCAGGTCCGGCGCCCAGCACAACCACGTCGGTCTGCTTGTCAGCTGCACCCTTGACGGCATCGGAGACCGGCGCCTTGGTGGGTGTGGGTTTCTCGTCTGCTGAGGCAGCTTGTGCCAGTTCCAGCGTTAGTATCGGCGCTCCCTGGGAGATCTTCTCACCCGCCTTGACCAGCAACGCTTTGACCACGCCGGCATGGGGCGAGGGGATATCCATGGTCGCTTTGTCGCTCTCCAGCGTAATGATGGAGTCTTCCGCTTCCACCCTGTCGCCAGCGGCGACCAGGATTTCGATGATGTCGACCTGCTCGAAGTCACCGATATCTGGAAGTGTCACCTCAACAATTTTGCTCATCATAGTCCTCGATTGGTTCGACTGTCGGGCAGGTGCCGTTCAGTGCGTGGATAGTAGATTCTTATAGGCCCTTTTCTTCGCTTTATAGCATTTCTGCCTCGCAAAGCGTAGCCGTGGAGGGTGATTTGCCCCTCAGAAACGGCGGGGTATCGAGGTAAAAATCGATGAACAGTTGAGGAAGAGCCGAGGCTCAGTTAGTAGCGATGACTTGCAGATCCTTATCGAGCCACTTGCGCAACTCCCTCGCCGACATGGGTTTGGCGTAGTAGTAACCCTGCAGGACATTGCAGCCTTCGGCAGTCAGAAATGCCATCTGCGCTTCGGACTCCACCCCCTCGGCGACCAGACCGAGATTGAGGCTGTGCGCCATGGCGATGATGGTCCTGACCAGGGAAACGCTCTCTTTGTCATCCGGCAGGTCGCTGACGAATGAGCGGTCGATCTTCAGGGCGTCCACCGGGAAGCGTTTGAGATAACTGAGCGAGGAGTAGCCGGTACCGAAATCATCGACTGATAACTTCACTCCCAGCTGCTTGAATTTTGTCAGCCACTGAACGGACTCCTCCGTATCCCGCATCAGCAGGCTTTCGGTAATCTCCAGGGTGACAGATTGGGCGCTCACCCCCGTCTCCTCAAGCACCTGCTTGAGAAAATCGGTTTCGAGGCCTAATTCCCGTTGCCGGCTGGAGAGGTTGATGGCGACTGAGAGCTGTTCGTGGCCGTAGCGGTGCAACTGGCTCAATTGTCTGCATGCCTCTTTGACCACCCATTCGCCGATGGGCCCGATCAGACCGCAATCCTCCGCCAGAGGAATGAAGGCTTCCGGCGATATGCGCCCCTTCTTTGCATGATTCCAGCGTAACAGGGCTTCCAGGCTACCGACCCGATTGGTTTGGGAATCCACCACCGGCTGATAGTAGAGCTCCAACTCATTGCGCTGCAGCGCCTGGCGCAGATCCTGCTCAAGTTGCTGCCGCTCGATAGTCAGTCGCTGCATCGAGGCAGTAAAGAACTGATAGTTGTTTCTACCCCGCTCCTTGGCCTGATACATGGCCATATCGGCATTGCGCAGCAGCGAATCGGGGGTGTTCGCATCATCCGGGTAGACGGTGATACCAACGCTGGCACCGACAAAGATCTCTCTTTCATAAAGGGTGAACGAACGGGTCACCTCAGTAATCACTTTCGAGGCCACCAGCGCGGGGGACTCCAAATCCGACACATCCTGCAACAGGATAACGAACTCGTCGCCACCAAAACGCGCTACCGTATCGGCATCGCGAACACATTGACGAATGCGCTGTGCCACCTGCTGCAACAGCTCGTCACCCATGACATGGCCAAAGGTATCATTGACCACCTTGAACTGATCCAGGTCGATGAAAAGCAATGCCAGCTTCCACTGTTCCCGGTCGGCCGAGAGTATCGCCTGAGATAAACGGTCGGTCAGCAAAGAACGGTTGGGCAGCCCGGTCAGGGCATCGAAATTGGCCTGATAGCGAATCTTCTCCTCGTCCTGCTTGTGTTTGGTGATGTCGGAGAAGACCGCCACAAACTCCTTGGCGATACCATCATCTCCCTTGATCGCAGCGATCGAGAGCCACTCGGGAAAGACGCTGCCATCCTTGCGTCGATTCCAAATCTCACCACTCCAGTATCCGTTCTGCATCACCGCCGACCAGAGTTGTTCATAGAAAGCATTGGTGTGTCTGCCAGAGCTGAGCAGCTGCGGTGAGCGACCGATCACCTCTTCGGCTTCATAGCCGGTAATCCGGCTGAAAGCGGGATTGACCGTCTTAATCAGATTATCCGCATCCGTGACCATGATGCCCTCGGATGTGGTATCAAAGACGGTGGCATTCATGCGCAACTGATCTTCTGCGCGCTTCTGAGCGGTGATGTCCTCCTTGACGGCAATGAAGTGGGTAATCTTGCCCGATTCATCGCGCAACGGCGAAATGGATGCGGCCTCCCAATAGATGGAGCCGTCTTTGCGTTTGTTGTGAAAAACACCCCGCCACTCCTTGCCGGAGAGCAGAGCAGTCCACATCTTTTTGTAGTCCTCGTTCGACTTGTCGCCGCTTTTCAGAATACGCGGATTCTGGCCGATCGCCTCTTTGGAGGTATAACCCGACACCTCCTCGAATTTCGGATTGACGTATTCAATGATGCCGTCGATTGAGGTGATAATGACCGAGGCCGGACTCTGCTCCAGCGCCCGCCCCAACTTACGCAGGTCCGCCTCGCTGCGCTTGGACTCAGTGATATCGGTACGCACACAAACCAGCCCCCCTTCAGAGGTCGGGTTGTTGCTGGCGAGATACCAGTTATTGTCCTCCGTGTGCTCAAGATACTGTCCCTGCGGATGGTCATGCTGCAGCGGCTTACCTTCCAAACCCAGGTAACGGATGCGATTCCCGGCCACCGATTTAAGGGTCTGCAGCAACACCCCTTCCAGCAGCCAATCCTTCAGCCAGGGATAGAGCTCAGTATAGCGGCGGTTAAACAGCACCAATCGACCCTCTTTATCAAACAGGGCGAAGGCTTCAGAGAGATTCTCGACTGCATCGTGCAGTCGACTCCACGAGCGATTGGCCTCCTGATGTGCGTGTTGCAGGCTGCGGATCAGATACCATAAACCGATAATCAGCGCGAAAACTGACACGGTAAGAAAGAGGATCATGCTCTGCTTGATACGGGTTTCGCTGATCCGGTGCATCTCATAGCGGTTATGCAGGAGCTCGAAACTCTCCACCGACTTTATGCTGAGATAGTGGTGCTTCAACTCCCCCAGCTTTGCCAAGTCACTAAGGTTCGCCTTGATATGAAACACCATGTTGTCCAGGACCTTCTGTTCCTCCCGGTCTCCAAGCCTTATTCGCTCCAACTCCGCGACCTTGGTGCGGATCACTTCCAATTGTGTATCTGAGTAGAAAAGATCGAATACATAGAGTTGATTCAGTAGCTCCACAACCCGCTCATAGATCGAGCGGTCGACCCGCTTTACCTCTAGCGCTGCAATCGGCAGATAGAGGATGCCGTTGCGGACCACAGCAGCCTGAAACTTTATCCGCTCCAGATCCTTGAGCTTCTCGTCCATGTCCTCCCAATATTGGCGAATAGCATCATCCAATGTCTCGTATTTACTCTGTCCTGGCTGTCGCATCTCCTCTCTCAATTGATGCAGTTGCTGAGTTGTCTCTACCAGGGTGTCGTAGTGTGATAACAGGAATGAAGTGATGCGTAGCACATCCCGATCGAGCCGGGCATCAAGCTCTTTGAGTTTAATCAGCTGACTCGAAACCTCCGCATGCTCCAGAGAATCGTCATCCCATATCATGCCAAGCAGCAATAGCAGAGCGATACTGAGAGTGATCAGCAGCATGCTACGTCTGGCATTCATCGCCCTCCGCATGATCATGGCTTCAACCTGTTGTGGTTGCCGACCAAGGTGTGGAGAAAAGCAACGATGGCTTCGATCTCCTCCTGTGGTATCTCACGACCAAGCTGATAGCGCCCCATGATCCGCACGGCTTCCGAGAGGGTGCTGACTGACCCATCGTGGAAGTAGGGCGGATTGATCGCTGCCAGACGCAGGCTGGGCACCTTGAAGAAGTGTTTATCCTCCACCTCTTTGGTGACATTGAAGCGACCAAGATCGGGCTCGGTGATTTTGCGGCCGCGGTCGGCAAAATAGTCGCCCATAGCGCCCATATAGGCATAAAGGTTTCCGCCCACATTGACACCCTGATGACAACTGATGCACCCATAGTTCTTGAACAGCTGATAGCCCCGTAACTCATAGGGACCGACAGCGTCATCATCACCCCGCAGCCAGCGATCGAATCGGGAGTTGGAGGTCACCAGAGAGCGCTCGAATTCAGCGATGGCGACCACGATGGCCTGTTCCGTAATGCCGTCAGGAAAGAGCTCACTGAATGCTTCG
The DNA here is from genome assembly GCA_037384445.1 of Candidatus Thiodiazotropha sp. Lineage (GTDB taxonomy): Bacteria > Pseudomonadota > Gammaproteobacteria > Chromatiales > Chromatiaceae > Thiodiazotropha. Next base: position 57,259 of record JARRNY010000070.1, read on the forward strand.
ACCATCTTTGGATCGGCCCTCAGTTTATTCAGCACCTCCGGCCAGTTTGAGGCCATTTCCAGAGGATTGTGCACCGGTCCAGCCGCCTGCTCCTCCAGCGTGCTTGCCCGCCCATCCCAAAATTGGACGAAATTAAAGCTGCTGTTGTAGACAGTGGGCGCTTTGATCCCCCCTAATGCTCCGCCCACGCCAACCGACCTGGCTGCGCGGTCCGTACCACCACTGGAGAGAATATGGCAACTGGAACAGCTGATCGTGTTGTCCTGCGAGAGTCTCCCATCGTGAAACAGCCGATCACCCAAGGCAACCAGCTTAAGGTTCAAGTCCTGCTCGAGTGGCAGTGGCTTGATCGCCTCGTTTCTGGCATCGGCCCCATACAGGTCGCCAACAACCAGCAAAGAGATAAGGATAATCAGCAAGTTACGCATTTAGCACAATGACATAT
>JARRNY010000071.1:0-17403 GCA_037384445.1 Candidatus Thiodiazotropha sp.
AAATATCCCGATCCGCTCAAACAGATTCGCATTTTGGCAATGACTGGCGCACGAGATCACTGCTATGTCGACGAATTCACAACCGGCCGTCTGGGCATTAAGTTGCGTTCGCATCCCATGTAGACGATGGAGCAGAAATTTCCGGATAGATATATAACGGGTCGTCAAGTAATCAGGCTTCCTGGTTGCGCCGTGATTACGGAGAAGAGCTATTAGCGACGGATCAATCGGTTCCTTCGTTCTCACCATGACAGCGTCCATGTGACTGCGCGAAGCGGGGTTGCCTCTTTTCTAGAACATTTGCCTCTCGAACGCAAGAATTGAGAGTAACTCAGGCACTGAGTCCTCAATTTACTGGTATTAAGCTTTTAGCCTTTTTTTGGAGCGTCCACCGGGAATTTTCGTAACTGAAAACCACGCCAACTTGGCTACGCTTTCGCCGTCGGCAATGAAGTGTCGGGAATTAAATTCGTTATCTATGTAATTTTGGGTCTGAAATACTGAACCCATGATTGTGTCAGTGAGACTTGGCCTCGTTTCGAGAGGCCCTCCCGGCCGCTAATCCCAAACCAGTGGCGGCTCATCCATCTTCGCCAGTTGCTCACGCAGGGTGAGAATGTGCTCTTCCCAGAAATTGAGCGAATCGAACCAGGGGAAGGCCTGGGGAAAGGCGGGGTCGTCCCAACGCTTTGCCAGCCAGCCGGCAAAGTGGACCAGACGCATGGTGCGAAGCGCTTCCACCAGATGCAGTTCGGCGGGGTTGAAGTCGCAGAAGCGGGTGTAGCCATCGAGCAGGTCGGCCAGCCGTGCGGTCATGTAGGGACGGTCGCCGGAGAGAAACATCCAGAGATCCTGTATTGCGGGGCCCATGCGGGCGTCGTCGAAATCGACGATCTGGGGGCCGTCGTCGCGCCACAGGATGTTGCCGGGGTGGAAATCCCCGTGCAGTCGAATGTTGCTGATATTACCTGCGCGCTGGTAACAGCTTTCGACACGGGGAATCAGATCCCGGATCAGGCTGCCGTAGGCATCGATGAGATGACCGGGGATGAAATTTTCCTGCTGCAGAAATTGGCTGGGTTCCAGCAGATAGCTCTCGATGTCGACCGTCGGTCGATGTTCGAAGGGGCGCACAGCACCCAATAGATGGATACGGCCGATAAAACGGCCCAGCTGCTCCAGCTGATCAGGGTTGTCCAGCTCTGGTGCGCGTCCCCCGCGACAGGGGTAGAGGGCGAAGCGGATATCGCCGAAGTAGCGCAGAGTTCTGCCCTCTTCATCTGCCAGAGGGGCGATGACGGGAATCTCCTCTTCCGCCAATGCCTGAGTGAATCGGTGCTCTTCGATGATCGCTTCATCGCTCCAACGGTTGGGGCGATAGAACTTGGCCACCAACGGCGCCCCCTCCTCCACGCCGACCTGGTAGACCCGGTTCTCATAGCTATTGAGCGCCAAAAACTGGCCACTGCAGAGTACACCGGTCGAATCGATGGCATCAAGCATGGTGTCGGGCGTGAGCGCCGCGAAGGCCTGGTTGGATGTCGTTTCTTCTGGCATGGTGTGACCGCTCTCGTCCGGGTGCGAGCCTCTCCCGTCACCGTCATTGCGGCCTGATGTTACAATAGCCGCCACCACATAGATACGTACACCAGTGTGGTGTCATGAAACCGATAGGCTCTGTTGACAGGCCCAAGAGAAATGCTGACCATCTCCAACAACGTCTCCATCCCCGATCAGGAGATCGAACTGAGCGCGATCCGCGCCCAGGGTGCGGGTGGGCAGAACGTCAACAAGGTCTCATCGGCGATCCATCTGCGTTTCGACATCAACGCCTCCTCCCTGCCCGACTTCTACAAACAGCGGCTGCTGAAGTTACGCGACAGCCGCATCAGCCGCGATGGGGTCATCGTGATCAAGGCACAGAACCAGCGCGACCAGGAGCGTAACAAGATCGATGCGCTGGCGCGCCTGCAGGCATTGATCCAAAGCGTCGCGGTGACACGCAAGCGGCGTATCCCGACCAAACCCAGCCGGGGGGCCAAGAAACGCCGCCTCGACAGCAAGACCAAGCACGGTCAACGCAAGGCGCTACGCCGCAAACCTGAACTATAGGCAGTAACCCCATTCATGGCACTCAAGGCAACCATTTTCAAAGCAGAGATCCAGATCGCCGATATGGATCGAAACCACTATCAGAGCTACCCGCTCACCCTCGCCCGCCACCCTTCCGAGACCGATGAGCGCATGCTGTTGCGGGTTGTCGCCTTCGCCCTCAACGCGGATGAGCAACTCAGCTTCTGCAAAGGCATCAGCAGCGATGATGAACCCGACCTCTGGCAGAAGAGCCTGAGCGATGAGATCGAGCTCTGGATTGAGTTGGGTCAACCCGACGAAAAGCGTCTGAGGCGGGCCTGCGGTCGTGCCAGAAAGGTGATCGTCTACCCCTATGCAGAGCGAAGTGCGTCAGTCTGGTGGCAGCAGAACGGCGCCGATTTTCAGCGCTTCGGTAATCTTTCAGTGATCAAGTTGAGTACCCAGGGCGATACCGAACTGAGCGAACTGGTACAGAAGAACATGGCCCTGTCCTGCACGATTCAGGAGGGCCAGATCTGGCTCAGTGATGGGGTGCGGGATGTGACGCTGGAGCAGACGGAGTGGAAATAGCGCCCTCCGCCTCAGGTTGAATGAAGTCTCTACTGGTGCGCTGAGCCACACCATTTAGCTCACGTTTCGTGCATTCATCCTGCTTTATTCAAAGCGTCTGCAAATAAACGCCAATGGGGTGTTCGCTGCACTCACCTGTTTATTATCCCCCTCACCCTAACCCTCTCCCGCAAGGGGAGAGGGGACGCTTTGATCAGCAACGGATGTAGCAGGACAGCTCGCTGTATAACCTGACTGTAAGCCAGCGCTGCTCTCTAATAGAACATCCCCTCTCCCGCAAGGGGAGAGGGAACGCTTTGATCAGCAACGGATGTAACAGGACAGCTCGCTGTATACCCTGACTGTAAGCCAGCGCTGCTCTCTAATAGAACATCCCCTCTCCCGCATGGGGAGAGGGGACGCTTTGATCAGCAACGGATGTAACAGGACAGCTCGCTGTATAACCTGACTGCAAGCCATGGCTGCTCTCGAATAGCACATCTCCGCCCCACTTGCGGGCGAGGGTTAGGTAGAGGGGGACTCAAAATTACAGCCGGTGCAAAGCGCACACCTCAATGCCATACACAAAATACTCAAAAGGCTTCAAGCGAATATTCAACTCTCGCCTCACAAAGCGCATGGCTGATGAGGTTGGGCAATTAAACTGATACTGGCGTTCTTTGGCGAACTGATAAAAACCAATTCGTCATGAACTCCGAAACTTGAGATTTAACTCACCTGACCCGAATGCTGCTTAGTTACGCGATTGAATGGTGGGGCAGGGCCCCACCCTACACTCCGGACCACAGGTAGGGTGGGGCCCTGCCCCACCATAAGTCGTTGGATAGCATCCCAAACGCCCTTAACTAAGTAGCATTCTCGCCTGACCCAAAGGGTTCCGCCTAAGGCTTTAGCAGATAGACCTGTTCGAGCATTCGGCTCACTCCCCTGTCACCGTAGCGCTCAGTATCACTCAACAGATCCAGTGCGTGCAGCATCTGCACCTGGAAACGGGGCTCGAACAACTCCCTGACCTCTCTCTCCTGCACACTGTAGGGAGGCCCGGACATCTCCTCTTGTGGATAGTCCATCGCCACCAGCAGCATCTTGCTCTTCTCCGGTATCAGCTCACTCAGCATGCGGGCGTAGTGTTCGCGTTGCAGCGGATTGAGGGCAACCAGCGAGGCGCGATCGTAGACCGCATCGATATCACTGTTATCCAGTTGCGGCAGATCGAAGATATCACCGCAATAGAGTTCGTAAGGGCCGGCCTGCCAGCGCTCGAAACCATCTACCTGGGTGACTTCGGGCTCCAGCGCGTGCTCACTGAAGAAGCTCTCGATCGCCAGCGGGCTCAATTCAATACCGCGTATGCGGTAGCCCTGCTCCGCCAGCCAGAGCATGTCGCGGCTCTTACCGCAGAGTGGCGCCAGCACCAAAGAACCTTGCGGCACGTGAAGTGCTCTGCTCCGTGCAGCATAAACGCTCACCAATAAAAAAGCCCACTCAACTCGAGCGGGCTTTTCCGTTTGCTGCCATCAGCCGATCCAAGGGATCAGTTGGCGAGGCGATCCTGAATCGCTTCCACAACGGCACCGCTATCGGTGGCGCTGACGGTGAGCAGCATGCCTTCATTCTTATAGAAACCAACCAGCGGTGCTGTCTTCTCATTGTAGACATCGAGCCGGTTGGAGATTGCTGCTTCGGTCTCGTCGTCGCGCTGGACCACCTTGCCACCACACTTGTCGCAGACACCCTCAACCTTGGGCGGCATACTCTTGACGTTGTAGATGGCGCCGCAGTCGACACAGGTGCGACGGGTAGTGAGACGATCGAGGATCACATCACGCGGTACATCGATCTCGACAGCGAAATCGAGGCTCACACCGATTCTTTCCAGCAACGCCTTGAGCGCCTCTGCCTGGGGAATGGTGCGGGGAAAGCCGTCGAGCAGAAAACCGTTGGCGCAGTCGGGCTCCTGCAGTCGCTGTTCCATGATACCCATGATCAGATCGTCCGGTACCAGGTCGCCGGCCTTCATGAAGGCTTCGGCCTGTTTGCCCAACTCAGTGCCGGCGGCCACGGCGCCGCGCAGGATGTCACCGGTGGAGATCTGTACAGAACCATCGAGTTCAGTCAGTCGTTTGGCTACCGTGCCTTTGCCTGCCCCGGGCGCACCCAAGAGAATAAGTTTCATTGATCGCTCCTTTTGTTATATTGATACCGGCATTCAATTTGAAGGAGCCCTGCTCCCTACGCCAGTTATTGCTAAACCGGCCGCTATTATACGCATTTCGGGTTTGATGAAACCCTCGGCCACGCCGGAAGTTATTATTGCATGTTGAAACAACTACTTAAGGTAACATTCATCACGCTTAAGTGGGGTGTGCCGATACATGTGCAGCTGGCGATCATTCACCAGGAATCCCACTTCAAGCACGACGCCAAGCCTCCCCGCGATAAGCTCTTCTGGTTCATCCCCTGGTTTCGCAAATCCTCCGCCTACGGCTATGCGCAGGTAAAAGACAGCACCTGGGACTGGTACCGGGAGAAAACCGGTAATCGTTGGGCCGACCGGGACGACTATGAAGACGCGGTCGATTTCATCGGCTGGTACGGTAACCTGAGCTATAAGACACTCGGCATCTCCAAGTGGGATGCCTATAAACAGTACCTGGCCTATCACGAAGGCCACGGCGGTTTTAAACGGGGAACCTATAAGAAGAAGGCATGGCTGATGCGGGTGGCGCGTAAAGTCGACAACAACGCCAAACGCTATCGCGCGCAGATAGCAAAGTGCCGTGACGAACTGGAGAGCGGGTGGAGTCTGTGGCCCTTTTAGGATCCGTCAGCAGACCCGAATGGCGCTGACTTAAGCCGCTATTGGTGGGGCACGGCCCCACCCTACACCTTGAATGGAATGGTAGGGTGGGGCCCTGCCCCACCAAATGTTCTTTGAACGGACTTAGCCGAGAGTTGAATTTTGGCTTAATGCCATTTCTCATCAGCCCCAGAACCCGACTCGACCACCACCCACTCACCATTCGCAACTGCACTTACCAGGCGATGTCAGCGTTCCAAGATTGCGTCGACCGCTTCCTGGCTGAGCACCTGTGCAGTATAGGCGCCTTTGCCAATGATGGCTTCGATGGCCCTGACATAGCCGCGAAGATGGCTTTCAGAACCGTTCAAGAGTGATCCATAGAGATTGATGATATCGGGCTCGTCGGTGTAAAGAAGCCCACATTCGGCATCACTCCCCACCTCGTTATCCTGCTGCACGATCTCTTGCGGACAGCGATTGATATCCAACATATCGAGTTCTTCGATGAAGGCACCGACATAGAGTGCATCCAGTTCGCTGGCAGAGGCCTTGTTGACCAGATAGGCATACTTCTCGGTAAAGTAGTCTCCATACTCCTCACCGGTAAAGACACCGAGGTTGTCGTTGGTATTGGGGTCTTCCAGGCCATGCTGCTCCATAATGCCTTTCACCGCGTCAGTGTGCTTCTGTTCGGAATCGTCTATTCTGCCAAACACCACTGAGTCGGGATAGAGCATACCCAGCTTGGTGTAGACGTCGCGAGCCAGCTTCTCTTCCTCACGCATGAACGTCAGATGAGTCGCTTCATTGAAATCGAGAGTCGATGCCTCTGTGCTCGAAATCGTTTCGCTGCTTATGCGCGTTTTGTTCACGGAAAACCTGCCGCCAGCCGCCTGTGAAAGCTCCGACAGACCGAGACAAGAGAGTGCCAGAAATGCCGCCGTAGTTACTAGGGTCCTTCTTTTCAACATAAATGCTCCAACAGTAGATGTGTTATCCATCAGGGACCTTGCCCCGACAAGCCGCGCATCATACGTCAGAGGATTTGCCGGACCTGTATCAAGCTGTTGCACCAGGCGGCGATGTTGAAACATTTGAAACAATTGCTGCAATGATCGGTAAAAACCGGGAAGCGCTTCACACTATGGGATAGAGCGCAGGAGAGTGAGTGCTTTAGGAAATATACAGACGAGCAATAGTGCCGCCCTCTTCTCGAGCATCCAATTCAAACCTCCAGCGATTCATGCGACAGAGCTGATCGACAATCGCCAGACCAAGACCACTACCGCCGGACGCACGGCTGCGAGAATCCTCCAACCGTTTGAAGGGCTGCATCACCAGAGCGCGCTGCTCCTGTGGAATACCCGGGCCTTGATCGATAATCTCGATCTTCACCTGAGGTTCCAACCTGGTGCAATGAACGGTGATGGGCTTGCCCTCTCCATAGCGCAGCGCATTGTCGAGCAGATTATTCAGAACCCGCCTTAAGGCGGTAACCGGCAGATCCGCATTAATGACCCCATCGCACTGAAACTCAATCGTCACCGCCCGCTGGCGATACTCGTCCACCACCAATTCGATTAGTGCACAGAGTTCTACCTGCTCCGTCACTTCATCGGAGATGCCTTTTGAAAGTTGCAGCGTAGCCGTGATGATTGCATTCATCTCTTCAAGATCATCACGCATCTCTTCCTTCAGATCCCCGTCGCTCTCTCCATCGAGCAGCTCCAGTTCCAGCAACAATCGCGCAATCGGCGTTCGAAGATCGTGAGAGATGCCGGCCAGCAGGGTGGTTCGGTTCTCCATCAGCACCTTCAGCTGCTGCTCCATCTGATTGAAGTTGTGCGTCAACTCCACCAGCTCGGTAGCGCCCTCTTCCGGCAAGGGCTGCCCCCGCCTCCCCTCGCCGATGCGGGTCGAGGCCTGAGCCAAGGCAGCCAGCGGTTGCGTTGTGCGTCTCACCATCACCAGGGAGGTGACAACAGCGATCAGGGTACCGCCAAGCACCATCAGGATCAGTGTCAACGGAATACGGGTGATGAAGCGTCCGGTGTCAAATCCGACCCGCATCTGGCGTCCGCCCATAGGGATATCGACCCAGCGCCAATCGGGTTGGTCGGCATCGTAGAGAATCTCGTGCGGTTTACCTGTCCGCTCACTGAGCGCTTGGCTGAAGTCGCGCAAATAGAACGCGGGAGCGGGATCGACCGGCAGTACCTTCTGGGCAAGGCCGACCATCAGGTCATGGCGCTGGTACATCTCTTTCTCGAAATCGGGCCGGGTACCGGGTGGGAGTTCCACCCAGATCTGTGTTGTGAGCACCGCCATGGCCGAAAGATCTTTGGCGACCCGCTGAGTCAGCGGCATGGTAACGAAATAAACCACCAGCCCCAACGAGAAGAGGGAAAAGAGCAGAAAGGCCAGCGTGAAGGCGGTTGCCGTACGACCGAATAGCGTACCGCTGGTGAAGGGAAGTCTCACGGCGCTTCGTAATTCCCTTGTGGCGTGAAAATATACCCGCGGCCCCAAACGGTACGGATGTATTGAGGTTGGTCCGGGTTGCTCTCCAGTTTTTTACGCAGACGGGTTACCCGCACGTCGATACTGCGATCATAGGGTGAGCGTTCATAGCCCTTGATCAGTTCGATCAGATGGTCCCGGCTCAACACCCGATTGGGGTTTTTAACGAAAGCCTCGAGCAGAGAATACTCCCCAGCCGTCAGACTGATTTGCTCGCCCTCCCGGGAAATGGTGTTGGTGGTGAGATTGACCAGGTAGTCACCGAAGCGATAGGTCTCAGAGCCTTGATTGTTATAGGCCCCGGCCTGATTCAGCTCCTGAGTACGCCGCAGTATCGCCTTGACCCGCGCCGTGAGCTCTCGTGGATTAAACGGCTTTGGCAGATAGTCGTCGGCACCGACCTCCAGACCGATGATACGATCGATATCATCACCCCGCGCCGAGAGCATCAGGATCGGAATGGCGCTGTTGGCGCGCAGGCGGCGGGCGATTGACAGCCCATCCTCGCCCGGCAGCATCAGGTCGAGCACGATCAGATTGACCGGATGCTGACTCAGGTAGTCGTCCATGGCTTTGCCACTGCCGACGCCAGCTACATTGAACCCTTCCCGTGTCAGGAACTTGATAACGAGGTCGAGTAACTTCCGGTCATCATCGACAACCAGGATTTTCTGTTTTTCCATGCGCATAGCCGCTCATGCCATCTTGTCTTTAGGGTATCGCATTCGCACAAGCAACAGTCTTATCTGAAACATCCTGAAACACTACACCGGCTCGCAGAAATCGGCCTGAAATAGCTTCGTCTTAAGCTATGAGTGAGTAAAGGAAAGAACTCACAGGAGAATCATCATGAACGTTTCACGTAAAGTATTACACCTTTCATTGTTGCTTGCCATGTCACTGCCGATTGCTACGACATGGGCCGCTTCCGACGACAGCCTTCCGCTCGCGGATGGCAACGCATCAACAAGTGGCGCCCAGATCGCTGCCGGCAAAGGCAACGCACAGCAGTTCAAGAATGCGGGTGAAGCCGATAAATTACGCCATCGGGTGAATCAGGTTGATAAAGAAAATGCGGATAGAACACGCCTGGAACAGCACGACCAGGACGCAGATTCACTCAAGCAGCAGGATCGGCTCAGAGATCGGGATCAACTGAAAGATCAGGATCAATTGAAAGATCAGGACAAAATTCAGGATCAACTGAGACAACAGGACCGGCTGAAGGACGCTGATCAGACGAAAACCCAGCAACAGTCGGGCGATCAGCTGAAGCAACAGTCCCAAAACCGCTATCTGTTTGAAAAGCGTTCGGCTGGACAGGGCTTTGGTAGCGGTGGTTCAATGTTCCAAAGCATGGGTAGCAGCAGCTCCATGGGCGGCGCTCACTCATCGGCTCAACGTAGTGGCGGAGGCGGCGGACGCCGCTGAGAAGATCACAGCGGATAACGCGGAAAGGCTTTATGCGAAAAATCGTCTACATTCCCTTGATGCTGCTGATTGGGCTTTCCTCGACAGCCAATGTCTGGGCTGCGGAGTCAGAGACTGCTAACGCTGACAGCGGGGATGACACCGCATCTCAGACAAGCAATATCCAGAGCTGGCAGGAAAAAGAGCGTCGCGACGACAACTGGACCTGGTTCGGCATGGGCTATGAATCCCGTCGCTCTTTCTCAGAGGCGAAGGGAGCCCCCGCCTCCGGTGCGGCTGGTGGCGGCGGTAAAGCCCCCGGCAGTGGCGGTCCTGGCGGCAGACGCTAATCCGCAGACGATCCTCCCACCCTTATCCGACAGCACAGGCATAGCCCCACCCTGGATTATCCATGTAGGGTGAGGCCCTGCCCCACCAACAAACCAACAACGCGTAGGGTGCGGCTTGCCGCACCGTACACTCTCCTGAACGTTAGCCGCGAAGATTTCACCCAGGCTCGCCAAGCATGGTGCGGCAAGCCGCACCCTACGTACTTATCCGGCTCAAAAGGCCTTTACCAGGGTTGGGCTGTTTACTGATGCCATGCGGGTCTTCTCCCTGAAAGCGCAACGTGTGTCAATTGCGTGGGAGGCTGAGCTCGTCAATTCGATGAGACTATCCGGCGGGGCAGAGCCCCGCCCTACAATATCCCGGTAGGGTGGGGCCCTGCCCCACCAACAAACCAACAACACGTAGGGTGCGGCGTGCCGCACCGTGCACTCTTCTAAGTATTAGCCTCAAAGATTTGACCCAGGCTCGCGAAGCTATGGTGCGGCAAGCCGCACCCTACGTACTTTTCCGGCTCAAAAGACCTTCACCAGGGGGTATGTGGAATTTATGGTGTCAACCTGGCCCGTAGCGTGATGAAAAAGAGGTTCCGGGTATAGTCGTAGGTACCACTGATAGGACTCACACTATTACGATCATTGGAGTCGTTTTCAATGTGGCTGAAACTACCGCTGAGCATCACCTTGGGGCTCATGTAGTACTTGAGACCAACAGTGAATGTCTGCGTACTATCCTCTCGCCCCACATCCTGAAACTCTGCCAGTCCATTGTTATAGTTGAGATAACCCATCACATCGGTATACAGCTTTTGATCGAGTTGCAGGTCTAAGCCGGTATAGAGATAGCCCGACGAACCCACCTCGGTGGTTTCGTTGAGTGAGCGCTCCAGTTTGCCGCTCACCTTTGTCTCGGCAGCGGGATACCAGAGCACGTCAAAACCGTAGTTCGGTTCGCGTAAGTGATCAAAACGGTTGTCGTCGTAATCCTGCTCCAGATAACCCACATAGGCTTCGATCCGGTGTCCAGCCTCATACTCCCGGCTCAAACCGATGTAGGCGTTATAACCGTCCGAATCCCGTTCATAGCCAAACTGGTCACGCTCATCGTCATAGCTACGCTGATTGAGAATACCCTGTGCAAACAGAAGAGTCTGATCCGCAACCGGCATGCTGTAGCGCAGACCCAGACCGGTCACACGACGGTCACGGTCGTCATTGTAGAGAGTGCCGATATTGTCGTAGTTGAGCGCCTCATAAGTGCCGCCAAACTTTATCAATCCTGCCTGACCAAGCCGCTGATCGACTCCGATCTGTAGCGAACTCGCATCGTATGTCGTTGGTTCATCGATCTGCTGTGCCGCACTCTCCTTGGAGTCCCGGCTCTCATGATTGACACTGTATCCTGCACCGGCATAGATCCGGCTGGACTCTGTCAGATCGATCTGGCCGTCACCCTTGACCCAGAAGTCCTCATAATCCTCAGCCGAGTTGTCCAGGTAGCGACCGACCATGGCGCCGGCTTCCAGCGCCAGACTGTGGCGGTCCCATAGAGAATCGATGCTCAACGAGGGGGTGATCACCACTACCTGATCTGACTCCCTGGCCCGTTTCGTGGCATAGATATTGTCGTCGTAGTAACCCGTCACCTCGATCTCCGGCATAAGCCGGTAACCGTCAAAAAGGTAGCCAGGTTTTCCCGCTGCGCTATCGGCGGCGAAGATGGCATGACTGGGTAACAGCCAGACACCCAGGCAAATAATCCCCATTGGTGTACCGATATTCAGACGCGGTTTCATAAACCTCACTCCCTTCAACAAAGCATCCAGACCTGTAAAAAACCTGACTCATTCAGCACTCCCGGCGAAGTGAGCATCAACCCGGGATAGCGCACTGAGAATGGCTCAGGGACTAGTTAATTATATGCGGGCAACTGGGAGCAGTCGCTACGACTGAAACAGCTTGAAACAGGCTGGTTACAGGTTGACTACACCTGGAAATCCCAGGGAAACAGCCTCTTGTTAGAGTCATCGTGAGACAAAAAGGATACGACAAAGCCGTTATCCGAAGCAGTCCCATAGTATATAAACAACGAGGCAATCAATATGAAAATAACGACGAAAGAGTATGCTCTGTTCGCCAGCATGGCCATTCTGGCTATGAGTTCTGTCGCTCAGGCGGACCATATGAGCATTTGGGGCGAAGGTTGGGCCAACATGCCGAACGAGATCCACAACCTGCGCATGGAATACAAAGATGACAATGAGGCTTTCCTGAGTGAAATCCAATACGGCGCTGGTGCGGTGACCGGTGGCGGCAATCTGAATGTCACTCCGGGCGCAGGTGGGTCGGGTACCCAGGTGCAAGGCGTGGTGCCGGTGCAAACAGGGGGGCGTGATCGCGGGCAGATGTAGCGCTCCCTCCCCTTTCCATTGGGAGAGGTTCGGGTTGATGGGGCCAACAAAGTGACACGGAACTGACACCCCCTCATCCTGACCCTCTCCCTTTAGCTAAAAAGAGTGGTCCGCATCCTGGCAGCCAGAATGTTTCACCCGGGATCGCGATGATCGTGCCGAGTAAGCCCGAAAAGAGAGACACAACTGCGCTTTAGCTGCCCAGGCTTTACCTTTTATATACCGTTCCCAATCCAGTTCTGAAGCCACCTGCCATAACCGTGATCGAACAGTAAAACTCCCTCCTCCGGTCACCACCCCTGTCAGCCACTGTCAATCCAATATCCCAGCACTTCACTGGATCGAATTTATTGATGTGCCCATAAACTCTCCAGCCTTAGCTCATATCCAGATAGCACGTCATGGTTGAATTCAAAGGGCTGAAGACTAGAGTTATCAGTGCACTGGCAATCTATCGGACGACATGAGGGATCTCCTAGGCGAGCAATCATGGAGGTCGGCCACACCCCAAGGCTTGAGAAATCCAATACTTTCTATTGGCTCCATTCCGTAGATCAATACTAAAGCCAACATTACACTTATTAAGGTTTCAGTTTGGTGAATGATTTTTGAATGGTAGGTGACGGAATGGATATAGATATTGCTCTGAATGTATCAAGCGCCATCATCTTCATGGGCGTTTTAGGTCTGCTGCTCTCCTCATTGCTGGTCTTCGCCAACAAGAAGCTGTGGGTCTTCGAAGATCCCCGTATCGATGAGATCGAGAGCCTGCTGCCGGCCACCAACTGCGGGGCTTGCGGCAACGCCGGTTGCCGTCCCTTCGCTGAGGCGCTGATCGCCGGCCGTGTTGCACCGGCCCAATGTACCGTCAGCAGTGCCGACACCATCACTGAAATTGCCGACTTCCTGGGAGTCGACAGCGGTGACGTGGTGAAACGGGTTGCCCGACTTGCCTGCGCTGGCGGCAGCCATGTTGCCCGTATGAAGGCGCATTATAAAGGGCTCTCCACCTGCCGCGCCGCTGCTGTGGTTGCCGGTGGCCCGAAAGGCTGCACCTGGGGCTGCATCGGCCTCTCCGATTGCGCCGAGGTGTGTGAATTCGACGCTATCACCATGAATAAGCACGGCCTGCCGGTGGTGGACGCCGCCAAATGCACCGCCTGCGAGGACTGCGTGGAGATCTGCCCCAAGGGCCTGTTCTCCATACAGCCGGTCGACCGCCACCTGTGGGTCGCCTGCAAGAATTTAGAATTCGGCGACCCGGCCGAAAAAGACTGTGAAGTGGCTTGTACTGCCTGCGAGCGCTGTGCCAAAGACTCTCCCGAAGGGTTAATCACCATCAAGGACAACCTGGCCGTCATCGACTATAGCAAAAACGACCTGGCCTCCCGGGTCGCCACCGAGCGTTGCCCGACTGGCGCAATTGTGTGGCTCGATGACAGTAAAGGTATGATTAAAGGATCTCAGGCGAAACGCATCATTCGTAGCGAAGCATTACCTATGTAAATCAACGACCCTTTTGGTCGCCCGGGTTCGCTTCTGCGGTATAAATCAGACCGTAGAAGCCCGCAATCATTATCACTATTAAAGCAAGAGAAGTGTTCCATGTTCGGTAAAAAAGACGAGAAGACCTTCAAGTATCCCGGTATCCGCATGGCAATGGACGGCAACGGCGCGGTCATCATGTGTGAGCGCGAGGCATCCGATGCGGCTGGAGCCTACCCGATCACACCCTCCACGCAGATGGGTGAGTACTGGGCTGAGGAGACCGCCAAGGGTCATGTCAATATCTCTGATCGCTCGCTGATCTTCATCGAACCGGAATCGGAACACGCTGCTGCCGCAGTCACTGCCGGCATGTCGATGACCGGCCTGCGCGCCACCAACTTCTCCTCCGCCCAGGGCGTGGCCTTCATGCACGAGTCGCTCTATGCGGCGGTCGGCAAGCGCCTGCCCTATGTACTCAACATCGGCTGCCGCGCCATCACCAAGGCCTCACTCAACGTCCACTGTGGTCATGACGATTTCCACTGTATCGACGACACCGGCTTCTTCCAGGTCTTTGCCAGGGACGCCCAGGGCGCCGCGGACCTCAACCTGATCGGCCGCAAGATCGCCGAGCTCTCCCTGACACCGGCCGCCGTGGCCCAGGACGGCTTCCTTACCACCCATCTGATCGAGCCGCTGCAGGTGCCCGAGCGGGCGTTGATCGAGGAGTTCCTCGGCCGCCCCGAGGATGAGATCGAATGTCCCACCCCAGCGCAGAAGATGCTGTTCGGTGAGACCCGCCGCCGCGTACCTGCCATCTGGGACGTGGACAAACCCATGCTCTCCGGTTCAGTGCAGAACCAGGATGCCTTCATGCAGACGGTGGCGGCTCAGCGCCCCTACTTTTTCCAGCACATCCCCGAGCTCACCGATCAGGTGATGGATGAATACTACGAGCTGACGGGTCGCCGCTACGGGCGCATCGGCGCCTACAAAGCGGATAAGGCTGACTACCTGATCGCCGGTATGGGCTCCATGGTGGTGCAGGCCCACGGCGTAGCCGATTACCTGGAGAAGACCCGCAAGCTGAAGGTCGGTGTCATCGACATCACCATGTTCCGTCCCTTCCCCGGCGACCTACTGGGCAAGATACTCAAAGGCAAGAAGGGCGTCTGCGTGCTGGAGCGTACCGACCAACCTCTGGCTGAAGACCTGCCGCTGATGCGCGAAGTGCGCGCGGCACTCTCCAAGTGCATCGAGAACGGCCAGGCTGCGGCTGACAAACAGGCCCTGCCCTATCCCAAATACGACAGCTACGATCGCCTCAGTGACGCCCCGCGCCTCTACTCCGGCGCCTATGGCCTCGGCTCCCGCGACCTGCAGCCCGAGTCGCTGATCGGCGCAGTGGAGAACATGCTGCCGGAAGGCCCGCACCGCAAGTTCTTCTATCTCGGCATCGACTTCGTACGCGATGCGGCCAATCCGAAGCAGGAGATCCACATCCAGAAGCTGTTGGAGGCCTACCCCAACATCGGCGAGATGGCGGTGCGCGGTTCCGAGAACCCCAACCTGATGCCGGAGGGCTCCATCACCGTGCGTATGCACTCAGTGGGCGGCTGGGGCGCCATCACCACCGGTAAGAACCTGGTGATGACCCTCTACGATCTGCTCGGCTACGAGATCAAGGCCAATCCGAAATACGGCTCCGAGAAGAAGGGCCAACCGACCACCTACTACCTGGCGGCGGCACCGACCCCGATCCCGCTCAACTGCGAATACCACTATGTGGACGTGGTGTTGAGCCCCGACCCCAATGTCTTCCACCACTCCAACCCGCTGAGTGGTCTGAAACACGGCGGCACCCTGATCATCCAGTCCAGCCTCGGCAGCGCTGAAGAGGTGTGGCAGACATTCCCCCGCTGGATGCAGCAACAGGTGGTCGACAACGAGATTCATGTCTTCTACGTCGACGGCTTCAAGATCGCCCGCGAGGAGGCTACCAACCCCGAGCTGCAGCTGCGCATGCAGGGCAACGCCTTCCAGGGCGCCTTCTTTGCCGGCTCACCGCTGATGGAGATGGCCGGCCTCGACGAGAAGAAGCTGTTTACCGCTATCGAGGACCAGCTGGAGCATAAGTTTGGCAGCAAGGGCCGCCGCGTGGTCGAGGACAACCTGCGCGTGGTACGCCGCGGTTTCGACGAGATCCACGAGATAACCGAGAAGGTGGTCGGCGCTGTCGCCGCCCAGCCGGAGAAGAAGGCCCCGGCCCTGCCCATCATGCTCAAGCAGTTGCCCCAAGGCGATGGCGGCATCGCCGATGTCCACCGCTTCTGGGAGCAGACCGGTAGCTTCTACGCCAGTGGTAAGGGCTCCGACAATCTGGCCGACCCCTATCAGGCGCTCTCTCTGATTCCGGCATCCACCGGTCTGTTCCGCGACCTGACGCAGATCCGCTTCGACTATCCGAAGTGGGTGGCCGAGAACTGCACCGCCTGCGGCGACTGCTACACGCTCTGTCCCGACAGCTCCATTCCCGGCCTGGTGAACAAAGTCAGCGATGTCTTCGCCACCGCCATCAACCGGGTCGAGACCCAGGGTACGCCAACCCAATATCTGCGCCGCGAGAGCCGCAATGTGGAGAAGCGTCTGCGCGATCTGCTCAACGTCGCCGGTGAGGCCGCCGATGTACGCACCCTGCTCGATCAGGCGGTGCTGGAGACCATTGCCGCCGCCGAAGTGGATGACGAACAGCGCCCGCTGCTGGAAGAGGAGTTCGGCCGTTTCATCCAATCCCTGGGTAGCTTCGACTTCTCCGTCACCAAGCCCTACTGGAACAACCCGGAGAAGAAGAGCCCTGGCAGTGGCGGTCTCTTCTCCATCACCATCAACCCCTACACCTGTAAGGGCTGCATGGAGTGTGTCGACGTGTGTGAGGATCAGGCCCTGGTCGCCACACCCCAGGACGATGCCGCCATCGAGAAGATGCGCAGCGACTGGGCCTTATGGCTCGACCTGCCCACCACCGACAGCAGCTTCAACCGTATCGACGATCTGGATGAGAAGATCGGCGCCCTGCACACCCTGCTGCTCGACAAGGCCAACTACAGCGCCATGGTCTGCGGCGACGGCGCCTGCCTGGGCTGCGGCGAGAAGACCATCATCCATCTCTTCACCAGCACCGTGGTTGCGCTCATGCAGCCGCGGGTCAAGGCCCAGGTCGATCGCATCGACAAACTGATCGAACAGCTGGAGCAGCATGTGCGGCTGAAACTGGCCGCCGGTGTGGATCTCAGCAGTTCCAGCGCCATCGCCCAGGCGACCTCCACCGAGGGTGACCTGACCCTCTCCGGCCTGAGCGAGAATCTGGATGCGGGTCACGAGAAGACCGTCATCGACCGCGAGTGGCTGCAGTGGGTCACCCGTCTGCTGGATCAACTGCGCGACCTGAAGTGGCGCTATGTGGAAGGGGCCACCAACAACGGCCGTGCCGAGATGGGTATAGTCAACTCCACCGGCTGTACCTCCGTGTGGGGCTCCACCTTCCCCTTCAACCCCTATCCCTTCCCCTGGGCCAGCCATCTGTTCCAGGACAGTCCCTCCATGGCGATGGGCCTGTTCGAAGGTCATATGCAGAAGATGGCCGATGGTTTCACCGCCATCCGCAAAGCGGAGCTGGAGCTGGCAGGCAAGTACAACCCAGCCGAACACGACGCCTTCTTCCAGCAGTTCAACTGGAAGCAGTTCAGCGATGAAGAGTGGC
>JARRNY010000072.1:0-12744 GCA_037384445.1 Candidatus Thiodiazotropha sp.
CCCAAGGGTACTGGACTGGGGCTGGCTATCGTGAAGAAGATCGTCGAAGAGCATGGCGGTATCATTTGGGCGGAGAATTGCGACAAAGGGGCCTGTGTGGTGATGCAGTTACCGATGTTGCTGGACCTGGACGAGCAACCCAGTGAGGAGAATGAAGTATGAGCGGCACCTATGTGCTGGTGGTCGACGATGAGCCGGATATCCGAACCCTGGTCAAGGAGATCCTTGAGGATGAGGGCTATGAGGTATCCATGGCGGCTGACGGTCAGTCGGCGCGCAAGGCTCTGCGCGAACGTCGTCCCGATCTGATTCTGCTCGATATCTGGATGCCGGATGTGGATGGCATCACGTTGCTCAAGGAGTGGGGCGAGGAGGATGGATTACCCTGCCCGGTGATCATGATGTCCGGCCATGGCACGGTGGAGACGGCGGTGGAGGCGACCCGGCTCGGCGCCTACGACTTTCTCGAAAAGCCTCTCTCCCTGGCCAAGATGCTGCTGACCATCGAGCGTGGCCTGGAGGCGGAGCAGCTGAAGCAGGAGAACGTGGGTCTGCGTCGCCACACTCACGCCATCCATGAGCCCACTGGTCGCAGTCCGGTGATGCAGCGCTTGCGTGAGCAGGTCAAACGTATCGCCCAGCACGATACCTGGGTGTTGGTCACAGGCGAGCCCGGCAGTGGCCGCGAGACCCTGGCGCGCTATCTACATGCGCAGAGCATGCGCCGCGAACGCCCCTTCGTGGAAGTCAGCGTCAACGCCATCGTCAAAGCCAATGCAGCACAGGAGCTGTTTGGCCATGAAGAGGGCGGACGTATCCACTACGGCCGTCTGGAGCAGGCCATGGGCGGCACCCTGTTTCTCGACGAGGTGGCTGACATGGATATGGAGGCCCAGGCGCAGCTGGTCGGTGCTCTCGATACCGGCAGCTTCCTGCGTGTCGGTGGCAGCGAACCGGTCAGCATCGACGTTCGCATCATCGCCGCCACCACACATAACCTGGATGAAGTGGTGCAGGAGGGGCGCTTCCGCGAAGACCTTTTTTACCACCTGAATGTGGTTCCCCTGCATGTGCCTCCCTTGCGCGAACATGCCGAGGATGTGCCCGACCTGCTGAGCTTCTATGTCGACTGGTTCGTGCTACATGAAAAACTGCCATATCGGCACTTCAATGTCGGCGCGCAGAACGTACTGCGCAACCACCCCTGGCACGGCAATGTGCGTGAGTTGAAGAACCTGGTGCAGCGGCTGCTGATCCTCGGTGCCGGGCCCGAGATCTCCCCGGAAGAGGTGGAGGCTGCCCTGGGCGCGCCCGACATGCGCGCCGCTACCGGTGGGCTGGATTCGATGATCTCCTTCGACCAGCCGTTGCGGCAGGCGCGGGAGGATTTTGAAAAGCTCTACCTGGAGTACCAATTGCAGCAGAGCGAAGGCAACATTTCGCGCATGGCAAAGACGGTCGGCATGGAACGCACCCACCTCTATCGCAAGCTGAAATCCCTGGAGATCGAGTTCAAAGACAAGCGGTGAACTCCAACCGATCTTTGCGCTGTCTCTCTCAGTCGCCAAACTTTAGTACCTGGGCACGTGGCGGGTGACCCTCTGCTGGATTGCCACTCTCCTCTGCAACCTTTCGGTCATGCCAGCGTCACCGTGCAGTAACGCGCGTCCTCAATAATCGGCCTCAGTTTTTTCCATCTACTTCTACTGAGGTTTCCATGTCCAATAATGTACGCTTTCGAAAGAAACCCCTGGCCCTTGTGATATCGGCAGCGATCGTCGTTCCCGCTCTCCTTTTGAGCGGGTGTAACAACAACGGCTCCACCGCCTCTTCGGGTCAGGCGTCTACCGTCACTGCCACCCGTACCCTGGCCTCAATCCCCGGTTGCGCCAACGGCGGTATTGAGGTGACGTCCGGGATCGACGCAAACAGCAACGGGGTGCTGGATGCCAGCGAAGTCCAGGAGACCCAGTACGTCTGTAACGGTCAGGACGGCCTGGCGTACAGCATGAGCTTCGCGCCGATCTCCGTACCGACCACCGACACCCAGAAGTCCATGAATCGCGCCGCCGCCGAGGTCACGCTCAACCAGACTACCTATGCGATCGGCTACAACCCCCTGATGCGCACCAACGAAGAGATGCCCCTGCTTGGCGGCGCCGCTGGTGACACCATCAAGTTCGGTGCCTGGATCGACAAGGCCGGCAATGTGATGAAGGACGGGTCGAACAACGATGTGGTCTGCACCAACGGCAGCGGCCCCGACCACACCTCCATGCTGACCCTCGGTGACAAGCTGTTCGCCGTCACCCAGATGGAGTGCGCCCTCGGCGGCGCCTATGTCACCGAGCTGAGCCAGGACGGCAACGGCAATCTGAGCGCCCTGGCCACTCGTCCGGTCGACTTCTCCTCGGTCTACGGTACCTACGTCAACTGCGCCGGTCAGACCACGCCCTGGAACAGCCATCTCGGTTCCGAGGAGTATGAGCCGCCGATGGGCATCTTCAACCCAGCCCCGACCACCGCCACCTGCTGGTTCGGAGACACCGCTTGTGACGGTTGGCACGACACTCACATCGCGGCCATTGCCGACTACAACGGCGTGACCAACGACGCCGCCAACGCCGCCCATATCGGCTACTACTATGGCTGGATTCCGGAGATCACGATTACCTCGGCGGATGGTGATACCACAGTCGCCAAGCACTACAGCATGGGCCGTTTCGCTCACGAGCTGGCCTACGTCATGCCTGATCTGCGTACCGTCTACCTGTCTGACGACGGTACCAACGTCGGCTTCTTCATGTATGTCGCCGACACCGCGGGTGATCTCAGTGCCGGTACCCTCTACGCCGCTCGCTGGATCCAGGAGTCTGCCGAGGGTGCGGGTTCCGCCTCCATCGAGTGGATCAGCCTGGGGCATGCCACTGATGCGGAGATCGCTACCAGCCTGGCCGATTCCTCGGTCACCTTCTCCACCCTATTCGACAAGGTCGCTCCGACCGATGCCGCCACCGGTACCTGTCCCGCTGGCTACACCGCAACCAACACCTATGACGCCAAACTGATGTGTGTGAGCCTGAATAGCGGACAGGAGAAGCTCGCCTCGCGTCTGGAGACCCGTCTCTACGCTGCCTACAAGGGAGCCACCACCGAGTTCCGCAAGGAGGAGGGCATCACCTTCAACCCGGACAACAACGTGCTCTACGTCGCCATGTCCGAGGTGGCCAAAGGGATGCTGGCGGGTGATTCGCACGATGTTGGTGGCCCCGATCATGTCCAGCTCAGCGCAGCCAATAAGTGTGGCGCGGTCTACGGTATGAACGTGGCGGTCGGTTCGCAGGACTCCGATGGCAATGCCATCGACAGCGACTACGTCGTCGGCAACATGCACGGCATCCTGCAAGGGCGTTACCTGGGTGCCACGGCTTACGACGGTACGGCCTTCGCCTCCTCCCAGAACGACTGTGACCTCAACGCCATCTCCATGCCCGACAACCTCTCCTATCTGCCCAAGTACGGCATGCTGCTGATCGGCGAGGACACCAGCCATCACCAGAACGACATGCTGTGGGCCTACAACGTGAAGACGCAGGAGCTGCAGCGTATCGCTACCACCCCGTTTGGTTCGGAGACCACCTCCCCGTTCTGGCACACCAATATCAACGGCTATGGCTACGTCACGATGGTGACTCAGCATCCGTTTGGTGAGAGTGATGCGGGTAAGGCTGCTGGCGCGGCGGACTTCGAGTCCTATGTCGGCTACATCGGTCCCTTCCCCGCCCTCAGTCAGTAATCGTCTGTCGAGCTGCGGATGAGCTACGCCCCATCAGGCGCGTGGCTCTATGACTGCCACAGGGACCGCCATTGCGCGGTCCCTTTTTTCCTCCAGGGTCTGTGCAGCCCCTGGAAAACCAGAGGAGCTGATCCCATGAAGCGCGTTATCCTCACCCTGTCAGTTACCGCTGTCACCCTGGCGGCACTCCTGCTCCTCTCCTGCAGGGGCGGAAGTTCCGTCGGCACTGGCGATTCAAACCAACCCGTGACTGATCCAACGGCCTCCGTCTCACGATTTCCTTACGATGCCGACTACCCGGTCACCGATAGCCAAATCGGCAACCCGACTGCCTACATCACCGCCCAGTGCTATACCAAGACTGCTGACGATATCGGCGGTGTGCATAACCCGTGTTATGCCTGCCACACCACAGGCAAGGCACCCAACTACGTAACGGACAGCGACCTGCAAACCGCCTATAGCTTTCCAGGACCGGCCCTGAGCAACCCCTGGTCGAACCTGTTCGTGGACCGTAGCGCTGAGGTTGATGCCATCTCCGACCAGGAGATCCTCGACTACGTGCGCACCAGCAACTACATCGCTGACGACGGTAGCCTGATTCTCTCCGACCTGCTGCGTCACCTGCCGCCCAATTGGGACCTGCGTGGTGACGGCCAGTGGCACGGCTACATCCCCGACAGCTACTTCGATTTCGACGCTGAGGGATTCGATCGCGATCCAGCCGGCGGCTATACCGGCTGGCGTGCCTTCGCCTACTACCCCTTTCCCGGCACCTTCTGGCCGACCAACGGTTCGACTGACGATGTGTTGATCCGGCTTGGCGCCGAGTTCCGAGAGGATGACCACGGGGTTTTCGACCTGCAGATCTACAAGACCAACCTGGCCATCGTCGAAGCGCTGATCAAACGTCACGACATCCCCATCGAGGCGGTCGACGAGCAGCGCCTGGGTGTCGATCTGGACAAGGATGGTGTGCTGGCGAGGGCAGAGCACATCGCTTATGACTGGGCGCCTACCGAGGGTCGAACCCTCTCTTTCGTCGGTAGGGCCCGCCAGCTCCAGAGTGAGGGCAGGGTAACTCCTGCGGCCGGACTCTTCCCGCTGGGGACCGAGTTTCTTCACAGTGTCCGTTATATCGATCCGCTTCCTGACGGGAGCATCACCTTGGCCGCGCGTATGAAAGAGCTGCGCTATGCGCACAAGGTCACCGAGTATCCCTACTATGTACTTGAACAGGCGGCCCAGCAGGAGACCCGGGAGCGGGCGCTGGATCCGGATGCCATCCGCCAGATATCGGGTGACATCGAGAGGGGAATGTTTACCCAGGGCTGGCGCTACCAGGGATTCATCGAGGATCGCAATGGCGACCTGCGTCCCCAGACCAAGGAGGAGACCCTCTTCTGTATGGGGTGCCATGGTGGCATCGGCGCCACCAGCGACACCATCTTTTCGTTTCCGCGTAAGTTCGGTCACCCTAGCGACGCCTTGGCCGGTTGGTCCTACTGGAGTCAGCAGGGGCTGACAGGAATGCCGGATCCACATCGGCCGGACGGTGTCGGCGAGTATGCCCACTATCTGGCGCAAAACGGCGCCGGTGACGAATTTCGTACCAACGAAGAGGTGATGACCCGTTTCTACGACGCCAGCGGTAACCTGCGCCAGGAGGCGATCGACCGCCTGCGTGATGACGTCAGTTATCTCCTCAATCCCACCACCGAGCGCGCTGTGGCGCTGGACAAGGCCTACCGGGTGATTGTCGTGAATCAGGAGTTCGTGCATGGCCGCGACGCCCATGTGGCACCATTGACTACGGTGCATCAGCAGGTCGATCAGGGCCAGTCGACCGGGGTGACGACAGTCGATCCGGTTAGCGGTATTGTCGATTGAGGGAGGACGGAGGTCGCTTTGCGCTATCTGCCGAGTCTGAACTGAGTGGTTTTTGCAAAGGGTAGATTGGCGTTTTGCCGCTTTGTGTTGGCAGGGCTGAAGACCCATTTCCAACATGCCGGTCACGGGTGAACGAGGTCGCTGTGGATTGAGAGACAGGGCGCTCACAATACTGACGCCGTCCCTGCTTATCAGTTATGATCACTCGGGTCTTTCCTTCCAATCTTTGGTTGAAGCATGAAGATTATCATTCTCGGCGCCGGTCAGGTCGGCCGTTCGGTGGCCAACGCGCTGGTCAGCGAAGCCAATGACATCACGGTGGTGGATCAGAATGAATCGCTGCTACAGGAGTTGCAGAACCGGCTCGATCTCGGCACGGTGAAAGGTCACGCGGGGCAGCCTGATGTACTGCGTCGCGCCGGTGCCGAGGATGCCGACATGATCCTGGCGGTGACCAACAGCGACGAGACCAACATGGTCGCCTGCCAGGTCGCCTACACCCTGTTTCATACCCCCACCAAGATCGCCCGGGTGCGTGCCCAGGGTTACCTGGACAACCCTCAGCTGTTTGAGCCGGGTGCCTTTCCGGTGGATGTGCTGATCAGTCCGGAGCAACTGGTCACCGACTACATCCTTAAGTTGATTGAGTTTCCCGGAGCGTTGCAGGTACTCGATTTTGCCGACGGCCGGGTACGCCTGGTGGCGGTCAAGGCTTATCATGGCGGGCCGCTGGTGGGTAATGCCCTAAGCACTCTCTATGAGCATATGCCTGATGTGGACGCCCGCGTGGCGGCCATCTATCGGGAGGGCGAGGTGATTCAGCCCAAGGGCGATAGCGTGATCCAGGCCGAGGATGAGGTCTTTTTCATCGCCGCAGCTGAAAACATCCGATCGGTAATGAGTGAGCTGCGAAAGCTGGAGAACCCTTACAAACGGCTGATTATCGCCGGCGCCGGAAACATTGGCCGCCGCCTTGCTTCGGCGCTGGAGCACAAATACCGGGTTAAGCTGATTGAGCGCAATCCGACGCGGGCGCGTGAAATCGCTGAGCGGCTCGACATGGCCATCGTCCTGCATGGCGACTCGGCCGATGAGGATCTGCTGTTAGAGGAGAATATCGAGAATACGGACGTCTTCTGTGCCGTGACCAACGATGATGAGGCCAACATCCTCTCGGCCATGCTGGCCAAGCGGCTGGGCGCCAAACGTGTGATGTCGTTGATCAACCGGCCAGCCTATGTCGACCTGGTGCAGAGTGGTGCCATCGATATCGCCATCTCTCCCCAGCAGGCGACCATCGGGACTCTGCTGACACGAGTGCGCCGGGGCGATGTGGTGCAGGTTCACTCACTGCGCCGCGGCGCTGCCGAGGCGATCGAGGCGGTGGCCCACGGTGACCGCAGCTCCTCCAAGGTGGTGGGTCGTGCCGTCGAGGAGATCAAGTTGCCCAAGGGGACCACTATCGGCGCCATCGTAAGGGGAGACAAGGTGCTGATCGCCCATCACGACACCATGATCGAGAGCGAGGATCATGTGGTTCTCTTCCTGGTCGACAAACGACGTATTCGCGATGTGGAGAAACTGTTTCAGGTCGGGGTGACATTCCTATGAGGCCCTGTAGTCCAGGCTTTAACTGATACGCGATGCATCTGCACACGGTTCAGCGCATCCTGGGTGTTCTGCTGATGGTTTTCAGCATGACGATGCTGCCTCCATGGATTCTCTCGTTCGTGGTCGATGACGGCGCCCAGATCGGTTTCACAGATGCATTCATTCTCACCTTCGGTCTGGGTTTGGGCATCTGGGCACCAGTGCGTCATCGCCGGGAGGATCTGCGGGTGCGGGACGGCTTTCTGGTCGTGGTGCTGTTCTGGACGGTGCTCGGCCTGACCGGTTCACTGCCCTTCCTGCTGGCGGAGAACTCCAATATGGGCATCGCCGATGCGGTGTTCGAATCGATCTCGGGTTTGACCACCACCGGAGCCACGGTGATAGTCGGCATCGATGAGCTGCCGATGTCGATCCTCTACTACCGGCAACAACTCCAATGGCTCGGCGGCATGGGTATCATCGTACTGGCAGTGGCGGTGCTGCCGATGCTCGGCATCGGTGGTATGCAGCTCTACCGGGCGGAGACGCCGGGGCCGGTGAAAGATAACAAGCTGACCCCACGCATCACCGAGACTGCCAAGGCTCTCTGGTACATCTACCTGGGACTGACCATTAGCTGCACCCTGGCCTATTGGCTGGGGGGGATGAGGTTCTTCGACGCCCTTGGCCATGCCTTTTCCACTGTTGCGATCGGTGGATTCTCGACCCATGACGAGAGCATGGGCTACTACGACAGCCGGCTGATCGAGATGATTGCCGTGGTCTTCATGCTGCTCTCAGGGGCCAACTTTGCGCTTCATTTCCTCGCTGTTCGCCGACGCAGTCTACGCATCTATCTGGAGGATTCAGAGTTTCGTGGCTACATCACGACGCTGGGTGTCGTCTTCCTGCTGGTATCCGCAGCGCTCTACCTGATGGGGGTCTACGGCACTTTGGATGAATCGATCACCCGTGGTCTGTTCCAGGCGGTCTCCATTGGCACCACGACTGGTTTTACCACGGCGGACTATTCGCTCTGGCCCGGATTTGTCTCGATACTGTTGCTTTTTTCCAGCTTTGTCGGCGGCTGTGCCGGCTCTACCGGCGGTGGTATCAAGGTGATTCGCTTCCTGTTGCTGATCAAGCAGGGTGTACGCGAAATCAACCGGCTGATCCACCCCAGTGCGGAGATTCCCATCCGTATCGGCGGCAAGACCATCCCCTGGCGGGTAGTGGAGGCGGTGTGGGGCTTCTTCGCTCTCTATGTGGCCAGCTTCGGCGTGATGTATCTGGCCCTGGCCTCTACCGGCCTGGATCTGATGACCTCTTTCTCAGCGGTTGCCGCCTGCATGAACAACCTGGGTCCCGGCCTGGCGGGCGTGGGCGCTAACTATGCTGATCTGAACGATACGCCCAAGTGGATTCTCTGCTTCGCCATGCTGTTGGGGCGGCTGGAGATCTTCACCCTGCTGGTGCTGCTGACGCCGGCCTTCTGGCGCAAGTAGTCGCTTTCAATCTCTGCTTTGTGGGGTAACAGTGGGGCAGGGCATACCCGCTGTCTAAATCAAACTGCCGAAGGCCCCCATCAGCACGGCGTAACGCAGAGCCTTGCCGATAGCGATATAGAGGGTCGCCGGCAGCAGCCGCACGCCGCTCCAGCCGGCCGCCAGGCAGAGAGGATCACCAATCACCGGCAGCCAGGAGAGCAGCAGTATCGGGCTGCCGAAGCGGGCTATCCGAGTCAACGCGCGTTGCTGGCGTTCATCTGATAGTCCTCGATTGGGAAAGCGCCGTCCCAGCCACCAGCCGATGAGCCAACTGCTGAGCCCGCCCAGGGTATTGCCGAGGGTGGCGACGCTCCAGAGCAGGCCGGCCTGCTCCGGGGTTTGATGCAGTTCCCACAGCAGCATCGCCTCGGAGCCGCCAGGTAACAGGGTGGAGGCGAGAAAGCTGCCGATGAACAGCCCGACGGGTCCTCCGGAGAGGTTCAGCAGCGACGAAAGATCCAGCATCGGTGGGCCGGATGGCGTTTGAAGTCTTCGGCTAGGGTCTGGCGGCTGATCTCCTCGGCGCCGGGCATGGCCTCCAGCTCGGGGTCGAGTTTGAAACGGCGTCGATTGGTTGAGAAGTAGAGTTCGCCGTTGGGGGTGAGCAGCTGCAGGCAGGCCTCGATCAGGCGCCGGTGATCCCGCTGTACGTCGAGTACTTCGAGCATCTTCTTGGAGTTGGAGAAGCTTGGCGGATCGAGCACGATGAGCCCGAACATGCGTCGTTCGCGTACGGCTCTCTCCAGGTACTCGAAGACATCGGCCCGCTCCAGCTGATGGGCATCCCCGGTGAAACCGTTGAGGCTCAGGTTACGTTTGGTCCAGGCCTGGTAGGTATTGGAGAGGTCGACACTGGTGGTGGCCAGGGCGCCCCCCGCTGCGGCGTAGACGGAAAAGCTACCGGTGTAGGCGAAGAGGTTGAGCATGCGCTTACCTTGGGCTCGCTGACGGATCAGCGTGCGCGTCTCCCGGTGATCGAGAAAGAGCCCGGTGTCGAGGTAACTATGGAGATCGACCTCGAATTTCAACCCATCTTCGCTGACCACGCGAGGGCGTCTCCAGGCTCCTGTCTTTTCATACTGGGCCAGTCCCCGCTGCCGTTGGCGGGTTTTGAAAGCCAGCGCCTGGGAGGGCACTTCCAACGCTTCGCAGATTGCCGTACCGATTGCATCCTCCTGCGTCTCCGCCAGCGGCTCCTGGCCCTTGCGGGCGAAGACCTGGGCGTGGACCTCGCCCTCGTACCAGTCGATGGCCAGTGGAAATTCAGGAATATCCCGGTCATAGAGCCGGTAGCAGCTGATGCCGCGGCGGCGTGCCCATTTGCTCCAGTGGCGCTGGTTCTTGCGTAAGCGGTTGCTAAAGGCGGCGATTTCCATCAACGGGGCAGGCGCCAGGCGGCCAGCGCCAGGGCGAACCAGCCAGCGATGAAGGCGGTGCCGCCCAAAGGGGTGATCATGCCCAGGCTGCGCAGACCGGTCAGCGCCAGGATATAGAGGCTGCCGGAGAAGAGCAGGATGCCGGCCAGAAAGAGCCAGCCGGCGACGTGCAGGGTACGGGAGGGATGCTGCAGAGCGAGCAGTCCGCTGCCGAACAGCGCCAGGGTGTGTAGTCCCTGATAATTGACGGCTTTCGCCCACCAGATCATATGGCCGGCCGGCAGGCGAGCCTCCAGGGCGTGGGCTCCGAAAGCGCCCAGCATAACCAGCAACATGCCGCTGAGAGCGGCTAGAATCAGGAAGGATCGTGCCATCAGCTTGCTTGCTCCTCGAGCTGTTTCAGCTCTTTGATGACGCCCAGGACCATGGCTTCGGTGTTGGCATCCATCTGTTTGCAGAGTATCTCAGGATCTCGCTCGCCGTTGATAAGCGGGCGAATCACCGCGGCCAGCCGGCCAAGGGGTCCACCGACCTTGCTCATCTGATCGGCCATCTCGGCGATGATCTGCAGCGCTTGGGCGTTGCCGCTGCCGGCGGCGTGGATCATGGCGGCGAGACCGGGTGCGGCCAGAGCCGGGTCGGGCTTGGCGTTGGGGTCGGGAAGGGTCGCAGGGTCCTGCAGGCCTTGCAGAATGGCCTCGGCGATCACCCGGTCCTCCTCGTCGAGGCTGTTTAATATCTCTCGATCCCGCCGGCCCTGGTGAATGATCTGCTTAATGGCAATGACCAGCTGGCTCCAGCCGTTATCCTCTGCCAGCTTGAGCAGTTGGTTGAACTCGGCCTGCCGCTCGGGCTGTGGGCCGAGGGTCACCACCTGATTGATGAAGGCGGCGTGCATGGTGAGAATTTGTGATTGTCTATCCATTCTTCTCTTCACTGGGGGTCAGCATCTGGAGTGCCTCTTCGGCGATCTCGCGGACGTCTGGGTGTTCGTCAGTCAGTAGCTTTCTCAGTGGGGCTTCGGCATCCCCATGATGGGTCAGCCCCAGGTAGTGGGCGGCATCGCAGCGGATGTTGGCCTGATCCAGTTCAGCCAGTTTGATCAGGGCATCCAGACCCTGCGCCAATAGACTGCTCCCTTCCATCTCCTCCAGCACGACGCCGATACCGATGCGGATGGCCATGGGGGTTTTGTCATCGCCCAGCAGGCCAATCAGCTGAGTCAGGGTTTCGGGGTGTGCCGCCAGCAGTTGGCTGAGCTTGTGTGGACGGCGGGTCTCAAGCAGATGGCTGTAGTAAGCAGCGATTCCTGCCTCACTGTCTGCCAGGTCGGCCCAGCGACCCAGTTCTGTCGGCGAGAGAGCGCCCTCGAGTTCGAACAGGCCGATACGTGTCCAGGGCACGCTGCGGGTTCCGACGGCCTCCGCCGCCTCCGGGTGGCTAAGGATATTGACCACTTCGAGACGACCGAGGCGTCCCTGCTTCAGCAGTTGGCTGAGCCCCTCCAGTACACCTGGACAGTGGGCGCAGCCGGTAGCCAGCAGCAAAAGGGCGTCAGGAGCGGTTCTGGGCATCGTCAGCGGCACTCGAAAAGGCGTCACTTTACCCCATGCTGCTGTCGGTGCAAGCCTCGTTTGCGCAGGGTCTGTGGCTTATGCGGGGCGTTCATATATAGGGAATAGTGGGGTTGGGTCTATCTCCCTTGGGATAGAAAGAGTCCTTTTTGGCCTCAGAAAACTCGCTTATATGCAAAGACCATGACAGGAAAACTGGTAATTTTATTCGCATAATGAGTAAGTTAATAACTTGAGTAAATTGGTTGGTATTTCAAGGAGGTAGGTCAATAAGCGTAATTTATACGCCCCAATCAAAAAACTGTTTGGCTAAAGAGTGCACAACCCATTAATGTTTGTCGCCCTGATTCCGGGACGCGCGTGCGCGTGCTGGAGTGTCTGATGGGACGATGGAGGTCAGAGGGTCGGTCACCGGCCAGTCGTCAGCCAACGTGGAAACAGGCAAGAAATAATGAAATACACCGGGTCATCCCCGGACGTGCTTCAAGGTCGCGGCAAATCGCGGCGGCTGAATCACTGCAGTGAAACCCTAGGAGAAATACACCATGCCAACATTTGTGCGTACTGAGAAGTGCGATGGCTGTAAAGGCCAGGACAGGCGGTACCGATTCCATCATGTGGACCATCAAGTTCCGCAACGGCACCATGAAACGTTTCAAATTCCCGATCCGCACCACCCCTGAGGGTTCTATCGATCCTTATGGCAACAAGCCTGCCGCCGAGATCTCCAAGATCAGCGACAGTGGCTTCTTCGTGCAGTGCAACGGCTACCGTGCCGGCGATCCCAGCGAGCTGATCCGCAAGTAAGCGGACATCGCTAGAAGCTGAAATTAATAAAAAACTTTTTCGAGGTATTTGAACATGGCTGAATTTGGTAATCCCGAAGTCATCGAGGAAGAGGTAGACATCCTCATCATCGGTGGTGGTATGGGCGCTTGTGGCGCCGCATACGAGATTGGCCCCTGGATCGA
>JARRNY010000073.1:0-12328 GCA_037384445.1 Candidatus Thiodiazotropha sp.
TCTTCGTCCGAATTCAGCGGACGTCCTTGCAGGAACGGCACGGCTTCATCTAATACGCCGGTGTCACCTCGGCTCACCACATAGCGACAGGTCGCCAGAGCGAGCCACAGATAATCGTCGGAACAACGGGTGCGAACCCCACGACCTGCTGGCGGATGCCACCAGTGCTGGACATCCCCTTCCATAAACTGTCGGCTGGCACAGAGGAGCAGTTGGGCGCGCAGCAATCCCGGTTCTGCGTGCACCAGTGCCATCGCATCCTGTAACTGATCACGGAAGCCAAAGGCGCCGCCCGACTGGTAGTAGCCACTGCGTGCCCACATCCTGCAGGCGATGGTCTGGTACAACAGCCAGCCGTTGCTCAATACGTTCAACGACTCATCCGGTGTCTCCACCTGGACCGCACCAAGGGTGTGGTTCCAGTAATGCCAGACCTCCTCCAGGACCCGCCGGGCAGCATCGGAACCGCGGAAACGATGCACCATTTGGCTGGCGCTTTCGCCACCCGGCGTATCGCCCAGACCGAGCCGGAAGATCACCTCGCGCTCCTCGCCTTCGGCCAGATCGAAATGGACCTGAATGGCGGCACAGGGATCAAGCGCTGTACCCAGCTTGCCTGACAGGTGAGTGCGTGTCAGTGCCGCTGGGTTGGCCAGGCTACCGTTGCGTCCGATAAATTCAGTGCGATCACAGGTGACAGTGCGGCTGGTGTTATCCACATCGAAGAAAGCAACACGGCCGGGGAATTCGCCGTTGTAGGGATTGCGTACGTAGAGTGCACCGCTGTAGGGATCGGTTTCGGTTGCCAGGTACATGGCCGACTTTGGCCGCAGGTCGCCCAACACCCATTCCACATAGCCGGTGGCACTGAGCCGGCGCGGCCGGCCTGATTGGTTGCGCAGTTTGAGTACGGAAAACTTGATCGACGCATCCTGGGCCACATAGATCCAGAGTTCTGAGCCTATGCCCTCCTCCATATGTTCGAACACGCAATAGCCGAAACCGTGCCGACTGACATAGGGTGTCTCCCCGCGACAGGGCAAAGGTGTCGGTGACCAGAAATGACCGCTCTCTTCATCGCGCAGGTAGAGGGCTTCTCCGCTTGCGTCGGTGACGGGATCGTTATGCCATGGTGTAAGGCGGAATTCGTGGGCATTCTCGCCCCAGGTGTAGGATTGACCGCTCTCAGAGATGACACAGCCGAAATTCGGATTGGCCAGCACATTCACCCAAGGCGCCGGGGTGATCTGATCGGGCTTGCTGGTGATGACGTACTCGCGCCCGTCCGGGGTGAATCCGCCAATAGGGTTGGCAAGGATCAGATCCCGTTGCGCTACTTCGAATGCCGCCTCTCTCTCCTCCTGCCGCGGCCGGCTGGGTGTGAGATGCCCTACGCGTATCTGTAAGTGCGCGGGACGGTTAACCTGTTCCGCCAGCGATCCCCGGCTGTCGCTGAGGATGACACGGGCGACAGTCTGAAACAGGATACGGTCCTCTTCTGATATCTGCTCCGCCGAGCGTACAAAGATGCCCCCAGGACGATCCATGACCTGTGTTTCCAGACCCATCGCTACCATGCCGAGAATCTGATCCTGCAATACCTGCCGATAACCGGCGTGGTCTTCGTTCCAGATCACCAAGTCCACCGCCAATCCCTTCAGACGCCAATAGACATGGGCCTGAATGAGTTGGCGCACCAGTTCAATATTGGCAAGGTCCGCAATACGCAGCAGCACAATGGGCAGGTCGCCGGAGATGGCATACCCCCACAGGCCGGATTGTCCGCGCCGATTGCGCATGAGTATGCTGCTGTCTGCGCGTAGGCCCGCATGGGCATAGATAATCGAGTTGGCGAGTCGACCGTAGAGTTGCGCATCCGCATCGCTGGCATTGATCTGGCGTAGCACCACCTGAGCATGGGTCCAGGCCAGTTCAAAGACACGGTCAGCGAGACTTCGATCCTGATATTTCTCGATCAGACCCAGTGCCTTCTCACGGCTTTCGCCGATACCGTAAGCCAGGTCCACACTCACCGAAGTTTCCGCTTCGATCTTGACCCGACAACGAATGGCCAGCGCCGGATCCAGCACCGACCCCTGACTGCCGGAGAGTGTTCCCTCTTGCGTCATCGCCCAGGGGGCGGCAGCCGTGCGCCCACGGCCGATAAAGCGGGCACGGTCGCTCTCATAGGAGAGTTCGAGGACATCCGCGTCGTGCACGGCCATAAGATGAAACATCCAGGGGACCTGTTCGTCGTTGGAGCGTGGGCGTCGGGTGCAGAGCATGGCCCGTCGCGAGTTGACGATCTCGGTCTGTACAAAGAGATTGCTGAATGCCGGATGCAGGCTATCGGCAGCGGCCACCGCCAGCACCACTTCCGCGAAGCTGGTGACTTCAATCACGCGGGGTTCCGATGAGAGGTTGGTGATAACGACTCGCCGCAGTTCGATATCGTCTTCCGGTGACACGACGATATCGGTATGGGTTTCGAAATCGCCGTCCCTGCGGCGATACTCCGCGCGCCCTTCGGAAAAGATCGCTTCGTAGTGTTCCGCCTTTTGCAGGCAGGGTTGGTGCGTGGCCGACCAGGTGAGGCCGTTATCCGGTTCGCGCAGGTAGCAGAACGATCCCCAGTTATCGCAAGTGCTATCTTCACGCCAGCGCGTTACCGCCAGGTCGTTCCAGCGGCTGTAGCCGCCACCTGCGTTGGTAAGCATGACGTGATAACGGCCGTTGGAAAGCAACTGTACTTCCGGCACTGGTGTATCGGGTGTATCGAGTACGCGTATCGGCATCTGCGTGGACTCGCCGATCTTGATGTCGGTAAGCTCGGTACCATGGGTAAAGAAAGATGATGTCTTGGGGATCTTCTCCTGTAACAGCAGCAAAGCGGCCTGAAACAATGGATCGGAAGCGAAGCGTTGCTGCATCGGTTGATCGAGTAACAGCGATTCCAGGGCTAGCAGGCTCATGCCTTGATGATGAGCCATGAAGGCATGGATCAGGGCATAGGGTTCGCCGCGTCTCTGCCGTGACGGGGTGTAGTCGATGGCCTCATAGAAGCCATAACGCCCTTCTGCTCCGTTGTCAGAGAGTCGCTGCAGGTTCAGGCAGGCTGACTCAGGCGCCACCATCAACGCCATTGCCGTGGCGTAGGGCGCGACGACCAGATCATCGGCAAGCCCGCGTTTCAAGCCCAGACCGGGTACGCCAAAGGCGCGGTACTGGTAGTTGAGTAGCACATCCACCCGATTGTAACCGGACTCAGATATACCCCAGGGCAGACCCAGTTGCTGACCATACTCGATCTGTCGCGTTACCGCCGCATGGGCGGTCTGATCGAGCAGTGTATTTTCAAACACCGGCATCACCAGTTGGGGCATCAGATATTCGAACATGGAGCCGCTCCAGGAGAGCAGTATCGGCTCGCCGCCGGCGCTGGTTAGCAGTCGGCCCAGGGCGAACCAGCTCTCCTGGGGCAGTTGTCCCTGGGCGATAGCAATAAACACACACAGGCGGGCTTCCGACGCCAGCAGGTCGTAATAGCTTGCATCCCGCCGCCGCTCATCCAGGTTGTAGCCGATACTCAACAGTCGCGATGTCTTATCGTAGAGAAAGCCGTATTCCATGTTAGCGAGTTCGCCTGTCTGCAGGGCCAGACGCTGAATGGTGGCAATGCGTGCCTGAGCGCACGCGCTGGCCTGTCCGATGTGGAGCGTCAGTTCATTCAGCCAGGCGCTTCGTATGGGGTCAGTGCTCACCTGCCGTTGACTTGCGAGACCTGAAGCGAGGGTCACTTCCAGCCCTGCCAGAGTACGCAGTGTCGGAATGCCCTGGATCTCCGGCAGGTCGATCACACCATCCGGCATTGTCGGCAATCCGATCCAGGGGGTGACAAACAACAACTCTTCCCGCATCTGGTGACACTGGCGGTTTAGCACCATGGCCCACCAGCCCATTTCACTCTCGGGGGTATCTGCAAAATCATGCGCCAGCGACTCTGCCGCTTGCACCAGTTGGTCCAGACAAAGCTTGATGGCCCGGAGTCCGGTTGGGCGGTCAACCAGAGCGGACTCAAGGATTTTGCGAAATGGCGCAAGCCGGGTTGTCGCCGCTTCGTCCGTCTCCTGCAAAACATCAAAGGTAGTGTGCAGACCGTCCAGCCATAGGGGCTCCAGGATGGGGCGATCCAGCAGCGCCAGCAGACCCGGCCGCAGGGTCAGTAGATGACCTGCCAGATTGCCGCTGTCCACCGAGGAGACGTAGGCCGGATGCAGTGGTTGCAGCGTTTGGGTGTCGTACCAATTGAGGAAATGACCACGATGGCGTTGCAGTCCTGCCATGCTCTCCAGCGTTCGCTCAGTGCGTTCAACCAGCTGTCCGGCTGGAATGTAGCCAAAATCGTAGGCCGAAAGATTAGCCAACAGCGCCAGTCCCATGTTGGTGGGTGAGGTGCGATGGGCAAGTTTGGCCGTTCGGTATTGCTGGTAGTTGTCGGGCGGCAGCCAGTGGTCGTCCGGGCCAACGAAGGTCTCGAAAAAGGTCCAGGTCTTACGTGCAATGCGGGCGAGAAAACGGATCTGCTCGTCGTTCAGCCGGGCTTTACGCCGGGTCAAAGGCAGGCTGATCCACCAGGCGATGGCGGGAGATGCCAGCCAAAGCAAAAGCAAGGGGCCTGCCACCATTAGCGCAGTTGGATTCACCGCCACCAGAACTATCGCTGTAAGGCCGGCAAGTGCCGGGGCGGTCCACATGGTGAAAAACGAGGTGGCCAGGTTTGCTCGACTCGCACGCTCCTGATCCCCAGATGGATTCCACTCCAGCAACTGCTTATGGGTTACCAGTAAACGCCAATGTGTGCGCAGGATGGCATCGATACTGTAGAAGGCTTCATGTGGCAGCGTCGCCAGGAGGAATCCTGTCTGTAAGATGCGTTGGCCGACGGTATGGAACAGGGTTCCGAGATGCTGTTGCAGACCGATGTCTTCGGATTTGCGCAACAGATCCAGCAAGCTGACCAGTAGAGGGGGCATGAAAAGTATGCCAAGCACTGTCAGGGTCCAGAATGCAGCCGATGAAAAAACCGTCCAACCCAACAGCAGGAGGATCGTCAAAGCGACCGACACCAGGCTGCGGCGCAGATTGTCGAACAGCTTCCAGCGGGACAACGCCGAGAGTGGATTTTTTAACTTTTGACCATCGGGGCCGGGTACCCTCGGTAGTAACCAGCCAGCCAGTTGCCAGTCGCCACGAATCCAGCGGTGTCGGCGGTTGACATCGGCCCCGTAACGAGAGGGATACTCTTCGAAGACCTGGACATCGCTGAGTAACCCGGCCCGTGCATAGCAGCCTTCCAGCAGATCGTGGCTCAAAATCCGGTTATCGGGAAAACGCCCCTTGAGAGTGTGCTCGAAGGCATCGACATCATAGATCCCCTTGCCGATGAACGAACCTTCGTTGAATAGGTCCTGATAGACATCTGAAATGACACGGGTGTAGGGATCGACTCCCGGCTCACCGCCCAGCAGACGCGCATAACGGGATAGACGTGTCTCTGGCAGGCTCATGCTGACACGGGGTTGAAGGATGCCATAGCCTTCCCGAACCCGGGCAAGGGTCTCGTCATAGACAGGCCGGTTTAACGGGTGAGCCATGGTGCCAACGAAGGCGCGGGCAACATCACGTGGCAGATGGGTATCCGTATCCAGGGTGATCACGTATTTCACACCGCTAAGTCCGGCGGTATCTCCGACAATTAGAGAGAAGGCCTCGCTTCTGCCTTCGCGCAGCAAGGCGTTCAGATCCGCCAACTTGCCTCGCTTGCGTTCATATCCCATCCAGACCCGATCATGGGGATTCCAGCGCCTTGGGCGATGTAGTAGAAAGAATGGATCACTGCCTGTTCGGGTGTATTGCCGGTTCAGCGCTTCGATGCGCTCTCGGGCAAGCTCCAGCAGTTGGGCATCCTGCTCAAGTATCTCTTCGCTGGCATCGGTAAAATCGGTCAATAGTGCGAAAAACAGGTTCTCGTCTCGATTGGCAAGAAACCTGACTTCCAGTGCCTCTGCCAGATGCTCCACATTGCGCGAACTGGTAAGCATGGTCGGTACCACCACCAGGGTACGCCAGCCAGTCGGGATGCCCTTGGAGAAGTCCATGCGTGGCAGCGGATGCGGAGACGCAAGCAGGGTGGCCAGCCAGTTCATCAGCGCCACGGCAAGCTGGCTTGTAGCCAGTAAGACGAGGATAGCGAGCACGGCCAATAGGCCAGCGGTCACACCTCCACTCCATGCACTGACCAGCAGAAGAGTCGTCAGGAGCAAGGTGATCAGCGCGATTCCGCCCAAATAGAGTGGCAGGGGAAATCGGCTTGTCCAACGCCGTATTGCCGCCATTGGAGTCAGCTCTGCCTGCAGTGTGTTTTCCAGCTCAAGCAGACCGCGGTCGATCAGGTAGTAGCCCACATGTGCCGATCGCTCTTCACTGTCCGTTCGGGCCGCACTCGCCTGTGCAAGCTCGATGGCGCAACGGGCTACGGCCTCTTCGGCTTCCCCGCTGGCTTTGGCAACGTCTTCCACCACATGGCGATAGCGGTCTCGGCTTGCGAAGTCAATGGTTGCGTAGACGTTGAGTGGATCCGTGCGCAGTGTTTGTTCGACTACACTTACCTTCTCAACGAACTCGCGCCAGTCCATGGTGCCAAGCAAGCGCAGGCTACCGATGCTGTTGCTGATGGAGACTTGGTCGGCTGCCTGTTGGCGGTTTCCCGAACGCACCAGCTGTTCGATACTCAAACCGGATTCAGCCAGTTGCTGTTCAATCCAGGTCAGCGGCATGGCAAGAGCAGGCCCTTGGCCTCGCAGATGGCGTGTTATTTCCGACACGAACGGCGTTGTCATCGGGGGATTAGAACGCGCCATGTCCGCCAGGACCAGGATCAGGTTCTTCGGATTTTGACGTACAACCTCTGTCAGTTTGTTCACCCAGCCGACAGCGATGTCGCGCTCTCTCCTGCCACTGGCGATTCCGGTAGCGACACGACGCAAATTTTCTATCAGTGCCAGGCGCAACATGATGGGAATAGACCACAACTCACCCAGTCGCAATGGCGTGACCGTCTGGTAAGCTTTGACGAAACGTCTCAGTCCATCGGGGTCTACCCTGCCGTCACCGTGGGCGATGGTCTCAAGTGCAATATCGTAAGTGCGAGGCAAGCCGACAGAGGTGCCCACTGCCAGGTTTGGCAGTTCACGGCTGTAGCCTTTGGGCAGGTGTCGCCTGGCGGTATGGATCTGCTCTTCAATCAGATAAAAATTATCGAGCAGCCATTCTGAGGCTGGCGTTATCGGCTGCTTTGCAGCCACCGATTCCATCAGTTGATTTCGGGTCCTGAGCAGAACC
This sequence comes from Candidatus Thiodiazotropha sp., assembly GCA_037384445.1. Taxonomy (GTDB): domain Bacteria; phylum Pseudomonadota; class Gammaproteobacteria; order Chromatiales; family Chromatiaceae; genus Thiodiazotropha. Next base: position 7,402 of record JARRNY010000073.1, read on the forward strand.
CTCTCATTGTTGGCCAAGCGGGCTAGCAATTGCTCCGGCAATCGCTGCGTGGACAAGCGGTGGGCGGATGCAAGGCGTACACCGTGTTGCTCCATCTGATCGGCGCTGAATAGTTCTGCGCGTAACGGAGGCTCGTCAGCAGCGTTCCTGTTCTCTGGATCTCCTGCTTCCGGGTAACGCATTGTCAGAAATGATCTGATTGCGCGCAAAAGCGGGAAATATTTTGAGTGCCCTACCATGCTTGCTGGCCTCTCGCTATTTTCCCAACCGTTCGGCAAACGGCTGTAGTTGCGCCAAGCAGTACGACACCAGGTTGACGAAGATTAATAAATGTTTGTACGTCCAGTATGGATCTCTTTTGAGAAGAGTGGCAAACCTAACCGGTTCGTTATTGGTGCCGTATATCTCAAAAACTGGATCTACATCAGAGGATTTCGATAACTCTGTCCTGTTAGCGATACTAAGCAGCGAAGCCGGTTAAGCTGACCTCTTTCGCCATAACCCCATTATCCTGAAGTCTAGCCTAAGCTACCTCAACTTATCCGATTAATCATCAGAATGATGATGCTTTCGCTATAGAATTCAGATCAAGTCTTAAGTCTTTTGGGTGAAAGCTTTTCAATTTGGATAATAACATCCTTTTCTCGCAGTTAATCTGAATCATTTCAGGCGTTTTTTCATTATTCGCCCAAGTTTAAAGATTCTATGCAACGCAACCTGCTGGTGTAACTGAGGATTAAATACATACGCCAGGTATTTCTGGCTATTCCTTCTGCATGCGCCCATACTGAAATCAAGCGGAACAGTCGATTACTTTCTGATCGTCTGGAGTTGCCGGGTATGCACTGTCCGGCTGAATTCTACTTCGCGCCGAAGGCCAACCACATCTTTTGCCGGGAAAATGTCATGTCAAAAGCTCAACGTTCCAATAGAGAAGCAAAAAAGCAGGCCTTGCACACTCCGAAGGAAAAAAAGTTAGCCAAACGTTTAAAGAAACATTCCGGCGACCCGTCTCCTTTTATCGTCAGGGAGCCGTAACACAATCCCAGGTTTAAGGGCGTTTAAAGGTAATAGCGTTATTTGCCCGCCAGGATAGTGTGTTGTTGATAGGTTGCTGTTTGATAGAAGCAGAAAGGGATCGTCCTTCTGCTTACTAACAGGCTATAGATATTAATACACTCAGCCGTTGTGTTCTTGACAAGGGCTGGCCATTGTAGGCACCCCAAGGGCACTTCCTGAGGCCGCGAACCACGCTTGTAGTCCTGAGCGTATTAATTAATATCGATGGGTTGTTTATTGTAAGTGACAAGGAGTCCCGATGTATCGTCTGATGGTGTCTGAAAAGCATATTTACGCCGACAAAACTGATGTATATCAGCAGACTGAAATGGATCATTTTTTACATTTTCACGCTGCACTGGAAGCGCGCGATTCAGCCAATAGGGATAGCAAGTCGCGCTTCTATGTTCTTAACGAGTCCGGTCAGGAATACTACGATAGTAGCTGGATTGATTGACAATAGAGATCGTATGAAATTAGCTGCTCTGTCAAATTCATAATTCTATTGTTGGATAGCAACAAGATATTTAGATCATCAATCTTGCTCATACCGCCTAGGTGTCATGGCATTTTCCACTAAAAATCACCTGCCACCAAATTATAGACAAATGTGTCTTTGCGGCGTCTACTGAGATATGCACTCTCGGCAACTCGGCGAATGCTTTTCTGCTCGGCATCGAATGCCTCCAGAAAGCCGGCTTCTGTCTCAACCGTTCCGGGGTGAAGTTTACTAACCAGGCCATAGATATTAATACACTCAGGGCTACAAGCGTGGCTCAGATCAAGGCGCGGCTTGCCGGCAATGGCTAGCCCTTGTCAAGAGCCGCAACACCGAGCTGAGTCACGCTTGTAGCCCCTATCCTTATGATATTTTAACGACAGGCCGTCGTGTGTTTGCTCACGGACTGCGTTATCAAAACTTGCTGTAGAAGTGCTACAGCGGCGTTTCGATGCCTTGCCGTGAGCAAACACACGACGGCTGAGTGTATTAATATCTATGGCCTGGTTAGTAAGAAGCGCATCCCCTTCGACAGAAAACGAAATCTCAATAACACTATCATATCCCCAGAAAGTGACACGATTCTTGCTGGCATCGAAGCAGCGGCTGGGATTTGGAAAATTGAGGGCCATTTTGTGGTGCCTGTATCCTTGGACGTATTGCCTTGAATAAACCTGAAAAGGTCAATATCTGTTTACTGGCTGGTATGCAGCATCGTCCTTATGAAGGTCCAAGACTCTACAGCCTCTTCACCTTAAATTATAGGCCCGAGTGTCGGTTTCAGTGACGTTGTCATTCCGGCTATTCAATATCTGCTTATTCGGCAGAAAATTTCCCGCGCATAAATTGGTGATTAAGCCAAACGACCACATCTAACCGGAATATTTCACCCGGCCGATCAGAAATGCGATCAACGCGCTATATTCATTGAATATATCCAGGGATATCAGCAGAATACAAAGCATTACCAAACATCGCGTTATCCGGGAGAAACATTCAGGCCAGCCAAGTGCTTATTAGATAATTGTCAAAGAATACTGCATGTTAGATGCTATTGTTGAGAGACAACTGAGTTCAGGGTCATCATCTGTTTCTCACTCAGTCCGTCACAATTACAAATTTACCTGACTCAGCCGGCATATCCCTCTACCTCGCAAGGTCAAAGTTTCAAACTAAACTGTTGCAGAGAGGAGATCCCACAAACAATCAAAGTGGATATATACGGTCAATCATCGTAAGACCGTTTCCATACACTCAATGCTTTATCTTTACGCCAAAGGAGCCGAGGCATGATCCAGTTCACTGTGAACGGCAAGCAACACGAAGTCGATGTGGCGCCTGATACCCCCCTGTTGTGGGTGCTGCGTGATACGCTCGGACTGACGGGGACGAAGTACAGCTGTGGAGAGTCCTATTGTGGCTCCTGCACAGTACACATGGACGGTGCGCCTATCCGTTCCTGTGCCCTGCCCGTATCATCGGTAGCCGGAAAGCATATAACCACAGTCGAGGCCATCGACACCAATCGTGTCGGCAAGGCCGTACAGGATGCCTGGCGCAAATTGGATGTCGTCCAGTGTGGTTATTGTCAGTCCGGTCAGATCATGAGCGCAGTCGCGCTGTTGAGTAATAACCAACAGCCAACCGACACGGATATCGACCGGGCCATGTCTGGCAACCTCTGTCGCTGCGCGACCTATCAACGCATTCGTGCGGCCATTCATGAAGCGGCCAAGAGTCTGGCTTAGGGGGCAAGAGCATGAACAATTTTGTTATTGAAAATCTCAGCCGCCGTAGGTTCCTGCAAAGCAGCGCCGGACTGACCCTCGGTTTTTGTCTGCCGGCTTTGGCCGTTTCCGCCGGTGATATGAGCGAAACGGGCAATGTTTCAACAGGCGGTTTCGAACCCAACGCCTTCCTGCGTATCGGCACCGACAATAACGTCACGGTCATCTCCAAACATTTGGAAATGGGACAAGGCACCTATACCGGACTGGCTACCATCCTGGCCGATGAGCTGGATGCCGACTGGAATAGGGTGAGAGTTGAAGCCGCACCCGCCGATGCAAAACGTTACAACAATCTGAACTGGGGACCGATGCAGGGCACTGGCGGTAGTTCAGCCATGTCCAACTCCTGGCTGCAGATGCGCAAAGCGGGTGCGACAGGACGAGCCATGCTGGTTTCTGCCGCTGCCCATCTGTGGCAGGTCAGCGCCGGGGAGATCGAGGTCCGCGAGGGTATGGTCAGCCATCCTGCGAGTGGACATAAGGCCACCTTTGGTGAACTGGCGGCCGCCGCTGCCAATGAACCGGTGCCTGAAGATGTGCTGCTGAAGGAGCCTTCGGAGTTCCGACTGATTGGTAAAAAAGCCCCTCGCCAGGACAGCTACGACAAGACGGACGGTTCCGCCCGTTTTACCCAGGATCTTACCCTGCCGGATATGCTGGTGGCCGTAGTGGCCCACCCTCCCCGCTTTGGCGCCAAGGTGAAGTCCTTCGATGCCGCACAGACTAAAGCGATCAAGGGCGTGGTGGATGTGGTGCAGATTCCTCAGGGTGTGGCGGTTTTGGCCAAAGATACCTGGAGCGCGAAAAAGGGCCGCGACGCGCTCTCGGTGAGCTGGGATGAAGCGAATGCCTTCACAACCGGTAGCGATGAACTGCTTGCCCGTTATCGGGAGACGGCCAAGACTCCGGGCCTCATCGCCAAGCAGGAAGGGGATTTCGAACAGACCCTGGCAGGCGCCAAAAAGGTAGTGACCGGCACTTACGACTTCCCCTATCTTGCCCATGCCGCAATGGAACCGATGGATTGCATCATTCGCTTGCATGCAGATGGCTGTGAGGTGTGGAACGGGGAGCAGATGCAGACCGTGGACCAGATGGCTCTGGCCAAGTTGTTCGGCCTCAAGCCCGAGCAGGTCAAGATCAACATGCTCTATGCAGGCGGCAGCTTCGGTCGCCGCGCCAGCAAGCAATCGGATTACCTGTTGGAAGCGGCGCAGATCGTCAAAGCCATTGATGGTCGTGCGCCGGTTAAGCTGGTCTGGCTGCGGGAAGACGACATGCGCGCCGGTTACTATCGTCCCCTCTTCCACCACCGGCTCGAAGCCGCCATCGACGATAAAGGCCAACTGGTCGGCTGGCGTCACCGCCTGGTCGGACAATCGATCATGGCCGGTTCGCCCATGGCGGGAAGAATCAAGGACGGCATCGATCCGGTCTCTGTCGAGGGCGCCGCCAATCTGCCCTACGCCATTCCCAATCTGCGAGTGGAACTGCACACCCCAACTGATATCCCGGTGCCGGTGCTGTGGTGGCGCTCTGTGGGCTCATCCCATACCGCTTTCTCCACCGAGACTTTCCT
>JARRNY010000074.1:0-16692 GCA_037384445.1 Candidatus Thiodiazotropha sp.
TAAAGTTCGTTACCGGGATACCGGGGGCACAGGCCCGGTGGTGCTGTTGACCCATGGAATCGGCGCATCTCTGGAGACATGGGAGACGATGTTGGCTGAGGCCGACGAGCGTATTCGTTGGATTAGCTGGGATCTCCCTGGGCACGGTTTATCGGGTTTTGAAGCGAACAATTTAGATCTGCCAACATTCGCTGAACTGGGTTGGCAGCTGCTGGATGCCTTGAGCGTGGAGAGAGCGGTATTGGCGGGCAATTCCATGGGAGGCGCCATTTCTGTTTTGATGGCGGGGAGTCAGCCGGAGAGGACAGACAAACTCGGGTTATTGAATTCTGCGGCCATGGGAGAGCATTCACCTATGCCCTTTCGATTAATGACGATACCCATATTAGGTGAAATATTAAGCAAGCCGGGAAAGATGGCGGTAAAGCAGCAAATCGATGCGATTTTTTATCACTCGGATGCCATCAGTGAGCGGACCCGGGAGATTATTACTCGCAATGTAATGCGTCCGGGTGCCAGCAAGGCGTTTATAACCATCTTGCGGAGCATGACCCGCCTGGGTGGCCAGAATAGAGCGCTGGTCGCGCAAACCCTGGGTATTTTGTCGCGTACTCAGATACCGGTTCTGTTTATCCATGGCCGATATGACGAAGTGGTGCCGTTAGCACACTCTGAGCATGCTCATCAGCATACAGCCAACTCGTCACTACTGATTCTGGAAGAGTGTGGTCATACGCCGCAACTGGAACAGCCGCAAACAGTGGTGAGAGCATTGGTGGAATTTGTTTTGCTCGATTAAGGAGTCAAAAAAGTGATTAGCCGTTACTGATCCGAAGGGAAGGTGTCAGTGCCGTTTGTCTCTTCGGCCTCTCCTGTTCGGGTTAATTCTATCCGTGCTTCAATTCGATGCTGCCCATGCGACGTGAGGTTAGCCACTTGCCGTCAACCCATACCAATTGGTCGGTAAAGGTTCCTATTACTACTGAACTGTCAGATATAGCGGGTAGTGGTTTTTCATCGACTGGGCCCGATACCAACCAGACGCGGCTGACAACTTCTACCTTTTCAGGTGTAACTATTTCGAAGACGGAATTTCCCACTAAATGCGCTGTTGCACGAAGTGGACGGGCTTTGAGTGAAGTAAGTATTGCGTCACGTCCTACAATGGGGTTATCGGGGTCACTCGGGCGAGCCAGCACGGCATCTTCTGTATAACACATCGCCAGCGCTTCCCAGTCACGTTGATCCGTCAGATTTGTCATGCGATTCAGGAGTTGCTGGCACTCCCACTGAATGATGCTTTGCTGCATACGGTCCTGATTCATAAAACTCTCGAAAATATTGAAAACTTAGCAATCCATACCAAGGCGTGTTCGACAGGCCCTATTCGATTTCAGAAAAGCGTTTGGCGCTCTCCTTCAGTAGCTCGATGAAGCGAACCTGCGTCGCCGTGGGCCGCCAGTCGCGGCGGGTGGTGAGGCCGATGGGGCGACGCGTAGTGCTCATATCGTAGGGCAGGGTGGTGACCAGCCCCTGGGCCTGTTCGCGTCGGATCTGTTGGCTTGAGATCAGGGTCAGGCGATCACTCTCAAGCAGTAGACTGATGATGAGTACGATGGAACTCGACTCGACCAAACCTCCCACGGCCGTTTTGCCCTGCATCAGCGCTTGGAAATGATCCCGCGTCGGTATGCCTTGCTCGGGTACCACCCAGGGATAGGCGGTAAGGTCATCGACATCGATCTGCTTTTTTGTCGTCAACGGGTGGCCGTTCCGGGCGACGATGGATAGGGTGTCGTGGAACATCGTCTCTTGCACCACATCGTCCATCGGCAGCGGATCGCGCAAGGCGCCGATCAGCAGATCGAGCTCGCCGTGCCGCAGGCCGTGCAGCAGCTCTGCATAGGGTGCGGCAACCACGCTCACCCGCACATCGGGCAGCTCTCCGGACAGGGCGTTGATCGCCGCCGGCAGTATGGCGTGGCGCGCCAAAGGCATGCTGCCGATGACGATGATGCCGTTGTCGATGCCGCTCAGGGCGGCGATTTCTGCGTTGCCCTGGGCCAGCTCAGCGAAGGCGAGCTTCACCTGCTGCACCAGTACCCGCGCTGCACGGGTCAGTTCGATGCCCTGGCTGGTCTTTTCGAACAGACGCTTCTCCATCAATGATTCGAGATCCCGGGCGGCGCGATGGAGTGCCGGCTGTGAGGTGCCTATGTTCCTGGCGGCGAGGCTGAAATTGCGTGCGTCAGCGACCGCGATCAGGGAGATGAGCTGAGTGGCGGTGAGCATCTGCTCGGTTTTACGCTGGCAGGCCGACTCGGCGCCCAGCTTCACTGCCTCCTGACAGCCATGGCGGATGAGTTCGAGGGCACGGCCTGCACGTTGGGCATAGAGACGCCCTGCCTCGGTTGGGTACATGCCGTCGCTCAAGCGTTCAAACAGTTGGCTGCTCAATTGCCGTTCCAGTTTTGCGATGGCCTGGGTAATGGCAGGTTGTGAAAGGTAAACATGCTCCGACGCCTGGGTGATGCTGCGGTGTTCGGCGACTTCGCAGAAGGCGCGCAGGTGGCGGAGATTGGGCAGGGCAGGTTGCATAGTTCGATTGCCAGGGTTTTGTCACATCTTTCTATATCAAAATCTTATGTCATGCCAGTCAAATTGGAATGCAGAAATAGTTTTCTACAGGGATACTGACAAGATGGCCCTTAATTCTCAGAGGGCGGAAATATCCATCTATTGAGTAAGTCATGCCGATAAAATCTTTCAGTCAGCAGATCACATCAGCTTGCACCATGCACTGCTTCAAGGGGATGTCCCATGTCTGAGGGTGTGCGCTGCATGTGGATGCGCGGCGGCACTTCCAAGGGTGGCTACTTCCTGGCGCAGGATCTGCCGGTGGATGTGGCGGCGCGGGATCGCTTCCTGCTCGGTGTCATGGGTTCGCCGGACAAGCGCCAGATCGATGGTATGGGTGGCGCCGATCCGCTGACCTCCAAGGTGGCTGTGGTGCGTCGTTCCGAGCGCCCCGGCATCGATGTGGACTATCTGTTCCTGCAGGTATTCGTCGATCAGGCCATCGTCACCGACGCCCAGAACTGCGGCAACATCCTTGCCGGTGTCGGCCCCTTCGCCATCGAACGCGGTCTGGTGACTGCCGAGGAGGGGGAGACCCGGGTCGCCATCTATATGGAGAACACCGGCCAGGTCGCAGTGGCGCGCGTCTGCACGCCGGGTCGAAAGGTTACCTATACAGGCGATGCCCAGCTCGATGGTGTGCCGGGTACGGCTAGCCCCATACCGGTCGTCTTCCGGGACACGGCAGGGTCCAGTTGCGGCGCGCTGCTGCCCACCGGACGCAGTGTCGATGTGATCGACGGCATTGAGGTCACCTGTATCGACAACGGCATGCCGGTGGTGGTCATGCGTGCGGCGGATCTGGGAATCAGCGGCACTGAGAGCCGCGATGAGCTTGACGCCAACGAGGTGCTGAAGGCGAAGCTCGAATCGATTCGCCTCCAGGCCGGGCCGATGATGAACCTGGGTGATGTCGCCGCCAAAACGGTGCCGAAGATGAGCATGGTCAGTCCGCCACAGGCGGGCGGTGTCATCGCAGATGCCCATCGAGCATCCGATCGGAGCGTCCACCATCATCGTTGATCTTGATGAGTCCGGCGGGGTGGAGAGCGCCGCCGTGCTGTTGACGGCGCGTAAACTGTTTGATGGATTGGTGTTTGCCAAGTGGGATCCCGATAAATAAAGTCTGCGTTCATTTGCGGACGTTTCCTCTTTCTGGCAATTCATCGAAATCACTCATGAATGTCATGAGGCGAGCCCTGTTTATCTCCATCGACACGCTTTCAATAATGTGTTTCATGCGGGGCGGGCACCGGCAAGGGCCCGGCCTTGACGCAGAACACCACCACGAGGAGACATGCCAGTGAAACCACCAAAGCATGAAATTCCGGGTACCACTATCTTTGACGGGTCGATCGCCCGCACGGGCTACGCCCTGAACAAGATGTGCTACTCCTTCAACGACGAAGCCAACCGCCAGGAGTTTCTGCAGGACGAAGACGCCTACTGCACCAAGTACGGCCTCAACCAACAGCAGCGCCAGGCCATCGCCAACAAGAATGTGCTGGAGTTGCTCGCCGCTGGCGGCAACGCCTACTATCTGGCCAAGTTCGGCGGCATCTTCGGGTTGGACATGCAGGACATCGGGGCTCAGCAGACAGGCATGAGCAAAGAAGAATTCAAGGCGAAACTCGTCGCAGCCGGGAGATAAGCAGATGGCCAAGATCGTAGGCGCAGTCACCACTTCCCACGTGCCCGCCATCGGCGGCGCCATCCACAAGGGTCTGCAGGAAGAACCCTACTGGAAACCCTTTTTCGACGGCTTCCCGCCTATCCGTGAATGGCTGGATAAGGTCAAGCCCGACGTGGCCATCGTGGTCTCCAACGACCACGGGCTCAATTTCTTTCTCGACAAGATGCCGACCTTCGCTATCGGTACCGCGCCGCAGTATCAGAACGCCGACGAGGGCTGGGGCATTCCGGTGGTGCCGCCCTTCCAGGGCGACGAGGATCTCTCCTGGCATCTTGCCGAATCGTTGATCGGCGACGAGTTCGATATGGTCACCTGCCAGGAGATGAAGGTGGATCACGCCTTCACGCAGGCCATCGGCCGCGCCGTTGAGGCTTATGATGAGGATGTTAAGGTGCTGCTGATCGGCACCGGTGGTCTTTCCCACCAGCTGGAGGGTGAGCGTGCAGGCCACATCAACAAGCCGTTCGATCTCAAGTTCATGGAGAGCATGACCGACGACCCGACCTGGGCCACCCAATACTCCGACCGCGAGCTGGTCGAGCATACGGGCACCCAGGGCATCGAGCTGCTCAACTGGCTGGTCGTCCGCGGCGCCATGTCGGGAGAGGTGAGTGTGGCTCACTCCAACTACCACATCCCGATCTCCAATACCGCCGCCGCCACCATGCTGATGGAGCATCACGGCTGAAGTCGACATCACCGGGTGCGGCTGAGTATCGCATCCGGTGCTTTCGCATCGTTCCTTTTTCGTTCGCTGCAACCATCCAGGCAAGCGCGAGCGGCTTGCGAAATGCCACACAGAGTTTCCGGGCTTTTCGCGTCGCTTAGATAAAGAGCTTGGAGATTCCGAATACCCATGCGGAACATATCAGAAGATAGATCACTATTTTCACCTGCGCCCAGGTATCTTCATTGAATTCTCCACGCAGCGCCGACAACCAAAAAGGCTGAAACCACAGCCTGAGATGATCCAGGAAATCCTGCCAGTCGTCGAAGAAGAAGCGGCCTATGAACCAATAGACCGGCAGACTGACCACGGCTACTGGCACCCATATCTCCGGGTGGTCGAATATCGTTAAAAACTCCATGACTTAAAGCTTACCTCGATTGCCGGGTTACCGATAGACTTCATGCCAGCTTGTTATGCTGTTCACGGCGAAAGCGTGCCGGGGTCATGCCGGTGCGCTTCTTGAAAAAACGGTTGAAGTAGGCGGCATCCTCAAAGCCCAGTTCGTAGGCCAACAGCTGAACAGGCGCGGAAATGTAGACCAGCCGCCTTCTGGCTTCCAGTAGCAGACGTTCCTGTGCGATCTCGAAAGCGGAACGACCGGCCAGTGCCTTGCTCACGCGGTTGAGTTTGGAGGGCGTGACGCTCAAGGCTTCCGCGTAGTCGGCCACGCTCCAATGCTCCAGGTAGTGTTGTTCCACCAAGGCGCGAAAGCGGGTGAACAACTTTGCCCGTCCACCGGGAGTCTGCCTGTCCATCTGCAGCGAGGCCAACTGACGCTCGATGAGCAGCAGGATGCTCTTGGCCAACCACTCGGTTAGCGAACCGTGTCCTCGTTTTATCGTCTGGAACTCCTCCAATAGATGGACAAGCAGCGCCTCCAGGGTATTGGCGGTAGAAGCGTCAGCTGATAAATCGATGACGCGGGGTTGCAGAAAGAGGGCGTCGAAGAGGACGCGTCCTTGGCGCGATGTGGCATCGAGCACCATGGATTCGGAGATGGTCAGCACATAGCCATGTGTGCCGGGCTCGAACGTGAAGGCATGGATCGTGGTTGGGGGAATGACGATGGCGCAGGGTGGTGTTGCCTGCATGATCATATCGTCCAACTGTATATTACCGCCGCCGGCCAAGATAATGACGCTCTGCAACAACCCCTGATGGGTGTGTGAATCGATCTCCCAGGCATAGAGCTGGGAGCGCGCCGCGATGCTTTCGATATGAATAAATGTACTATCTTCGCCTGCGATCTCTTCACCGTAGAGGCTGTAGAGTGGGACCGAATCCTGTTGTTCTGTGATGCTTGGAGGGATTGACACAGGCTGGGCTCCGGCGGGCTATAAGCGATACGCAATGTAAAAATAGTACAATTTTTCATATCGATCGTCCATTCAAGAGAGGACGCTGGTGAGCCAGACTTGTGAGTATCAGGTTACCTGATATATACCGCGACCGGACAGACGTCGACCGAAACGACGATACAACGCGATTCCGGGAGTCGGCATACCACTCTGGAGGACACCATGACACAACAAGCACAATCCAATACTACCGATCCCTTCGATCTCTACTCCCCCGAATTCGATGCAGACCCCTATCCCGCCTATGCTCAGCTGTTGGCGCATCACCCCTGTTATTGGAGCGAAATCGCCGGCAAATGGGTGTTGACCCGCTACGAGGATGTGTTCGAGGCACTGCATAACTGGCAGAGCTTCTCCTCGGCCGAGGGCAATCTGGTCGACGAGCTTCCAGGTCGTGCCGGCAACACCCTGGGCTCGATGGATCCGCCGCGTCACGACCAGGTGCGTGCGGTGGTCCACTCTGTCTTCGCCAAGCGCAATCTGGACCACATGGTCGAGCCGATTCGCGCACTCACCAACATGGCCCTCGATGGGGTCGAAGGGCAGGCGGTGTTCGATTTCTCCAACGATGTGTCGGCGCGGGTTACGGTCGGTCTGTTGTGTGCCCTGATGGGACTGCCTGATGGCGACAACGCCACCCTGCGCGACATGGCGCTGACCATGGCGCAGACCGACCCGGTCACCCGTCAGAAAGGTCCGGAGCACATTGCCGCTTTCGAGTGGGTCAAGGATTATGCGGAAAAGGCGATTCGCCAGCGCGAAGAGCATCCCGGTGATGACATCATCAGCCAGATGCTGAGCGCCGAGGTGGATGGCGCCAGGCTCACCTTCTCGGAGGTGCAGACGACCATGACCACCCTGATCATGGCCGGTGTGGAGTCTCTCTCCGGTTTCCTCTCGATGATGGCGCTCAACCTGGCGGACCACCCGGAAGCACGTCGTGAATTGGTGGCCAATCCGTCACTGATCGCCGGTGCGGTGGAGGAGTCCCTGCGCTACAACACCACCGCCCAGCGCTTCCGCCGCGTGTTGCCGCAGGATCTTGAACTGCACGGTCAGCAGATGAAGGCGGGGGATTTCGTCATTCTCTGCTACGGCGCCGCCAACCGGGATCCACGCAAGTTTGAAAACCCCGATGTATTCGACATCCACCGCAATCCGAAGGGCCACCTAGGTTTCGGTGGTGGCGTGCATCTCTGTCTCGGCGCGGCAATCGGACGCCTGGCATCCAAGGTCTTCTTCGAGGAGTTCCTCAAACGTGTGCCCGAATTCACCCATGGCGATGAACCCATGAAGTGGGTCTCGTCATCGAATTTCCGCAGCCCGCTCAACATGAAACTCAAACGGGGCTGAGCGGATTGGGGAGATTGCTCCCTGCCTTGGCGACAATGTGTAGGGTGGGGCCCAGCCCCACCATCTGACTTTTTTGACACAGCCGTATGCGTTTCGAATCACGACTCTATGCTGATTCAAAGCAGGAAAGAAGGTCCCTGTCATCGGCTTCTCTACTTCGAACCGCGCAATGAAAAAACGATCAACGACAGATTCTGGAGGTAACACCATGGTAAAAGCGATTTACATCGATAACGACGGCGCGGAAGAGGCGCTGGATGTGCCCGAGGGCTGGACGCTGATGCAAGCCGCCATCAGTAACGGCATCGACGGCATCGAAGGGGAGTGTGGCGGATCGTGCTGCTGCGCCACCTGCCACGTCTATGTGGACGAGGCCTATCTCGACAAACTCGATCCCATGTCCGATACCGAAAACGGCCTGCTGGACAATACGGTTTCCGAACGCAGAGCCAACAGCCGGCTGGCCTGTCAGATCAAGGCCAGTGCGGCGCTGGACGGCATCGTCATCCACACGCCAGAAGCACAGAGCTGAACGCTGTGGACGATCCCATCGTCATCATCGGTGCCGGCCAGGGCGGTCTGCAATTGGCGGAGAGCCTGCGCAAGGAGAAGTTCGACGGAGAGATTCTCCTCATCGGTGAAGAAGCCCGGGCGCCCTATGCCCGGCCGCCTCTCTCCAAAGCCCTGCTTCTCGGTGAAATGACCGTCGAGCAACTCACCCTGCGCAATCCAACTGCGTTGGAGAGAAAACGCATAACCCTGCAGACAGCGGCGCGGGTTACGGCCATTGACCGTTCGGCACGCAAGCTCACGCTCGCCAACGGCAGGATGCAACCCTATGCCAAGCTGGCGCTGGCAACCGGTTCGCGTGCGCGTGAGCTGCCCATTGCCGGTATCGATCTGGCTGGTGTGCATCGCCTGCGAACGCTCGACGATGTCCTCGCCATCCAGTCGGGCCTGGTCTCGGCTCAGCGCATCACCGTCATCGGTGGTGGATTCATCGGCCTGGAAATGGCTGCTGTGGCCCGCAGGCTTGGCAAAGAGGTCGTTGTCCTGGAAGCGGCGGATCGTCTGATGGCGCGGGTGGTGTCGCCGCCGCTGTCGGACTTTTTTCTTGAACTGCATCGACGCAAGGGTGTGGATGTGCGTCTGAACACTCAGGCGCAAGAGCTCACGGGAACCGGCGGGCGAGTAACCGGCGTCAGGTTGCACGATGGCGAAGTCCTGAATACGGACATGGTGGTGCTGGGCGTGGGTATCATCCCCAATGCAGAATTGGCTGAGGCGGCCGGACTGGCATGCAATAGTGGCATTCTTGTGGATGTCTGTGGGCGAACCGTCGACCCCGACATCGTCGCCTGTGGCGACTGCACGGTCACTCAGGTTGACGGCGGACTGCGCCGCTTGGAGTCGGTGCAAAATGCGGTGGAGCAGGCCAAAGCGGCAGCCGCCGCGTTGATGGGCCGGGAGCAGCCCTTCACCGCCGCCCCCTGGTTCTGGTCGGACCAATACCACATCAAGCTGCAAATGGTGGGGTCCTCTACGGGCTACGATCAAATGGTCGTTCGCGGCGCATTGGAAGAGGAGGTCTTTTCGTTGTGCTACTTCAAGCATGGCCGGCTGATCGCCATCGACAGCATCAACGCACCCTCTGATCATATGCCGGGGCGTAAATTGGTGGGGAATCCAGAGGTTCGCATTACACCCGAAGAGGTTGCCGATAGAGACTTCGACCTCAGTAAGGCCTTGAACTGAATGCTACATAGTTAAGAGCGCTTGGGATGAGCTTCAACACCTTTTTGGTGGGGCGGGGCCCCACCCTACACTTAGAACCACCGGTACGGCAGGGGCCCTGCCCCACCATCAAATCCCTTCACTAAGTCGCATTAGTTCCTCAACTAAAAAGGAGCGGGGTGGCCACGGCTGCCGTCCTCCCGCCAAGCCCGTCGTTATCGATTTTCGGCGGGTCGTATGCTGTCTGCGTCTATAGCTCTCGGTTCGATTTGAACATGGCGGGACTGATCTGGTGCTTTCCAAGCAGCCGGTAGAATTCGGTGCGGTTGCGTCCCGCCAGCCGTGCTGCCTTGGTCACCTGTCCGTCGGTGATCTTGAGCAGGCGGATGAGGTATTCCCGTTCGAACTGCTGTTTGGCGTTGGCATAGGAGAGGTCCTTGCCCGGTTCTTTATCGTGCAGCGCCCTGGCCACCAGCGCGGCGGATATCAAGGGTGTCGAGCAGAGTACGCTGCACTGATCCACTACATTCTGCAGTTGACGGATATTGCCCGGCCAGTCGTTGGTGATCAGAATCTCCAGGGCCTCTGGGGTGAAGGCCTTTGCCCGTTGTTTGGCCGACTGCTGCTCAAGAAAGTGTCGCGCGAGTAACGGGATGTCCTCCCGCCGCTGTCTCAAGGCGGGTAGGGAGAGGGTGACCACGTTGAGCCGGTAGTAGAGATCTTCGCGAAATTGTGAATTCTCGACCGCCTCTGCCAGGTTGCGATGTGTCGCCGAGATGACGCGTACGTCGACGGGCAGAGAGCGGCTTGAGCCGATCGGCCGAATCTCCTTATCCTGCAGCACGCGTAGCAACTTGGCTTGCAGTGAAAGCGGCATGTCGCCGATTTCGTCGAGGAACAGGGTACCGCCATTTGCTGACATGAAGAGGCCTTCCTGCGACGAGATCGCTCCAGTGAAGGCGCCTTTGGCATGTCCGAACAACTCGGATTCCAGCAGCTGGTCGGGTATCGCGGCGCAGTTGATGGCGACAAAGGATTTATCCGCGCGTGGACCTGCCTTATGAATGGCGCGGGCCAGGACTTCCTTGCCGGTACCGGACTCACCTTGAATCAGTACCCTGGCCTCGCTGTCGGCCAGCAGGCGTGCTTCCGAAAGCAGGGAGTTCATCAGCGGACTGGCGGTAACTATCTCCGCTCGCCAGGACTCATCCTGTGGCTCTTCCGCCGGCTCTCCTGGAGGCGAGACGGTGAAGGCCCGTTCAAGCAGATGCAGCAGCTCCCGGGCGTCGTAGGGTTTGGTGAGGTAACCAAACACGCCCTGCTGTGTGGCCTGCACCGCGTCCGGGATGGTGCCATGGGCAGTGAGCACGATAATCGGCAATGAGGGGTCCTGACTGTGCAGGTGTTGGAACAGGGCCAAGCCATCCATGCCTGGCATACGCAGATCGGTAATCACAGCCTGGGGACGTGCAAGGGCAATGTAGGCCAATGCCTGCTCTGCGCTGTTTGCGACAGCGACATCATAGCCGGCGGATTTTAGTCTGATGGACAACAGTTTCAACAGATCAGGATCATCGTCCACCAGCAAAATAGTGTGCCTGTTTTTGCTCATTTGGCCGGCTCGGGGGTGGTGGTCAGGGGTTCTTCGATGCGTCTGTTTGACTCTTCCAATAGACGTTCCAGACCCTTCAGATTTTCGATCTTCTTCTTTAGTTCGATACGCCTTCTCCGCTCCGTGCGGTATCTCTGTTCAAGGCTCAGCTTTTGTCGTTGTAAAAGCAGTATCGCTTCAATGCCCGGCTCTTTCGTTTCGGCAGCGAGCTCATCGAGGAGACGTTGAGCCCGCTTCAGGGACTTATCATCCATGTCTCTATCCGAGAGTAGCAGAACCAGGTCGAAACGATCGCTCGCTTCGAGTTGAGTTGTATCGGCCTGGAGCTGTTCGAGTAACTGTTTTCTCTCACTGCCATTCAGGGCGGCGATACCTTTCAGGCTGGCTAGCGCACCTGGCAGTGTCAGAGCGTGCACCTGCTCCTCTTCGGCTGCCGGCTTCGGCATCTCCACTTCCACCTGCTGTGCTCTTTCCAGCATCTGTATCTGTTCCGGGGTTTGCGGACAGGGGCAGGGAGTGGCACAGGCGGTGAGCCACAACAGCAACGGCAGTGTCCCGGCTTGTTTAGCATGCATGGCTAAGGCTCTCACCGGTGACCGGCAGCTTGATGAGAAAGCAGGCACCGGTGGTCTCCCCGTCACTCAACAGGAGCTCGCCACCGTTTGCCTCGATGTGAGCCGTGGCGATCGAGAGGCCGAGCCCGCTTCCCTGAATTCTTCCTGACGGCTGATTTTCGCCTTGATAGAAGGGCTGGAAAATATAGCTTCTGTCCTCAAGTGGCACCCCCGGTCCCTGGTCCCTGATGCTGATGTGGATTTCGTTGTCATGGCGCTTCGCCCTGATTTCGATAGTACCTCCATCGGGACTGAAGCGGATGGCATTGCCGATGAGATTGTTGAGTGCGGTTTCCATCAGTTCTCTGTCGACCTGAAGCATCACTCCCGTTACCTGGGATGTGAGTGTCAGGTGCTTCGATTTTATTGAAAGATCGAAATTGTTTGCCACGGTATCGATCAATGACTGCAAAGCTAAGGTGGATCTCTCCCGCTCTTTTGTCAGGTAGAGCGCATGTTGGTATTGGAGCAACTCTTCAATCCTTTGTCTGAGTACCCGAACGCTACCCTGCATGATTTCCACAATTTCCTCTTGCTGAGTTGTAAGCTCTCCCACCACTTTGTTCGACAGGAGGTCCACGGCTTCCCATAACGCGGTTAGCGGGGTTTTCAGCTCATGGGATACCTGGCGGAAAAAACGCTGTTTTTGATCTTCGAGTTCTGCCAAGCGACGTCGCAGCCAATCCAGCTGTTCGCCCAGTCTGGCCATGTCTCTGGGGCCTGTAACAAACACCGGCGTAGCCAGGTCATCATCGCCTAATCGTTGAATGCTTTCTGAGAGCTGTCTCACTGGACGGCTGAGTAACCAGGAGAGCACGCCAGCCAGTGTCAGGGAGAGGACGGTAACGGTTGTGCTTTGCCAGATCATCGTTTGCTGGACCTGGTCAGCTGTTTCACGCAGGATCGCCTGTCGACGCTGAATGAGCGTACCGAGTTGATCGGATATGCTGGATACCGTGAGATGCAGGCGATCGAAATCCGGCTTGAAGGCTTCGAAACTGGCCGCACCCGTGCGCTGCTTTATTTTCAGCCGTTGAAACAGGGAGGATTCCTGCGTGCCGAGCTCGGCGAGCAGTTCTGTCGCGGTCGCTTCCAGGGGCATGGCCTGCAGTGCGGCGAGCGACTCGAGAAAGCGCTGATGAGAGTTTTCCAGTCGGCTAATGAGGGTGGGATCCTCCAGTACGTAAAATTGGCCGGCCGCCCGTTGCAGAGAGAGGGCCGCCTCCGCCAGCTGCCGGCTTTTCAAGGTGGCCTCCTCGGTGATCTGCACCGAGCGACGACCTTCCAGCGACATCCGATCCAATTGAACACTCATGCTGAATATGCCACCCAGCAAAGGAATGACCACTAGCAGGAAACTGCCCAGCAAGAGGGAGGAGAAGGTGACAGGATGTTTGATGCTCAAGCCAGCTTTCATGGCGAGTTCTGTGATGGCTCACTCCGAATTATTATCCGCTTAGTATGCATCAATTATCTGTCTCATGTTGCAGCGGAGCAAAATTCGGATGTCGCTATTTGGCGACAGGATATTTCAAGACAAATCATATAGTTATCTGTATGGGGTGTTCGAGCGTCGGGCTGTAGCGACGACTTGCGGGGGCTAGGACAGGCTGCATTACCGGCAGACAGCGCTATCTCCTTGATTCTGTTGTGTTCGTGATTTTTGGCACGGGTAGTGCGTAGGGAGTTACGTGTTCAATCGACACACACATAATCTTCGAGGAGGAAGAAAATGAAAAAAAGTTACCTGCCCATGATGCTTGGTTTGTTTGGTAGTCTGGTGCTTAGCACTGCCGCTTTTGCCGGCGAAGGCACCACGATGGATTTCGGAACACTCGACGTCAACCAGGACGGTTCTCTGAGTGCTGAAGAGGCTGTTGCGGATCCTGAGCTGAGCAAGAACTGGAGTGACATCGACAAGGATGAAAACGGTGTAATCGATGCAGCCGAATTCAGTGCCTTCGAAGGTGTTCAAGACGGCGCTACCGAAGAGCCGGCGAGTCAGCAGTAAGCTGGTAATCGCTTCGTGAAGCGAGTCGTCTAGTACGGCTCTCACGGAAAACCGCCCGAGGCTGTGTTTCGGGCGGTTTTTTCTGTCCTGAGGTAGGGTTCTGCTGACCCTTTAGCTGTTGAAAAGAATAGGGGTGTTTGAATACTTCATTGAATAGGGGGCGGCTGGCGGGAAGCCCTCCTGTTCTGTGTGGATAGGGCTTGCCCCAAGGTACGACTGTCCCCGCTTTAAGGTTTTTTACGCATCCGCCTGGCCAAAGTGACAGCGGTACTGCGAAGGCGTAATCCCGAGTTGTTTGATAAACAGGCGCCGTAGGCGCTCCTCCTGCTGAAAGCCGCACAGGTGCGCTACCGATTTTATGGGGTGTGTCGTGTTGCCAAGAAGTTCGCGAGCCTTTTCAAGGCGGACCTTTTCCAGATATTTTCCCGGCGGCATGCCGGTTTGCTGATGAAAACTGCGGGAAAAATGGCGTGGACTCATGGCCATGAATTCGGCGAGGGTTTCAACCTGCAGTTCGGGCCGTGAAATATTTTCCAATAGCCAGTCGTGTAGTTTTTGAAAGCGATTTCCTGCTTTTCTTCTCAATTCCATCGGAGCACTGAATTGTGACTGGTTCCCGGGACGGCGAAAATACAATACGAGATTTCTGGCCGTCTCAATGGCGATGTCAGCGCCGTAGTCCCGTTCGACCAAGGCCAGCGCGAGGTCGATGCCAGCAGTAACGCCGGCGCTGCTGAAAACATTGCCGGCTTCGACATAGATGGCGTTTTCACAAAGCAAAACAGATGGGTATTGTTCGGCGAGCGTTTGCGCGTAGCGCCAATGGGTGGTGCAGCGTTTTCCATCCAGCAGTCCCAGTTTCGCCAGCAAAAATGCACCGGTGCAGATCGAAACAATTCGCTCCGCCATATCGGCGCGCGCCTTGAGGTAGTTCAAGCGTGTCGCGTCACTACAGAATCGGCTTGGGTGGCTGCCGCCGGGAATCACCAGATAGTCTGTCTTTTCATGCTCTCCTCGCGCCCCTTCGCTGTAGACGGTCAGGCCGGACTCCAGTCTGATTTGGCCGGCCACCTCGCCGCTGAAAAGTACCTGGTAGCCGGCATGGGCTTGCTTTGAGCGCAACAGTCTGGTGGCGACCGAAAAGACTTCCAGCGGCCCGGTAATGTCCAGGCTGTTGGCGCCGGGAAAGAGAAAGAGTTCGACGATTTTCATGGTTTGGGTCTGGCTGTCAGGTTTCGGCAGTGTAAGGGGGGGCCGGACTGTAGTGCAAAATTCGCCTGACTTGCCGGGCATGTGCCGGGTTGTGTATCTCGCCAATCAGCCAGAGTGCCATATCGATACCGGCGGAGACTCCCTGCGCGGTGACGATCTTTCCATCGCGCACGTAGCGCATATCTTCCATGACGGTGATCGTATCGTCCTTACGTAGCTCTTCGATCAGTTTCCAGTGCGTGGTCGCTTTTTTATGTTGCAGCAATCCAGCACGTTGCAGTATCAACGCGCCTGTGCAAACCGCTGTCGTGTAGTCTGTCTGGCCTGACTGCTGCTGAATCCACTCGATGGCTTTTTTACTCTTCAGAGCGGCGCCAAGCTCGTTTGCTCCCGGTACCAGTGCCACATCCAAAGGGGGGCAGTTTTCGAATGTGAACTGCGGTAAGACCTCCATGCCGCTGGCGCAGACAATGGGCTCCGCTGTTTCGGCAATGGTGACGACACGCCCGCTGTTCAATAGATGATTCGACAGGGCGAATACTTCGTAGGGACCGCTGAAATCGAGGGCGGCTACTTGCTGGTATAGGTAGATGCCGTAGGTCGTGCTCATGCTTAGCTCCCGGATCAGTTGGACGGATCACCACACTAGGTTTCTGCACGAACAGCAGCAATGACAAACAACCGGCATTTTCTGCCATCGGGATGTTACTGACCGGGCCATCAATATCGATGGCCCGGTGAGTAATCGGCCGGATGAACTTTAACGTATGCGCACGTTCGCTGGCGGATATGCCACTGGCGTGCTTCAGAACTCTTCCGTATCGATTTCGCTCTGCGTAGCGGCGTTATAGCGTGTGCCGATGACGGTGTGACGGTTGATGAGAGAGTCGAGCTCTTGCATAAGGGGGGCATCGAGTTCCACTTCAGCCGCGCTTAGATTCTCTTCCAGATGAGCGATGGAGGTGGTGCCGGGAATCGGCAGGATGTTGTCGTCCCGCGCCAGCAACCAGGCAAGGGCGAGTTGTCCCGGGGTGGCATTGGTCCGCTCAGCGAGGCGTTGCAGGCCGTCGAGCAGGGGCAGGTTGCGGGCGAAGTTGTCTGTATGGAAGCGAGGCATGTTGCGGCGGATGTCTTTCTCTTGCAGGCCCGAGACATCACGCAGGGCGCCGGTGAGAAAGCCGCGGCCCAGCGGGCTGAAGGCGACGAAGGCGGTGCCGAGTTCGCGACAGGTCTCCAGTACGGCGATCTCAGGGTTGCGGGTCCACAGGGAGTACTCGGTCTGCAGGGCGCTGATCGGGTGTTCCGCGTGGGCGCGGCGCAGGCTGTCAGCGGAGACCTCCGACAGGCCGACGGCCAGTACTTTACCCGCCTCCACCAGGCGGGAGAGGGCGCCGACGCTCTCCTCGATGGGGATCTGTCTGTCCCAACGATGCAGATAGTAGAGATCGATACGGTCGGTACGCAGCCGTTGCAGTGCCTCATCACAGGTGCGCAGGATGGTTTCCGGCCGACCGTCGATGACCCGCTTGCCGTCGACCCCGGTCATGCCGCACTTGCTGGCAAGGAATATCCGATTGCGGTGGGGAGCGAGCACCTTGCCGACCAGGGTTTCGTTGTTGCCAAAGCCGTAGAGGGCGGCGGTGTCGAAGTGGGTCACGCCCAGATCCAGGGCCCGTAGCAGTAGCGATTCGGCGGCCTCGGGAGCGGGCGGGGTGCCGTAGGCGTGGCTCAGGTTCAT
>JARRNY010000075.1:0-12887 GCA_037384445.1 Candidatus Thiodiazotropha sp.
GGAGCGACATCGTACTGAAAGCAGCGGCACATTATGCGAGTCCTGGCGGGATCATACAATGACCTGGCGCTATCAAAGGCGAACACTACAGCTCTCGGCCAAAGCGGGCGCAAGCCCTTACAGGATCTTTGTTTCATTCCAGGCATTGTGGTGGGGCAGGGCCCCACCCTACAGTTTCGATCGCAGGTAGGGTGGGGCCATGCCCCACCAATTCTGATAGCTTGCGTCAGCGCCATTCTGAACAGGGTGGATGGCCAGCCACTCAGGATTTTGTCTGCAGGGATTTCATCAGCGCCTGCAAGGCCGCCTGGGGGATCTTGCCGGTTGCATTGCGTGGAAGCTTGGTTACGAGATAGAGCGGCCTGGGCAGAAATACGGCATCGATCGAGTGGGCCAGTGACTGCAACAGTTGCTGTCTGGTCAGCGTCGGGGCTACCACCAGAGCGGTCAGACGGCGGTTGGCGTTGTCGTCCCGAGGGAGCAGAAAGAGACCATCCTCCACTCCCGGAATCGCCATCAGGTGGTGGGTCAGGTCGCTGAGAGAGGCGCGCTTACCGGCGATCTTCACCATGTCACTATCGCGGCCGAGGAGTCGAAACCTGCCGGCAGAGTCGATCTCTATGCGGTCGTTGAGCTGCACCGCCTCCACCACGTGACCCCCTTGAAGACAATGACCCTCAGCATTGGGCTGCAGTGAGATGCCGTCGTAGAGGCGCCAGATCTCCTCGTGGACGCTACGCCTGCCGGCAACGGAGCCGGTTTCTGTGGAGCCGAAGATTTCCCGTATCTCGGTACCGAGAGCCGCCTCGGCGGCAGCGGCCAGCTCCTGGGGCAGGGGGGCGGTGGCGGAGATGAGGAAGTCCAGCTCGGGCCATGCCAGATCGGCGGAGACGCAAGCGCGCAGATGCAGCGGCGTGGTGATCAGGACCCGGGGTTTCGGCAGACGCGCCAGGGCAGCGGCGATATCGGCAGGGAAAAAGGGGCGTCCCGATTCGACGGCGAATCCCCCCTGCCAGGGAAACAGGATGGAGGTGGCCAGCCCATACATATGCTGGGATGGCACTGTGGCGACCAGACTTTGCACCGCGTGAGCGCGGAAGGGGAAATGGCTGAGGCCACTGATCGCCTCCTGCTGCAGATCGAACCAACGCTTCGGGTTGGCTTTGGGGTGGCCGGTGCTGCCGGAGGTGAAGAGGATGGCCACCGGTTGTTCGAGCGGGATCAAGATCGGCGCGTCACTATCGGAGGGGGGCTGCCCCTCTCTGAGCTGTTCATAATCGAACTGTGCGCTATCGACGCCTTCGACGGCTTTGTCACTCAGGCAATAGCTTCCGCGATAACTCTCCCGCAGCTCGTTGATGGCCCCGGCGGTACTGTTGGGTGGCATCAGGCAGATCTGTTTGCGCACCATGGCGGCGGCGAAAACGACCATGAAACGGTAGCGATCCTCACACAGATTGAAGAGATAGCTCCCATCCGGCAGGGCTGCCGCTACACGGTGCACATCGGCTAAAAACTCTCTTGCCGGGATCGGCTTTCCGTGACGCCAGGCAAAGGTCTGCTCTGGCGCATGGGTGATCAGGGGTGCATCGCCTGGCATTACCAGAGTCTCCGCCAATCGATCCGGCGCAGGGCGAGCAGGAAGCCAGCGAAGCCCGGGTGCTCAAGATGGGCCAGGCGTCTCAAGCGCAGTTGGTATTCGAGAATGAAGACCAAGGCGACCACCAGGTAGTTGATGAAGTTGGTGAAGAGTGACCAGACGGGTGGCTCCGCCAGCAAGCCCAGCAACAGGCTCTCCAGGGCCATGACTGCAAACAGGCCGGTCCAGAGCTGGGTCACCCCCCGGGTATAGCGCAGGGCTCTGGCATCGAGTGCGTGACCGTGGATGATCTCGGCGAAGCGGCTGATCAGTGGACGCTGCCCGGGCAGCAGGGTATGGCCAAAGAGCAGAAAGAGCAGGCCGTTGATCACCACCGGGGGGAGTCTCACCAGCAGGGCAGGATCAATCTTGCCGGTGGTGATCGCTGTGCCGGTTGCGCCGACTGCCAGCAACACGAGCCAGCCGTAGCGGTTGCGGCGGCTCAGCATCACCGCACCGATAACAAGAAAGAGCGACAGCAGGATCAGCAGCGCCGGCTGCAGGCGATGGTTCAGCACGCCGAGATGGAGGGCGAAGGGATAGGCCAGCAACAGCAGCAGAGAAAGGCGTCCCAGCCAGGCCCCCGCCGGGGTGGTTTCCCCGTGTGGACTCGATAGGCTCATCAGCTGCGATCCCTCAACGGATTCCACGGCATGTGCCAGAAGGCATAGGTGGCTAAGTAGCTCAGGCTGACACCGATGGCGACGGTCTGGCCGATGGCGTGAAGCACCGGGATGCCGGAGCCAGCGAGAATGGCAAACACACTGACCGTGCTCAGGGCGCATAGGGTGAGGGCGTGCAGCGTGCGCTGCCGCTCTGCTGCGTCTGTTGTCTGGCGGGAGAAGAAGAGGCTGAAATCGATGCCGATCCCCAGCACCAGCATGAGCGAGATGAGATGAAACAGATTCATGCCTCCCCCCAGCTGACGCAGCAGGGCGAGATCGGTGAGGATGGCGAACGCGATCGGCAGCAGGATACCGACGGCACGCCTGACAGAGCCCAGGCCGATCCAGAGTACCGCCAGCATGACCAGAAATCCCATCGCCGACTGGCCGAGGATCTCCTGGCGGAAGCCGCCGATCAGCGCACTGGTCTCTTCACGCAGATTGACATACTGCACCTCCGGCAGGGCGGTTTGCAGACGCTCGGCAAGGGCCTCTCCCTGGCTGACCTGAAGCAGGGGCGCCAGTGCCAGCCAGCCCTCCCCTTGGGGCCGCAGCAGGCTCTCTAGCCTTTCGCGCAACAGGTTTGTCTGCAGTGCCTCATAGCGCAAGGGCTCAAGTTGGCGATTCGCCTGCAGCGCTTCGAGAAAGGGATCGAAAGCGCCGGCGCGAAAGGGCAGGCCCTGTAAGGCCTGTTCGAGCCGCTCGGAGAGGATCTCATTGGCGGGGATCGCGGCCTGGCTGGCGCGTTGGGCCTGGGGGCTGGGCAGATAGTCGCAGGGCAGGGTAGCGCCAGCGATGAGTCCGTCGGCGATGGCCTGCGCCAGCAGCGGTTTCAGCGCCTCGCACTGCCGCAGCAGTTGTTGCATATCCTGGCCGTGCAACAGCAGCATCTGGTTACTCTCCTGCGCCTGTAACTGTTGGCGCAGAAAGCGGTCCTGGGCCAACAGGGAGGGTGACAGGGGTGAGAGCACGGCAATATCGTCGTTCCAGAGCTGCGGGCTGAACAGAAGCGAGAGTGCGGCAAACAGAGTGACAACGCCCATGACGAGTGCGGGTAATCCGTGGCGCCGGGTCATGAATTTCAGCAGGCGGTGACCCTTTGGGTCTGCTGGGGTCGATGCGCCCAGTAACCGGGGCAACAGGTAGCGGCTGGTCAGGGCCGCTGTCAGCAGACCGGCCAGGGTGAAGACGCCAAGTTGCCTGAGCCCGCTGAAGTCGGTCGTGACCAGTACCAGATAACCGAGGCAGGTGGTGATGACGCCAAGCCTCAAGGTCGGCCAGATACGGCGCATGGTGTGGCCGGGGTTCTCATCCCCGCTCAGGTGGCTGAAGAGATGGATCGGGTAGTCGAGGGTGACACCGAGCAGGGTGATGCCGAAGGCAAGAGTGATACCGTGCAGAGTGTCGAACAGAAAGCTGGTGACCAGACTGGCCGCCAGCAGCGCACTGAGCAGCGGCAGGGCGGCGTAGAGCAGATAGGGCAGATGGCGATAGGCCAACAGCAGAAGCACGGCGATGGCCGCGGAGGCGAGCAGGCTCAGCCAGCGGCTGTCCGATTCTATCAACTGTTTGGAGAGGACCCCGAAGGCGCCGGGACCGGTGAGGAGCAGCTGGTAGGTGCCGTGCGAATTGAGATGCTCGAAGCTGTCGCGGATATCCGCTACGGCCTGCGCCTGTCGATCCAGCGCCAATCCCCCTTGTGCAGTGAGCAGCAACAGGATAGCCATATCGCCCGTTTGCGAGGTCCACACCCCCGCCTTACGGGCGACCTGCTGCTGGGGTTGCCACTGCCTCAGCAGGCTCTGGTAGGCCCCTGTGGGATCGCTGGGCAAAAGCGATTTGAAGGGGCTGGGCAGGGGGCTGCTCAGCTCGCTCAGACGCGATTCGAGGGCGTGGTGTAGAGACTCCACGCTGAAGCTCTGCGCCAGACGATCCGCCGGCGTCAGCAGATAGCGGTAGCGCAGCAGCTGTGGATCGAGAGCGATGTCACCGGGGGTGCCGTTCTCCACCCGTTCGAAATGATCGTTCTGACGCAGGGCGGCGACCAGGCCCTGGCTGAGATCGGCGCGTCCCTCCGCGTCTCCACCGCTGATGCCGATCAACAATAACCGGGTGGCCTTGCCCTGATGCAGTTCGTGCAACAGCAGTTGTTGTGTCTCACTGCCGCCATGGGGCAGAAACAGGCTGAGGTCGGCCTGTGGCCTCAGGGTGACGGCGAGCCAGCTCCCGCCAAGCAGCAGAGAGGCGAGCCAGAGGATCAGCACCAGACGCTTGCTATTCGGCATGCTGCTCATGCAGGCGGGTGGTGGTGCGATCACCCGCCTGTTCCAGAACCACAAATCGTTCGATCTCCTGGGCGGAACCGAAGATCTCTATCCGCATCACCTGACGTGCCAGGCCAGGTTGCTTGGGTGTCAGTGTCAGCTGCCAGGCCTTGCGATCGCCTTCGAGATGCAGTTCGAAAAAAGTCTGCAGTTGTCCCATATCGCCGGCCAGCACCGCTCGCAGCGCGGCGATATAGGCCTGTAGCTGAGGCGCGTTGTCGAGCCGTATGACCCTCTCCTCGCCGCCGGCTTTACGCATCAGCAGGCGGTTGGCATCGATCTGGTAACGCATGCCGTTGGGTGGGTCGTACTGCTTGATCAGGGTGTCGGGGCGCTGGAACGAGAGGGTGCCTTCTGAGGTCAATGCCTGTTGCAGCAGGGAGAGCTCCCGGGTTTCACTGAAGCGAGCCTGGCGTTGTTCCACCGAGGAGAGGGCGTGCATCAAGCCATCGAGCGACCAGGCCGCTGGCTCGGCACCTGCCAGGATTGGACTGATCAGGCAACTGATGAGCAGGAGTAGCGTGTTTGCGGGCGAGATCTTCAGTCTCTGTGCCTTTCTCTCATGCATGGGTGAACCCGGTGATGATCCATGTCACAGCGGACGAGGCTGCGGCGCCTCATCGGCCACTTCGGGCTGGCTACCCCAGTAATCGTAGAAGTTGAACCAGTTGTAAGGCGCCATGCGCGCGTAGTGCTCGAGTCTTTCGGCATAGCGTTGGGTCCACTCCTGGATGCCTTGTTCGCGCATGCCCCGTTGCAGGGGGATCTCTTCGGCCAGGGACTCGATGTGGATCTCGTAGCGGTTGTCGCCCAGATAGAGTCCAAAAAAGAGAAACACCGGGGCCTTCATCAGCGAGGCGAGCAGGATCGGTCCCTGCGGGAATTGGGTTGGCCGCCCCATGAACTGACAGTTGACGGTCTTGCCGCTATCGGCGATACGATCACCCAGCAGGCCGACGATGTCGCCTCGATCGACGCACTCCTTGGCGCGGATCAGGGTGTCAGCCTGACCCAAGGGGATAATGCTCTCCTGAATGGCCGGATTGAGCTCAGTCAGGATGCGCACCAGCATCTGATTGTGTTCGGGGTACATCAGGATCTTGACCGGCAGTTCACGCTTCACCATGGCGGTGATGCGCAGCGCCTCAAAACTGCCCAGGTGAGAACCGATCAGGACACAGCCCTGCTTTTTCTCCAGCTGTTCGGCAATCAGCGAGTGGTTGTGGACCTTCAGGTCAAAACACTCATAACGATTGGCCATCATGAAGACCCGATCGAGAATGGTGCTGGCAAAGGTGTGGAAGTGGCGCGCCTGGTCGAGCAGTGTTGCCGGTCGCTCCAGGGCCAGGTTGAGAAATTCACGCGAGGCGCGGCGTTGTGCCGCGCCCGTGAGGAGAAAGTAGAGGGTAATGGGGTAGAGCAGGAGGCGGGCCGGTCCCCGTCCCAGGTGCATGGCGATCCAGCGGATCAGATGCAGCATGCTGGAGCTGCCACGCTCCCGTTGCTGCTGCCAATCCT
Organism: Candidatus Thiodiazotropha sp.; assembly: GCA_037384445.1. Lineage (GTDB taxonomy): Bacteria > Pseudomonadota > Gammaproteobacteria > Chromatiales > Chromatiaceae > Thiodiazotropha. Next base: position 6,147 of record JARRNY010000075.1, read on the forward strand.
TACTCATGTCGAACTCCGCTGTCAGCTTGTGCGAGTTTCAATCGACCACTGGCGATAACGCTCTCGCCACGGCGGCATTCGAAGTCGGTGACCTGGTCACGTGCCTGAAAGTGGACGCTGAAGGTCTGTTCCGGCTTCAGCGGTGAGAGGAATTTCGCACTCACCACTTCGCACACCTGTTGCTGAGCGGGATGGGCAGTCAGGCTATCGATTACCCGTTCCAACAAGAGCGTACCCGGCACGATGGGATTGTCCGGGAAATGGCCGGGCAGGCAGGGATGGTCTGCAGGAATGGGTTCGGCGCTGATGTGCCAATCGGTCAACGGTTATCCTGAATGTACTGGGACAGGCTGGCGAGGGTGGAGAAGATGGCAGTGATGTTTTCGTCATCCGCCCGCAACTGGATACCGTAGCGCTGTTTGATGCCGAGGGAGAGTTCCAGCGCGTCGATCGAGTCGAGTCCAAGGCCATCGCGGAACAGGGGCGCATCGCGCTCGATCTCTTCGGCGCTGACATCTTCCAGGTTCAGAGTCTCTACGATCAACTGAGCCACTTCGAGCTCGCTGGGAGAAAGGTTTTGCATCAGGTTGCTTTCCAATTGCTTAACGGTGAAACAGACGACACGGTGTCGGAGAACGGAGCCGCAATATTCTAACGAATATAACTGTCGAATAACAAAACGAAATCTGTCCCGATCGAGTGCCTTGTTCATGGCGTATAACGCAAGTTTGGCAGTTTCCCAGCTTTTGGGAATCTACTTCGGTACCAGAGGGTCGGGTTCCGCTGGCAATAAGGGGTGAGTGGGCGAGAAGAAGTGCTGCAACGGGGAGCCGGTGATCGGCCACTGGCGCTTCAATCGGTTGTCGGGAGCATCACCGGCGAAGGCCAGTACACTGTACTTGCCGTAGTGGGGCAGCTTGCGGGTCAGGCCCGGCAGACTCTCTCCAGAGTGGGTAGCGATCCAGAGACGGGGTGTTGGCGAGTCTGGGCTACGTGCGGTCAGTGCGAAGCTGTGATGGTCAGTGTCGAAGCTTTCGTTCCAGAGGCTGATGGTTTCGCCAGTTTGCGCAAAGGGGTAGTCAGACAGCTGGTCGAGAAAGTTGGGGGCGAATCGGTTCTCCCAGCCAAGAATAATGCTGGGTAGCTCTTTGGGCAGTTCCTCAATCTGGTTATCGAGCAGAATCTCCGCCTGCCGATAGTCCCTGGCCCAGGTTTCGGCCAGGGTCCGATAACCGGCCAGCAGCGCTTTATCGGCAGTGGCGGGCAGGATGATCTTGATCTGTTCGGCGCCAAACACCTGGCTCAGACTGGGCGGGGTCTCCGCTGAATCGAGACTGCGGAAGAGATCGAACCAGGGATCGACGACCAGAGACAGCACAGGGGCAGCCACCTCGATGCGGAAGGGTTGCTGATCGTTGTCCATCTCTATGCTCTCGATGTGGCTGGTGCCGTCGGCAAGTTGGAGCAGAATCGGCACTGACAGGTGAAAAGGCCGACTCGACTGGGTCTGTCGCAGCTGGCCGCTGACAGCATAGCCTGTGGAGATCTGCTCGACACGAGGCGTTTCGAGGGTGAGCTGCGGTGCGCCGGTTCGAGTCACCCATTGGGAGAAAAAATCTCCCAGGGAGCGGGCGGAGACCGCCTCGAAGGCCTGCTGTAAATCGCTGAATCCGGCACTGCGAAAAAGGTTGTCGCGATAGAAGCGGCGAAGCCCTGCGATAAATACCTCATCGCCCAGTTGCCGGCGCAGCATGTGGAACAGCATCAGGCTTTTGCCATAGCCGACCGCCTGACTGGCGGTGGAGTGGCGACTGCGGAAATCAGACAGCGGGAAGTCGTTGTCGTGGCGCACGAAGTCGCTGTAGCGCTGTAGGGCGCTGCGCCGGTAGTCGCTGCCGCGTCCACCCTGTTCGGCCAGCAGATGATCGGCCAGATAGCTGGTCAGTCCCTCGCTCCAGTTGCCCTTGGCATAGTCCACATAGACGCTGTTGCCCCACCAGTTGTGCAGAATCTCATGCGGGTAGGAGGTGTGGAGAATGAAGGGCAGGCGAATTACCTGGGAACCCAGCAGCGTGAAGGAGGGCATGCCGTAGCCGGTCTGCCAGAAGTTCTCCACCAGGGCGAACTTGGCATAGGGGTAGGGGCCGATGAGTTGCTGGTAGAGACGTAGATACTCTTCAGTGGCGTTTAGATAGCGCGATGCCAGCGCCGGGTCTGACTGGCGCAGGAAGACCTGGGCCTCGATCCCGTCGACCGGTTGCCGGTAGAGTTGGAAAGGAGCAGCGATCAGATAGATCTCGTCCTGCAGCTGGCTTGCCTGCCAGCGAACCTGCTGTCGCCCCTCTTGTTCAGCGAGCATGGGCCCCATGCCCTGACTGACCGCCAGCCACCCGGAAGGCAGGTCGACGTCCAGGGTGAAGGTCTGCAGCTCATCGGCAAAACGGGGATACCAGCCGGTATTGCCATCCAGATGGATGCCTTGCGCAGAGATGGTGCCCGCTAGCCGTTCGCTGCTGCGGCCGGGGCTCTCTTTGAGCCGGGAGAGCGGGTGGGAGATGGGGCCTGCGTAACTGAGACTGAAGCGGTGACTGGCGCTGGGGAGCTGAATCCGGTAGGCGGTCAACGGTACTGGGCCATCGACGGGACCTTTCTCGATGATCTCCACCCCGGGGGTCGGACTCATCGGGTCGAGCCCGCTGTGCAGCAGGAAATCTGGCGAACTGTCCGGCGCCAGGGTGATATCGGCCGTGACTTGGAGCCGACTCTCCTGCGGCTGCAGCCGGGTCTGTAGTGCCAGGTGCAGAAATTCAGCAGAGAAAGAGGGGCTGCAAAACCAGAGCAGAAGCGGCAGAATGCAACCGATACAGGGTTTCTTTGTCTTAAACATATTGAGCTCTCGGACTTGCAGGCTACGCCGTCGTTTCAGTCGGCCTAACGCATGGGCTGCGCAAGACAATTTTTCAGACACTGACTTTGAGGGACATGCTGTGCTTCGATTGAGTTCCCTGATACTACTGCTGATCGGCATGATGACATGGGCACAGGCCGCTGAGAAAGCCCCCAATTCCGTTGTCGATCTGAGGACATTGATGAACATGGAGGGCTTGATCGAAAAGGTGGTGGACAAGCGCGTTGTCTACGTAGGCGAGTCCCACGATCAGTATCAACACCATCTTAACCAACTGGCCGTGATCCAAGGGATGTACGCCAAACACCCGGATATGGCGATTGGCCTGGAATTTTTCTACCAGCCTTTCCAACCCGTTCTGGATCGTTATATCGCCGGCGAGATCGACGAGGCGGAACTGCTGCGCGGGACGGAGTATTTCGACCGCTGGCGCTTTGACTATCGTCTCTACCGGCCGATTTTTCGCTTTGCGCGTGAGCATGGAATCCCGCTGATCGCCCTCAACCTGGAGCGGGAGATCACCACGCAGGTTGGCAAGCAGGGGATCAAGAGCCTTAGCGAGACGCAGCAGGCAAGGTTGCCCAGAGAGATCGAGCGTGACGGTGAGGCCTACAGAGCACGTCTTCAGTCCATCTTCGATCAACATCCGCACCGGGAAGGCAGCAGCTTCGAAAACTTCCTCGAGGTACAGCTGTTGTGGGACGAGTCCATGGCGGAGCGTGCGGCCGACTGGTTGCAGGCCAACCCCGAGCGTCCGATGGTGATCCTGGCCGGTATCGGTCACCTGATCTATCGCCAGGGTATCCCTGATCGGCTGCAGCGGCGGCTGCCAGTGGAGAGCGCGGTCATCCTCAACGTGAGTCAGACCAATCAGCTGGATGCGGACATCGGCGACTATCTGGTGGTCGCTGCCCAGCAGGAGCTTGCGCCGGCCGGCAAACTGGGTGTGTTTCTCGATCTGCAAGAATCACCACCCAAAGTGACAGGTTTTGATGAGACCAGCGGTGCCGCGGAGGCAGGCATGAAAGCGGGCGATCATGTGCTGTCCATCGATGGCAGTGCGATTACGAGTTATGCCGATATCCGTATCCAGCTCCTCGATAAGACGGTGGGCGAGACGGTAGAGGTGGAAGTTGAACGGGAACGTCTGTTACTGGGTATGATACGCAAGAAATTGACTGTGACACTGAAGTGATCTGCCTGGAATTTCCTGAAGCATGAAAAAACCGGAACTGCTCTCCCCTGCGGGCACCTTGAAGAATGCCCGCTACGCCTTTGCCTATGGCGCAGACGCGGTCTATGCCGGGCTGCCCCGTTATAGTCTGCGCGTGCGCAACAACGATTTCCTGGAGGAGAATCTGGCCATCGGCATCGCAGAGGCGCATGCATTGGGCCGGCGCTTCTATCTGGCCTGTAATGTGATGCCCCATGGGGCCAAACTGAAGACCTTTCTGCGTGACCTGCAGCCGGTGATCGAGATGGGGCCGGATGCCCTCATTATGTCCGACCCCGGCCTTATTCTCATGGTACGGGAGGCCTGGCCCGAGATGCCGGTGCATCTGTCGGTGCAGGCCAACACGGTAAATGCCGAGGCGGTTCGTTTCTGGCAACAGCAGGGATTGAGCCGGGTGATTCTCTCCCGTGAGCTTTCGCTGGAGGAGGTGGAGGCGATCCGTCAGGCCTGCCCCGATATGGAGCTGGAGGTTTTCGTGCACGGTGCACTCTGCATCGCCTATTCAGGGCGCTGTCTGCTGTCCGGGTATTTCAACCATCGGGATGCCAATCAGGGGACCTGCACCAACAGTTGCCGTTGGGACTACAAGCTGTCCCAGCCCGTCGAAGCGCCGAGGGTTTCACTCGGACCAAACGAGGTGGAACGGCACCCATCGGCGGAGGAGGTTTACTATCTTGAGGAGCCAAACCGGCCCGGAGAGCAGATGCCGGTGTTCGAAGACGAGCATGGTACTTACATTATGAATTCAAGAGATTTACGGGCAGTGGAACATGTCTCGCGGCTGGTAGCCATTGGTGTTGACTGTCTGAAGATAGAGGGGCGAACCAAATCCCACTACTACACGGCGCGAACCAGCCAGGTTTATCGGCAGGCGATAGACGATGCGGTGGCTGACAGGCCATTCCAAACCCGGCTCATGAGCGATCTGGAGAGTCTGGCCAATCGGGGCTACACCGACGGCTTTTATCAGCGCCACGAATCGCAGGAATTGCAGAACTACCGTTATGGCAGCTCGCAGACCGAACGGCAGCAGTTTGTCGCGGAAGTGAAAGGGGTGGATGAGTCCTCCGGTTTGATACAGATCGATGTGAAAAACAAGATTCGTGTTGGGGACCGGCTTGAACTGATGACTCCCCTCGGTAACCGGAGCTTTGTGCTGGAACGTATGCAAGACCTGCAAGGGAACGGCATGCAGGAGGCGCCGGGCGGAGGCTATCAGGTGTGCATCTCTGTGCCGGAAACGGTAACGGTAACGGAAACTGAAAACGGCCTGTTGTGCCGCTATCTCGAGTCGGCATGAAGATCGGTCTTAGAATTTGTGTGAACAGCCTTCAGGGCGCGCTGCAAGGTGTGCCCAGCCTGCTGCGACTCTTGGATGAGTATAAGATTCGCGCCTCCTTCTTTTTTGCGGTAGGACCTGATCGGAGCGGGCGGTTTTTGCGGCGCAACCCCCTGCAGCCCTGGCAGTCACAACTCTCTCTCGCTTCCAGGCTCTACGGCACACTGTTACTGCCGCCGGATTTGTCTCAGCGCGCATCGGACTCTATGCGTGCCGTGGAGGCTGCGGGACATGAGGTGGGGTTGCTTGCCTGCGACCGCTACGCCTGGGTGACGAAAGCGGCATTCGCCGATGAAGTCTGGACGGAAAGGGAAGTTACCCGGGGAATAGAAGGATTCGCAAAGGTTTTCGGCAAACCGCCAAAAGCCTTCGCCGCTGCCGCCTGGCAGGTTAACCCGCACTTATTCAAATTGGAACAGGAGTTGGGATTCCAATACGCCAGCGATATCAGGGGGAAGTCCATGTTCCTGCCGGTGCTGCGGGAGGTGGAGTCAGATTGTCCACAAGTTCCGACCACACTGCCGACACTCGAAGATCTGTTGAAAAAGTCAGTACATTCTGCCGCATGGCCATGTCTACTCGCTGAACGCAGAGATGGAAGGCATGGCATTTCTGCCCCTGATGGAGAAGCTGATTGTCATGTGGAAAGGGTTTGGGGAAGGGTTGACCACTCTGGGCGACATTTACGCCAGTGTGGATAGTGCGAGCTTAAGCCGGCATCAAGTGGGATGGTCGCAGGAGATGACGCAGGATTATCATGTGGCAACACAAGCCGTGCGGCTTTGAGGTGGGAGTTCGTCAGTTCCCGCAGATGAGACCATGTTCCTCGATATAACGCCCGCTGGGCCAGATTTCTCTCATAAAAAGAAGCTTATTCTTTAGTTTTGGATAACCAATCAGCAAATCGTAGCCGTTACGTTTGGTAGCTCCCCACCGACGTTTGTGCTCAGTAAAGCCGCCAAGAAAATCATATTTGCTGAGACCCTCTTCAATACATTGCTCAATATTGATATGTCGTAATACATTGCCGACGCCATTCACGTAGTCGGGATTGAGGCCTTCCTGTATCTGTAGAAAGTCGCCGTTATACGCATAACCCACCTGGACGGCTTGTATGTGGTTGTCATGCGTGAGAGCGGAAAATCTTAACCAGCCATTGTCGAGCGCTTTGGGCAGGAACTGTTTATAGAATTCGGTCTGGGCTGGTTTTCGAATGAATGCGCCTGGATCGTTCAGTTGCATTCTTCTCAGGTGGTGAAG
>JARRNY010000076.1:0-12730 GCA_037384445.1 Candidatus Thiodiazotropha sp.
ATGACCCCCTCCCGATCAGCCCCGAAACAGGTCGCCATATCCTCCAGCGAGGCCTCGATGCGATGTCCCGACTCGTAGAAGACCAAGGTGGCCTGCAGTGCCGTCAACTCGCTGAACCATTGCCGGCGTTGCGCTCCGCTACGGGGCGGAAAACCGGCAAACAGAAAACGGTCAGTGGGGAGTCCGGCAGCCGACAAGGCACAGGTCAGCGCACTGGGGCCGGGTATGGGCACCACGGAGAACCCGGCGGCTGAGGCCTCCCTGACCAGGGGAAATCCGGGATCGCTGATCAGTGGCGTGCCGGCATCCGACACCAGAGCCACCGACTGGCCGTCGCGCAACAGCGAGAGCATACGCTCCAGCCGGGCATGCTCGTTGTGCTCATGCAATGCCTGCATTGGCGTATCGATGCCATAGTGACGCAGCAGAGGACGTGTGTGACGGGTGTCTTCCGCAGCAATCAGGTCAACCCTACCCAGTATGTCAACCGCCCTGGCGGAGAAATCATCGAGATTGCCGATTGGTGTGGCAACAACGTACAGTACACCCTTTGTCAAAATCGTTCCTGATGTAGAATTGGCAGGTCGAACATCCTGCCACAGAACCCTGATCATGCAAATCAACCGCCGTATCGCCCTCATCCTGACTCTGTTGTTCCTGGTCATTCAGGGTTGCACCACCCTACAGTCCGACAAGCAGACAGCTAGCGAACTACCCGTTGGGGTACGCGAGAATGTCGACCTTCTGCTCGACAATGAATCCTACGAAGCCGCAGCAGCCCTGCTACAGACACTGGCTGACCAGTACCCCTCGCCGCTGCGCGATCAACTCCTGCTGGAAGCGGCAGAGACCTGGCTCAAGGCCCGCCGCCTGGAAGAGACACTGGCATTGCTGGAGCGCATGCAACCGCCATCTGAAGATGCAGACTTCGCTTTCCGCCTGCGCATGTTGCGCACCCAGATCGCCATTCTGCGCGGCGACATCGATCAGGCCCTCGATCTGATGGAGCCGTCGCCCGGCTCAGATGCGCCGGTGGCGCTGCGTGAGCGCTACCATCGGAACATGGCGGAGATCTTCCGCCTTTCAGGCAACCTGCTCGAGAGCGGCCGCGAGCTCAACGTGCTCGACCAACTGCTGGCCGATGACGAAGACGCCCGTCTCAAGGTCCAGGAGTTGTTGGTTCAGACCCTGGCCTCCATGACTGACACTGCACTGCAACTGTTGCAACCGCCGCCCCCCTCCAACCTGGGTGGCTGGATGGAACTGGCGCGGGTAGTCAAACAGCAGATCGTGCAACCGGCCGAACTCGCCAGCGCACTGGCGGCCTGGCGTGAGCGTTTCCCAGAACACCCGGCACTACAAGCCTATCTCACCAGTCTGCTGGAACAGCAGGGACTCACCAGCAGCGACCATATCGCGATCCTGCTGCCCCGCAATGGCCCCTATGTCAACGTGGCAGCCGCCGTGCGAGACGGATTTATGGCCGCCTGGTATCAACAGCCGCCCACTCATCGGCCGAAGTTGCGCTTCTACGACAGCGGCAAGCTGGAGGATACTCTGCACACCTATCAGCAGGCCGTCCTGCAGGGGGCACAACGGGTGGTCGGCCCACTGAATAAGGATGCTGTCAGCATGCTGATGCAGATGGAGAGTCTGCCGCAGCCCGTACTGGCGCTGAACCAGATCGAAGAAGAGGACGCCAACCCGCCCAACCTCTACCAGTTTGGCCTGGCGCCTGAGGATGAGGCGGAACAGGTTGCCGAGCGCGCCTGGTTGGAAGGTCATCATCGGGCCCTGATCCTCACCCCGGCCGGCAACTGGGGTGATCGCATCGCTGAGAGCTTTCGTCAGCGCTGGCTGACCCTTGGTGGCCAGGTGTTGGAGACGCAACGCTACAATGCATCCGAGAACGACTTCTCGACGCCGATCCGCCTGCTCCTCAACATCAACGAAAGCGAAGCGCGCACCGTGGCGCTGGAGCGACTGCTGGGCAGGCAGCTGGAGAGCGAGGCCAGGCGTCGCGCTGATGCGGACTTTATTTTTCTCGCCGCCCGCCCGAAACAGGGGCGTCAGCTGGGTCCCCAGCTCAAGTTCCACCATGCCGGCGGTCTGCCGATCTACGCCACCTCCCATATCTACAGTGGTGTTGAGAACAACGACAAGGACCGGGATCTGGGTCACATCAGCTTCGTCGACACCCCCTGGCTACTTGAAGATGAACAGGATAGCGCGCTCTCACGGGATCGATTGCAACAACTGATGCCCGGCGTGAAGGGACAGTATGCCCGGCTCTATGCCATGGGCATCGACAGCTACAATCTGCTGGCCAATCTCGAATCACTGCGTGACCAACCCGGACGCACCTTCAGCGGCAAGAGCGGCACCCTCTATCTGGACAAGCAGAACCGTCTGCATCGTCTGCTCGCCTGGGCCGATATGGCAAAGGGATCGGCATCGATCACCGGCTATGCGCCTCGCATGCAGTCGCCGGTCTTCACCGCTCCAGCAGAGATCGACCCACTCCTCCAGTCGACGCCGCCGCTTGATGACAACGGGCCGACTGGCCAAGCCGACCCGCTCAGCGACAGCACACCACAGCCTCAGTGAATGGCCAGGCACAACGCACAGGGACGTGCTGCAGAAGAACGGGCGTTACACCATCTCCAGGCGCGGGGATTGCGGCTGCTCGATCGCAACTTTCGCAGCCGTGGCGGCGAGATCGATCTGATCATGCGGCAGGGAAATCTTCTGGTCTTCGTCGAGGTGCGCTATCGGCAGAACAGCAACTTCGGTTCCCCGTTCGAGACGGTTACAACAACCAAACAACGCCGCCTGATCACCACCGCCGCGCACTATCTGCAGCAACAGAGATTGGATCTGCCCTGCCGCTTCGATGTGGTGGGTATTACCGGCGCGCAGCAAGAGCAGGTGGAGTGGATTCAGGATGCCTTCCAACTTCAGTGATGATGCTGACTCAACGCCTCGTTGCAGGCGATGATGCGTCTTGTCCGCAGACCTGTGCGTAGCGTTCCAATAGTAAGTCAACACAATCAATTAATACGATCAATTAGGGTAAACTAATCCGATGCATCACCAGGAACGCATACAGGCGCTCTTCAACCAGAGCATCCAGACAAAGATCGAGTCCCTCGCGCTGCTGAGCCAGCCGATCAGTGAGGCGGCCGACCTGATCGTGAATCGCCTGCTGGAAGGCAACAAAATCCTAAGCTGCGGCAACGGGGGGTCGGCGGGAGACGCCCAACACTTCTCCTCCGAAATGATCAATCGCTATGAACGGGAGCGACCCGGCCTGCCCGCCATCGCCCTCACCACCGACAGCTCCACGCTCACCTCGATCGCCAACGACTACGACTACTCGCTGGTCTTTTCGCGTCAGGTGGAGGCCCTGGGTCAACCTCAGGATCTCCTGCTGGCTATCTCCACCAGTGGCAACTCCGCCAATGTGAACTATGCCGTACAGGCCGCCCATGAGCGCGAAATGCGCGTGGTGGCGATGACGGGACGGGACGGCGGCGAGCTTGGGAAACTCCTCTCTTCCGGCGATGTCGAACTCCGTGTTCCATCCGATGTCACAGCGCGCATCCAGGAGACGCATCTCCTGGTTATTCACTGTCTGTGCGATCTGGTGGACCAACATCTGCTGGGAAGTTGATCAACACTCTGTCACCGAGGAACAACATGCTGAAACATTCAGGGATTTCATTTTCTATTCTCGCCATGGTCCTGCTCCTGCAGGGGTGTGCGGCCCTGGTGGTTGGCGGCGCTGCCACCACCGCCGTTGTCGCGCACGACAGGCGTACCACCGGCATCATGGTCGAAGACCAGGCCATCGAATTCAAAACCTATGATCAGCTGGCCAAGGACGAAGCCATCAAGCAGAACAGCAAGGTCAACGTCACCAGCTATAACAAAGTGGTACTGTTAACAGGCCAGGCCGACAGCGACGCCATCCGCCGCAAAGCGGAGCAGATAGCCAGTCAGGTTGAGCAGGTTCGCCGGGTGGTCAACGAGATCGAGATCGGCAGTACCGCCTCCTTCGGTGAGCACAGCCGGGACGTGGCGCTGACCACTGAGGTCAAACTTCGACTGACCAAGGTGGATCTGCCCGGCTTCGACCCCCTGCGCGTCAAAGTGGTCACCGAACGGGGTTCCGTCTACCTGATGGGGCTGCTGACTAAAGAGGAGGCCAATGAGGTCACCGAAGTGGTGCGCTACATCAGCGGCGTCCGGCGTGTGGTTAAGGTCTTCGAGTACATCTAGGCACAAGTTTGGACCCACTCAGTCGCTCTCAAATCAGCCAGCTGACCGACATCGTCGGCCAGCAGGCGATCTTTACCGATGCCGGTGACTGCCTGCCTTACGGTTACGATAACAGCCGCCTGCAAGCCACCCCGCAGGCGGTGCTGTTCGCCACCGAACATGAACAGGTCTGCGCCATCGCCCGTTTCTGCCACGATGAGCAGATCCCCCTGGTGACCCGCGGCAAGGGCACCGGCACCACCGGCGCCTCGGTGCCCCAGCGGGGCGGGGTGGTGCTCAGCCTGGAACGCATGAACCGCATCCTCAAGATCGACCCGGACAACCGGCTCGTCATCGCTGAACCCGGGGTCACCAACAAGGCGCTGCAGACGGCGGTTGCCAAAGAGGGCTTCTTCTGGCCCCCCGATCCGACCAGTGCCGCTGTCTGCACATTAGGCGGCAATCTGGCCTACAATTCGGCCGGTCCCCGGGCGGTGAAATACGGCACCCCGCGAGAGAATACCCTGGGTCTGCGCGCTGTCACCGGTAGCGGCGAAACCATTCGCACCGGGGTGAAGACCACCAAGGGTGTGGTCGGTTACGATCTGACCCGCCTGCTGATCGGCTCGGAAGGGACGCTGGCGGTGATCACCGAGGCCACCCTCAAACTGACCCCCCTGCCCCAGAGCAAGCGCACCCTCCAGGCCAGTTACCGGGACATCCACGCCGCCGCCAGAGCGGTCTCCGCTATCATGCGCCAGGCGGTCACCCCCTGCGCGCTGGAGTTCATGGACGGTACGGCACTCAACATGGTGCGCGACTTCTCCGACCTGCAACTGAGCCCGGAAGTGGGCGCCCTGCTGATGATCGAGGTGGACGGCAGCGAGCATGCCATCGACCAGGACGCGGAAGCAGTGGCCGAGGCCGCCCAGGTGGAGGGTCTGCTCGACATCCATACCGCGCGCAGTGATGAAGAAGTGGCCCGCCTGTGGAAGACCCGCAAGGCGCTCTCACCCGCGCTGCGCAACATCGCCCCCAAGAAGATCAACGAGGATGTGGTGGTTCCGGTCTCGCGCATTCCCGAATTGATCGAAGGACTGACGGCACTCTCTGCTCAGCATGAGATCACCATCGTCAATTTCGGCCATGCCGGCAACGGCAATATCCACGTCAATCTGCTGCTCGACCCTGACGATCCGGCACAACTGGCGGCCGGTGAAACCTGCCTCGCCTCCGTTTTCGAGCTGGTACTGGGACTCGACGGCACGCTCTCCGGCGAACACGGTATCGGTGTGGTAAAGCGCCCCTTCGTCGCCCAGGAGATCGACCCGGTCTCTCTGCGTCTGATGCGTGACATCAAACGCCAGTTCGACCCCCGGGAGATCCTCAATCCAGGAATCGTTTTCCCAGACAAATAAACAACTTGTGAACCATGTGGCGCTTCGGGGGCTAAAGCCCGGTCGAGTGTGCTCCAGTTCCGTTTTGGCCTCCTCAGGCGACATATGCTTCCACCCAAGAGAGGCAAATAGACACGGATCACCGAGCGACCACAGCGATGAAAGCCACACTTCCCAATCCCCTTTATCTGATCGCCCTGCTGTTTTGCTCACTGTTCACTTGCGCACAGGCGGCCGACAACGACCGATTCCTCATGCAGGACAGTGAGGGCTTCATAACCTCGCTGCCCAATGTCTCAGACATCACCGTGACCCAGCATCTGATGGAGCTGCAGCAAGACCTCGAGACCGAGCTGACAGCCCTCAAACAAGAGGTTCAGCGTAAAAGCTTCAAGGCGATCGATACCCTGGTCACAGTCATCATGCCGGGTGGCCTGCTCTACGCAAAACTTCGCCTCGATTCCTTCAAGCACAGCGAACAGCAGCTTAATCGGGTGAATGATGAACTGACACTCATCTCCGGCGAGCTGATTACCTTTAGAGCAGACAATGGCGATCTACTGATTGCCACCTCAATGGAATAGGCTGACACATGTAGGACGGCACCGTCCGCTAAGCCCCGGCAATGCCGGGGCTTTTTGTTTGCACCATCTCTTTTGGCGAGTACTAATGAGTTAGAACGGGTTTGCTGGGGCAAAGCCGACTCTACACCCTGATGCGCGGCAGGGTTGACCCCGCCCCTCCCTGCCCTGTGATCAACAAATGCGTATCCAGCTACTTGAGTCAGGTAGCATTCGCCCCCCCTGCCGGTTGACCCCACACTCCCCTTGCATGAAAATCCGACACAACTACGCGATTTGCCAATCATTTTTTTAGAGGTCTCGCTGTGAAGCTACTGCTTACCATTATTTGCGCTCTTGCTCCGACGATGCTGTTCGCATCGACCCAAGGGGGTGAGCATTTCGACCTGACTCACCATTGGGTCGGCTTCACCGCTCTCGCCATCTTCGCCGTCGCCTACCTGCTCGTCATGGCCGAAGAGTTCACCCATCTAAGGAAGTCCAAACCGGTGATTCTGGCTGCGGGTCTCATTTGGGGCCTGGTGGCCTGGTACTACCAGACCCACGATATGCCCCATGCAGCAGAGGAGATGGTGCGCCACAACCTGCTGGAGTATGCAGAACTGATGCTCTTTCTGCTGGTGGCGATGACCTATATCAACGCCATGGATGAGCGCAATGTGTTCGAGAAGCTCCGCTCCTGGTTGGTTGCCAAAGGCTTCGGCTTCCGTCAGCTCTTTTGGATCACCGGTGTGCTTGCTTTCTTTATCTCTCCAGTGGCCGACAATCTGACCACCGCCCTGCTGATGTGCGCCGTGGTATTGGCCGTCGGCGGCAGCAACAACAAATTCATCCTGCTTGCCTGTATCAATATCGTGGTAGCCGCCAACGCCGGTGGGGCATTCAGCCCGTTCGGCGACATCACCACCCTGATGGTGTGGCAAAAGAGTATTCAGACCGCCCAGGGCGCCGTCGACTTCTGGTCTTTCTTCTCCCTTTTCATCCCCTCCCTCGTCAACTGGCTGGTACCCGCCGCCATCATGAACTTCGCGGTACCCAATGAGATACCCCAAGGCGGCGGAGAGTCTGCCGAAATGCTTCGTGGCGCCAAACGCATCATCATCCTTTTTCTGGCGACCATCGTCACCGCAGTCAGTTTTCACAATTTTCTCGGTATGCCTCCGGTGGTCGGCATGCTGACTGGCCTGGCTTATCTGCAATTCTTTGGTTTCTATCTGAAGAAGACCTACAGCAAGGATCACAAACACCCCGACAAGAACGATCTGACCGAGATGGAACATGACGGGCAAATGGGTGACATGGTGGCCTTCGATGTCTTCAACAAGGTGGCCCGCGCCGAGTGGGACACCCTGCTCTTCTTCTACGGTGTGGTATTGTGTGTCGGTGGTCTTGGCTTCATTGGCTACCTGGCACTCGCTTCCGAGGTCATGTATACCCAGTGGGGAGCCACCCTGGGATTGTCGGCAGGCATGAATGCCACGCCGGCCAACGTCATGGTCGGCGTCCTTTCGGCTATTGTTGACAACATCCCGGTGATGTTCGCCGTGCTGACCATGATGCCCGACATGTCCATGGGTCAGTGGCTGCTGGTCACCCTGACTGCGGGTGTCGGCGGCTCCTTGCTCTCAATCGGATCGGCGGCCGGAGTTGCCCTGATGGGGCAGGCCCGGGGTAAGTACACCTTTTTCGGTCACCTGAAATGGACCCCGGTCATCGCCCTGGGTTATGTCGCCAGTGTTCTGGTGCATCTCTGGCTCAACGCGAGCATTTTCTGATCCACGCTCCCTGAGATACGACCGGGAGTTGTAAAGTTGATCCAAGCCTGCGGCTAAACCCGCTGTAGGCACAACGGTACATCAATCGACATGAACAGACGCCATGCAATGGTTGCCCTGCTCCTCTGTCTCCCTGGTCAGGCACTGGCGGAGCATATGTCCGCCAGTGGCTACAGTATGAGTACCAACTGGGTCGGCCTGCTCTCCATCGCGATTTTCCTGCTGGCCCTGCTCGCCGTCGCCATCGAAGAGTTTATCGATCTACCCAAGTCAAAGCCGATACTGCTTGCCTCGGGTCTGATCTGGGGGCTGATCGGCTGGTATTCCATCCATCACGGCAGCAACCATGCGGCTGAAACCGCGCTGCGACACAGTTTGCTGCAGTATGCTGAGCTGATGCTCTTCTTCCTGGTGGTGATGACCTACGTCAATGCTCTGGCCGAGCGACGGGTCTTTTTAGCCCTGCGCACCTGGGTCGGCCATCGCCAATACAGCTACAAACGAATTTTCTGGATCACCGGCCTCGCTACCTTTCTGCTTTCCCCGTTTCTCGATAATCTATCAACCGCCCTGATAATGGGGGCAATCGTGCTCAACCTGGAACGGGATAATCGCCGCTTCATCGCTCTCTCCTGCACCAATATCGTTATCGCCTCCAACGCCGGCGGCGCCTTTAGCCCGTTTGGCGATCTCACAACCCTGATGGTCTGGCAGCAGGACATCATCAGCACCACCGGTCGTGTCGACTTCTTCTCGTTTTTCAACCTGCTGATACCATCAATGGTCAACTACCTGGTACCGGCGGCTTTTATGCATTTTGCTGTTCCTGAAGGGCAACTCACTGTCACTCAGGAGCAGATCAGCATGCGGCGGGGGGCTAAACGCATCATGCTTCTGTTGCTGCTGACTATCACTACTGCGGTCTATTTTCAGTGGCAACTCTATCTGCCCGCGGCGATCGGCGTCATGACCGGTCTCTCCTACCTGCAGTTTTTCGGCTTCTACCTAAAGAAGACCCATCGACCGAGCAACACGACGATCACCACCTCGGAGGGCCCGGACTTCTCGATCGTGGTGGAGAGCCGACAGCCCTTCGACGTCTTTCTGCGGGTTGCGCGGGCAGAGTGGGACACGCTGCTTTTTCTCTGCGGTGTCATCCTTTCGGTGGGTGGACTCGGCTACCTGGGTTATCTGACCCTGGCCTCTGAGCTGCTCTATGTTCAATGGGGGCCCACCACGGCCAACGTCTCCATCGGACTGGCCTCCTCAGTGCTGGAAAATATTCCCACCATGTCAGCGGTTCTGGCCATGAATCCGGAGATGTCCCTGGGTCAATGGCTACTGGTCACCCTGGCCGCTGGCGTGGGGGGAAGCCTGCTCTCCATCGGTTCGGCAGCCGGTGTTGCCCTGATGGGGCATGCAAAAGGAAAATATACGTTTTTCAGTCACTTAAAGTGGACTCCAGTGATTGCTCTGGGCTTTATGGCGAGCATACTTTGCCATCTCTGGCTGAATAGCATCCACTTCTAGCCCCCACCTCCCTGCGGCCCCGTTCGCTGGATTTGCGGCTTTGCCGTGGTATAGTTGGCTCCAATTTTTCCTCACGTCCGGTCCCTAAAAGACTAAAATCGCCCCTTGGCGAAACTCCGGACGATAACATTACAACGATTAGAGAAAGGGAGAAGTCAATGTCCAAGAAGCATCCTGTGGTTGCCGTTACCGGGTCATCCGGCGCAGGCACAACGACCGTCAAACGAGCATTCGAGCACATTTTCTATCGCGACGGCATTAAAGCTGCTGTGGTAGAGGGTGACAGTTTCCATCGCTTTACCCGCGTGGAAATGCGCAAGAAAGTGGCTGAAGGCCTCAGCCATTTCGGTCCCCAGGCCAACCACTTCAACAAGATCGCCAAGCTGTTCAAGACCTATGGCGAGACCGGCCTGGGCCAGAAGCGCTACTACCTGCACAGCCCCGAAGAGGCCGCCGAACACAACGCCCGTCTGGGCTGTGATCAGAAGCCCGGTGAATTCACTCCCTGGGAGCAGATCGAGGGCGGCACCGACCTGCTCTTCTACGAAGGCCTGCATGGCATGGTGGTCGACGGCGATACCGATGTAGCCAAACACGTCGACCTGGGTGTGGGTGTAGTACCGATCGTCAACCTGGAGTGGATCCAGAAGATCTTCCGCGACAACGCGGAGCGTGGTTACAGCGAGGAGGCCATTGTCGACACCATCATGCGTCGCATGCCCGACTACATCAACCACGTCACCCCCCAGTTCTCACGCACTGACATCAACTTCCAACGGGTGCCGACGGTGGATACCTCGAACCCCTTCATCGCCCGTGACATCCCCACCCCGGATGAGAGCTTCGTGGTGATTCGTTTCAGCGATCCGAGGAAGTTCGACATCAACTTTCCCTACCTGCTGTCGATGATCGACAACTCCTTCATGTCTCGGCGCAACTCCATCGTGGTGCCAGGCGGTAAAATGGGATTCGCCATGGAGATCATTCTGCAGCCCATCATCGAGCGCATGATGGACGCCCGTAACGTCTGACCCCCTCTCCTATCAGACAACGATAACAAGCCGCATCGGTCATACCGATGCGGCTTTTTTTCTCCCCTGATGGCCGGAGAGAACCCCATCCCTCTTGTTTTTGGGTGATTTGAGAATTTTCAATGTGCAGTACGCCACCTTTAACTTAGTGTTTCACTCAGACTTTCATTGCCACCGCTTCTGGAACCAAGATGAACGAATCCTCACGCCTCGCCCACTTCCCAATCTCCTTTTTCGCCACCGTGATGGGACTGACCGGCCTGTGTATCGCCTGGGAGAAAGCCGAACACACCTTCGACCTGCCGATTCGGCTGGAAAGCGCGCTGCTGCCCTTCGCGGCTCTTGTTTTCGCCGGCCTGTTGATGCTCTACCTTCTCAAGCTGTACCGCTATCCTCAGGAGGTGTTCAAGGAGCTGAACCATCCGGTAAAGCTGAATTTCTTCCCGGCCATCTCCATCAGCCTGATCCTGCTTTCTATCGCCATTCTCAAGACCCAGCCTGACCTGTCACTGGTACTCTGGGGCATCGGCACCGCACTGCATTTGGGTTTTACCCTCTATGTCATGAATGTCTGGATTCACCACGATAAATTCGAGATCCACCACATCAGCCCAGCCTGGTTCATCCCGGTAGTGGGCAACGTGTTGGTACCGATCGCAGGCACGGCACATGGCTATACGGAGGTCTCCTGGTTCTTCTTCAGTATCGGCATCCTCTTCTGGTTGGTACTGTTCACCATCATCTTCTACCGGGTGCTGTTCCATCACCCGCTACCTGAGAAGCTGATGCCGACCTTTTTTATCCTCATCGCGCCACCCGCCGTCGGCTTTATCTCCTATGTCAAACTGGCTGGCGGTCTCGACAACTTTGCCCATGTGCTTTACTACGCCGGCCTCTTTCTGACTCTGCTATTGCTGACCCAGGCATCCCGCTTCTCCCGTCTGCAGTTCTTTCTCTCCTGGTGGGCCTACTCCTTTCCGTTGGCTGCCATCACCATCGCCTCCCTCTTGATGTATCGCACACAGCACCAGATCGGTTTCGCCGTCATCAGTTGGCTGTTGCTGTCGATCCTGACATTGGTAGTGACCTTCCTGCTCTACCGCACTCTGAAGGCGATTGGTGGCAACAAAATTTGCCTGCCGGAGGATTGAGCGAGCATCTGAACGACTCAAAGCGATCCGAAAATCCCCTGGCTATTCATTAAGCTTTTTAAGAGATTCCTAGGTAACTCCCTCATTTTGGCATAGATTTCCTATAAGCCGTCTGCTGTCAGACGGCAATAATAATCGCCGGATTGAGGGAGTCTTTATGCCATTGTCGTTAGATACCCTGCTGTTTTGGAGTGGACTCGCACTCTTGAGCATCGGCCTGTTCGTCTTTCTCGCCGGCAAGAAGAGTAGCGACGAAAGCAAGAAGGAGAGCAACCGGTTCGAAGCCTTCGGCATCAAGATCGACATCAACAATCCCTCGCTGATCCTCATCATGCTGGGCGCGGTCATGATGCTCTCGCCCAAGTTCATGCCACAGGAGGCGACTAAGACTCCGCTTTCCGATGTTTGACCTCTCCACAAACCGCTTCTATTCCGCCCCCCACAGTGACTCCACCTGGACAAGCTCTACCGACTGCAACTACTGCTCTGCCTGTCAAGAAAACGCTCGTTGCAGCACCTGCAACTCAGCCAGCTACTTCAACACTGATAACACCGCCCACTCCACCGGCAAAAAAGAAAGCACAGCCGCCGCCACCTAAACAGGTCTCAAAATCAAACCCGGTAGCGAGCAAACCTAAGCCGGTCACACCAGAAGTCGTCGCCGTAGCCGAACCCACTCCCCTCGACACCATGGTGGTGGCGACCGTGGCCGACGTCAGCAAACAAGCGGGGATAAGCGAAAGCGCTGAAGCCTACGCGAAACGCGCTTCCGAGGAGATCGCGCTACAGGCGGGTGAAATCTTCAGTGACAGCCTGAAGGTCGCGAAAGACAAAGTAGATGATCTGCGGGCGCACCTGGCACAAGGGGCCGAGGACTACAAATCGCTATGAAAGACATGGAAGGCTGACATTCTCATACTCGGCGACTTCAGGATCATCACCGGCTGGTCGAGTATCGACTCAGCCTATTGGCCTGACTATCATCTCCACCTCTACAACTGTGAT
>JARRNY010000077.1:0-13405 GCA_037384445.1 Candidatus Thiodiazotropha sp.
TTTATTACCGCAACTGGGCGCTGGTGTAGCGCAGTACACCCCGTTTCTCTCAAAGAACTATCTCTGGGTCGACTTTTTCTTCATTCTGAGCGGCTTCATTCTGATCCATGTCTACGGAAGCACTTTCGAAAACAGAACGTCTGGAACTGACTATAAAAAATATCTGGCATCACGATTCGCCAGAATCTATCCCCTGCATCTGTTTATGCTTGCGCTTTTTGTCGTTTTGGAACTGTTTCAACTTGCTGCTTTCAATCTAACAGACTACAAAGAGCTCGTTGACTACAAGCACCTCTTTGCACCTTTCACACATAAAGAGACCCTTTGGTCGATTTTCACAAACCTGACCCTGGTTCAGGCATTTCACAGCTGGACCTATTGGAATGAACCTGCCTGGTCGATCAGCGCAGAGTGGATTGTCTACCTCTTCATCCCTCTCTTGATACCCATTGCAAAGAGACTTTCCACTGCAGTCAGTTTAGTCGGCATTACCTTTGCCTACCTGATTTTGCTGGTTATGATCGAAATATACGACGATTTGGACTTCGCATCCTGGAAATCGATTGTTCGATGTCTATGCGAGTGCTCAGTTGGAATTGCGCTTTACCAAATATATCTCTGCAACTATGGCCGCAGGCTCTTTACCAGCCCTTGGTTCGCCAATTCGATACTTATCCTGACACTGATATCCCTCATTTTGCCGATTCATCATGTGATTACTGTAATGCTGTTCAGTCTTCTCATATTGTCTACCGCCTATAAGGACGAGCTGGTCCTGTTGAACCATCGCGCCTTTATCTTCCTCGGCACCATCTCTTACTCTATCTACATGACCCATTGGTTCATAATGAAGCTCACTCTGGAAATGTCCCGATGGCTTTCCCACTCTGAATTCCATGTCCACTTCACCCTCTGGAGGGCACTCCCGGTACTGATAGGGGCCGTGTTTATCGTCATCGTCTTTTCGAAGATGACCTACAGTTTGATTGAGAACCCCTTTCGACAAAGGCTAAAACGCCACTTATTCAGTAAGTAATACTGACTTGACAAACTGATTTAGGTCTATTTTGCTCATAACCCCATTAGGATAGGCCGGCATCGATTGACGCGTTGACGAACGAAATTCGCCAGATGCTACAGAAACATCGCAAACAGTCCGATAACAGGACAAAGACTGGTGACAGTTGCTACACGATGTTTCGCTATGCGCCGTTCTATTACTCGCCACTGCCGTCCTTGGAAATCCCGCCGGGCAAAGGGTTTCACTTCGCTTGGATTGCTGGCTGTGATCGTTCCCGCTCTCTCCCTCTTCCTGCTGGGGCTGCCCCTGCTCGACAAGCTCACCGATTCCGGTAACGTTCAGCTGCTGGAACAGAACTCCCTGGCCGCTCACCTGATACGGCGGCAATTGCCTGTCACCATCTGCCCCTCGCACGACAACCGCAACTGTCTACCCGGAGGCAACTGGCAAGAAGGATGGATTATCTTCACCGATCTGGAGAGCCCCAGCCTCAACGTCAGTGTCGGTGACAAGCTACTGCATCGACTGGACGGCGAAGCCGGAAATCAGCCCCTGGTCGCCAGCATGGATGTGCTGCAGTATCTGCCCGATGGCAGCCTGAAACTCGACTAGCTGCGACCCTCGACACTCCAGTCCGAATGTATTGCACCCCGCTCCGGGTGATCCACCCGTTCGTAGGTATGGGCGCCGAAGGCATCCCGTTGCGCCTGAATCAGGTTTTGCGGTAGTCGTCCGGTGCGGTAACTATCGAAATAGTTGAGGCAAGCACTCATCACCGGCACCGGCAGACCGGCACCAACCGCGAAACCGATGACCCGGCGCCAGGCCCCCTGCAGGGCCTGTAGTTGGCCTCCCAACTCGGGGTCGAGCATCAGATTGGCCAGGTTCGGCGTCTGCGAAAAGGCGTTGCGAATCGGGTCGAGCAATCGAGCCCGAATAATGCATCCCCCCTTCCAGATACGTGCTGTCTCGGCCAGATCCACCGACCATTGATAGCGCTCTGAGGCGGAGTGGATGAGATCCAGCCCCTGGGCATAGGCGGTAATGCGCGAGGCATAGATAGCCCCATGCAGATCAGCCAGCAGCGATTGCGGGTCCTCGACCGATAAGGCGGCAGGGCCTTGCAAACGGGTCTCTGCGGCTTCACGCTGCACCTTGGCAGAGGAGAGGATACGGGCATCCACCGCAGCGGCAATACCCGGCACGGCCACCCCCTGTTCCAGGGCTGCCTGCACCGTCCAGCGGCCGGTACCCTTCTGACCGGCCCGATCCATGATCAGGCTGACCAGTGGCTTTCCGGTCTCCTCGTCGATCTTCTGCAGCACCTGCGCAGTCAGCTCGACCAGAAAAGACTCCATGGGCCCCTGATTCCACTGCGCAAAGATCTCCGCCATGCCTGGCTCAGCGAGACCCAGACCCCGTCGCATCAGATCATAGACCTCTGCCAACAACTGCATGTCCGCATATTCGATACCGTTATGCACCATCTTGACGAAGTGGCCAGCGCCGTCGGGCCCCACATGGGTGACACAAGCGCCGGCTTCGGTCTGCGCCGTGATCGCCTCAAATATCGAACGCACCTCGGCATAAGCGGTCTCCGATCCCCCCGGCATCATGGAGGGACCGTGACGGGCGCCCTCCTCACCGCCGGAGATGCCGACGCCGACGAAATGGAGCCCCTTCTCACGCAGGTGCTTCTCACGCCGCTGAGTATTCTCAAACCAGGAGTTACCCCCATCCATGATGATGTCGCCTGCATCGAGCAACGGCAGCAGTCGCTCGATCATCTGATCGACCGGATCGCCTGCCTTGACCATCAGCAGTATGCGCCTGGGCTTTACCAGCATGCCGACAAAGGTCGCCAGGTCGCTGTCGCCACCGAACCGCTTGCCGTCATGTTCGGCGAGAAAGTCATCGATCTTCGCCCCGTCCCGGTTCCAGACCGCAACCGGAAAGCCCTTATCTTCCATGTTCAGGGCCAGATTACGCCCCATGACTCCGAGGCCTATCAGGCCAATCGGATAGTTTTCCTGTGTTGAACTCATGCCGAGGCTCCTGCGGAGGTTTCACGATATATCAGGGAACGAGCAGCCTCGCGGTCCAGCAACCAGTCGCCCTCCGCTGCCAACGAGGCCGGCACACTCCCCTCGATCAGGGCCCAGCGTACGGCATCGGCCTTCTCCTCCCCTTGCGCCATCACCAACAGATGGCGTGCCTCACGGATCACCGATGGTGTGATAGTGAGGCGTTGCATCGGAGGCTTGTTGCCGATCACCGGCATCACCCGCCGCTGCTCCTCATCCAGCGCCACCGAACCGGGGAAGATGGAGGCGGTATGGCCGTCATCTCCCATGCCCAGCAGCAGGATGTCGATGCGCGGCGGCAGCAACGACTCATAGGCCTGCGCGGCCTTGTCCGGGTCCTCTTCGCCACACATGCGATGAACGCTAACGCCCTGAGGCACCCCGTTGGGAAACAGCTGTGAGATGGCCATGAAGGCGTTGTTCTCCGGTGTCAGGGGAGGCACGCAACGTTCATCGCCAAAGTAGATCACGATCCGTTGCCAGGGCAGATCGGCCTGCGTCGCCAGTTGCTTATAGATCGGCATCGGCGTACCGCCACCGGCCAACATCAGGCTGCAACTCTCAGCCTGTTGCAGCACCTCATCGATCTTTTGCCGAATCCAATCGGCAGCGGCGTCAACAAAGGCCTCCGACTCGACAATCATTCGCTTAGCAGTCATGCATCAATCTCCCGCCACTGTCGGCTGTAGCGATCCATCAGTGATTCCGCCTCGACCGGTCCTTCACTGCCTTCGGCGTAAAATACCGGCTGGCGCTTCGACGCCTCCTCCCAAACCTGCAGGATGGGGGTGACAAAACGCCAGGCGAACTCCACTTCATCTCGACGCGCAAACAGGGTCGCGTCCCCCTTGATGGCATCCAGTAACAACCGCTCGTAGGCATCCTTGATCGGGTGGGCGTAGGTCTCGGAATAGCTGAAGTCCATCTCCACACTGCCCACATCCATCTCACCACCCGGCTTCTTGCTGGCGATCTTCAGCGCCATGCCCTCGTCCGGTTGGATGCGGATAGTCAATATGTTCGGTTCCAGACTCTGACAGACATCATCGCGTCCGAACAGACACAGCGGTACGGGACGGAACACCACCGAGATCTCGGTCGATCGTTTCGACAACTGCTTACCGACCCGCAGGAAAAAGGGTACGCCCTGCCAGCGCCAGTTGTCGATGTAGCACTTCATCGCCGCATAGGTGGGTGTGCGTGACTGGGAATCCACATTCTCCTCATCACGATATCCACGGTACTGGCCGAAAACCACATGATCTCCCACCTCTGACGGTGAAAAGGTACGCAGGGAGCGCAGCACCTCGACCCGCTTGTCGCGGATATCGTCAGCGGCAAAGGAGACCGGCGGCTCCATGGCGCAGAGGGAGAGTACCTGCAGCAGATGACTCTGCACCATGTCGCGCAGGACACCAGTCTGATCGTAGAAACGACCACGCCCCTCGACGCCGATAGACTCGGCGGCAGTGATCTGAATATGGTCGATATATTTGCGGTTCCACAACGGCTCGAAGATGGTATTGCCCAGCCGGGCCACCAGGATATTCTGTACCGTCTCCTTACCCAGATAGTGATCGATGCGGTAGACCTGATTCTCCTGCAGGACTTCACCGACGATGCGGTTGAGATCCGTTGCCGACTCCAGGTCGCGGCCATAGGGCTTCTCCATGATCACCCGGGTCCAGGGTGAGCCTGTACCGTTCTCGGCCAGCAGTCCTGTCTCTTGTAGCCGATGCAGAATGATCGGCGCGGCTGACGGAGGGGTGGCAAAATAGAACAGGCGATTGCCCTCACTGCCAATATCCTCTTCCAACGCCTCCAGGCGTTCGCGCAGTGCGATATAACCTTCAGGGTCTTCGAAGTTTCCCTCCACATAGGCAATATGCTGGCTGAAGCTCTCCCAGACCCGTTCGTCCAGAGGCTGGGTACGGGAGTACTTCGCCACCGCCTTGTGCAGTAACTGGTGAAAGGCCTCGTCCGACTGTTGTGCCCGGCTGTAACCGATTACCGCGAAGCGCTCGTCAAGCGCCTTCTCCCGAATCAGGTTGTAGAGCGCGGGCAACAGCTTGCGGCGGGTCAAATCCCCTGCTGCACCGAAGATAATCAGTACACAGGGCTCCAGTCTGTCGGGCTGGAGAAAGAGTTCGCCGCTGGTCAATCGGCTAATGTTGGGTAGATCAGAAGCCATGCGTCATTTCGCACCTTGGGAGTGGGTGTCTTGTGAGCATACTCTGCCAGAGTCGGGGGGGTGAAATCCAATGGCAGCTGTATGCACATATCGATCCGAAGCGTCAAAAACCACTCAATCTGTCACGAAATCAATCCCGTAAGACTTAGAAAAGGCCATGAATTCGGGCTATACTGAGCGTCCTACCCAGGAAGTACCAAGTTCAGGGCCGCCGATTGGCGCAACCGCAATGGACACCTGCTGACTGTCAGCCTGCGGCTTTTTATAACAACCACAATATCCAGGATTCAACATAGTGCACAGTAGCATTAAGGTCGGTGTATTTGTCGACGCAGAAAACGTCCGCTATAACGGGGGCTACCAGCTCCGCTACGATATCTTGAGGCTCTTTGCCTCCCGCTATGGTGGCAGCCTGTTACGACTCAACACCTATATTGCCTACGACCCGGAAAGGGCCAAGGAAGACCCAGAGTACAGACGCCGCGCTCTCACCTATCAACAGATGGTGCGTGACTTCGGCTGGAAGGTCATCGTCAAGAATGTCAGACGCTATACCGATGAAGAGGGCAACGTCACCACCAAAGCCAATGCCGACCTGGATATGGCGGTGGACGCCATGCTGCAGTCTGAGAAGCTCGATCTGCTGTTAATGGTTACAGGCGATGGCGATTTCGTTCAGGTTGTCACCGCTCTACAGGACCGGGGTTGCCGGGTCGAACTGTTGGGCTTTCGCAATGTCTCTCAGGAACTACGGCGTCTGGTGGACGACTACTACTCGGGCTTTGTCATCCCCGATCTGCTGCCAATCAGTTATGAGCCACGTAACGACTGGGGCCAACCCGGCTCCTGCGTGCGTGGTGTCTGCGCCAAGTGGTTTCCCGAAAAGGGCTATGGTTTTCTTCGCTTCATCAAACAGATCGACCCGAATCTCTGGATCACTGATCCGCGCCAGCCAGACTCCCCCTACGAGAGCGTCTTCTGCCATGCCAATGAACTGGCCGATGAGGTTACCGACGAGGTGATGATGAACCGCGATGCCATCCTGGAGTTTTACCTGGAAAAGAGCGACAAAGACGAAGGTCTGGTGGCAAACAACGTGCGTCTCGTACCCAGTTTCGGCAATAGCGGGCTTTGATCCGCGCTGCACGACGGCGACAGACTAACCAAGCCAGAGCCGAAAGGTCGACTTCAAGCAGGCTCATCATCCAGTAAGATACGAAAACGCCTGGCCTCCCCCGGCAGGCGTTCGATGGTGCCGCTACGCAGGGGAAACCCACCCTGTTTCCGGTCGGCGAAGTAGAGCCGTAGAGACTCTTGGATCACCGGAAAAGCGATCTCGTCCCAAGGGATCTCATGTTCGTGAAACAGGGCCACCTCCAGGGACTCCTCCCCGGCATCAAAATCGAGATCGAGCAGACGACTGCGATAGAGCAGGTAGATCTGGCTGATGTGGGGCAGGTTGAACAGGGTGTAGAGCCCTTCCACATCCACCCGGGCGCAGGCCTCCTCCAGGGTCTCGCGGGCCGCGCCCTGCTGGCTGGTCTCTCCGTTCTCCATAAAACCTGCCGGCAGGGTCCAGTATCCGTAACGGGGCTCGATGGCACGGCGGCAAAGCAGCACCTGCTGCTCCCACACAGGGATGCAGCCGACCACTACCTTGGGATTCTGGTAGTGGATCGCGCCACACGTGGAGCAGACATGGCGCGGACGATTGTCGCCCTCGGGTATGCTCACCTCCACCGATTTTCCGCATTCACTGCAATAATTCATGCCCATCATCCAACCATTCTCCCCGATAGCGGAAAGCCCCACAACGTCAAAAACCCGGTGATATTCCAGGCTTCACAATCCTGCTACCATGCACGGCTTTCAGGCTTTGTTGTCATTGCATCCTGAAACATAACGTCATGCATAGAAAGTTGCGCAATAACACTCTTTCCCCTGTTTGCCATCCGTGGTGATCCCTATGTTTCCTGATGAACATTGCGTTATACAGTGAGATTGAAAACAGAACAGATGCAACCAGATCCCACCATAGTCACAACCCCTGAGGCAGACCTGGGAGAGGCGATCGCCGCTATCGACCTGGGCTCCAACAGCTTCCACCTGATCGTGGTTAAAGTGAACGATGGCCATCTTCAGATCATCGATCGCCTGCGCGAGTCGGTTCGCCTTGGCGAAGGGCTGACCGACGAGAAGCGGCTCGATCCGCTGGTAGCGGAGCGTGCCATCGCCTGCCTCGAACGTTTTTCCCAGCGTCTGCGGCCACTGCCCTGTGAAAACATCCGCGCCGTCGGCACCAACACTATGCGGCAGATCCACCCAGCGGACAATTTCATCAGCCGTGCCGAACAGGCACTCAACCACCCCATCGAAATCATCGCTGGCCGCGAAGAGGCGCGACTGGTCTACCTGGGGGTAGCCCATGGGCTGGCCGCCGGTGAGGATCTGCGACTGGTCGTCGATATCGGCGGCGGTAGCACCGAGCTGATCATCGGCCAGGGCTTCTCCCCACACCAGCGCGAGAGCCTCTTCATGGGCTGCGTCAGCATCAGCCGACGTTTCTTTCCGGATGGCAAGATCACTGTCAGATCGATGCTTGAGGCGGAGATGTACTGTGCGGTGCAGATCCGCCCGGTACGCAACCTCTTCAGCAAGGGGGGGTGGAGCGAGGCCATCGGCAGCTCTGGCACCATCAAGGCGATCCGTAACGTGGTCATCGAGCAGGGATGGAGTGAATCGGGCATCACCCTCGAATCCCTCGAAACCCTGGCCGATCATCTGGTCCAGGCCGGCAGCATTGAGCAAATCTCCCTGAAGGGGCTGTCGGAAGAGCGCAAGCCGGTCTTCACCGGCGGCGTAGCGGTGCTGCTGGCGGTATTCCGGCATATCGGCATTCAACAGATGCAGGTCTCCGACGAGGCGCTGCGAGAGGGCCTGATCTACGACATGATCGGCCGCAGTCACCACCAGGATATCCGGGACCGCACCGTTCAATCACTGGTCTCCCGCTACGGCACCGACGAGGCTCAGGCTGACCGGGTCGAGGCAAGCGCCATGGCCCTCTTTGAGCAGGTGATCCGCCCCTGGCAGATGCACGATGAACGCTACCCGTCGATGCTGCGTTGGGCGGCGCGGCTGCACGAGATCGGACTCACCGTCTCCCACAGCGGCTTTCATAAACATGGGGCCTATCTGGTGGCGAATTCGGACTTATCAGGCTTCTCCCGCCAGGAACAGCAGGTGCTGGCGGCCATGATCCGCGGACATCGGCGCAAATTCCCCAACAGTGTGTTTGATTCTCTGCCAAGCGATGTCATTGCCTGCACCAAACAGCTCTGCATCCTGCTGCGACTCTCGGTGCTGCTGCATCGGGCGCGTTCACCGGTGGTCAAGCCGATGGCGCGGCTCGAGGCGGAAGAGAATCGATTGTCGCTGGTATTTCCTGAAGCGTGGCTGGAAGGCCATCCCCTGACCCGTATCGAGCTGACACAGGAGGCCGCCTATCTGGAGTCGGCCGGCTTCCTGCTGCGCTTTTCCTGAGGCCTGGTTAGTAACAGACCCTAGAGCAGACTGCGAATCGCCTTCAGCAGAGTCTCAGTGGTGCTGCCATGAGGCAGCTTCTCGACCAACTGCCCCTGTTGATCGACGATGTAGGTGTCGGCGGAGTGATCGACAGCGTAGTTGCTATCCGTCTCAGGATTGACCGCCCGGTAGGCCACGCCATAGAGAGCTGCGACCTTTGCCACCTCAGCATCGCTGCCGGTGATACCGATGAGACGTTCATTGAAGTATTCGGTGTACTCCTTTAGCCGGGCCAGCGTATCGCGCTTGGGATCGACACTGATGAAAATCGGCTGCACCTGCGCCAGCTCTTCGGGTTCTAGCTCGTTGAGCACGCGACTAAAGAGAGAGAGATTGGTCGGACAGATGTCGGGACACCAGGTATAGCCGAAATAGAGCAGCACGACCTTACCCCGATAATCATCCAGGCTGACCGGCCCCTGCGGTCCCTGCAAGGTAAAATCGCCGCCTTCCGGCACCGCAGCCTGCATCGGTGGCACTTGCGTTTCATCCACCGGCTGCCAGCCGAGCAACATCCAGGTCAACAGGCCCATGAGCAGGGCGATGGCGGCAATCAGTAGGTACTTCAGCATCAATCTTGGCTCGTTGAAAAATCAGTCGCTAGATCATGCCCGGCAGGGGAGGCTCTGACATTGACATATAGCAAGAGAGACACCAACTGAAAGCCCGCCGACCGCTTGCAGCCTTGCTCTGAAGGCTGCAACAGTTAGCGGATTGTTTTCGGTAAGGCCAGCGCGGTATCAGATCAGCTTGCCCTGCAAGAGCGTGAGGCTCTGACTCACCAGGTCGGTGTAAAGCCCCAACATTTCAAGTAGATCATGATCACGCTTTTTGAGTTGTTCATTGGACTCCCTGTCTTCCGGCGCCTCGTTGAGTTTCTGTATGTGGCGATTAACATAGTCCAGAGATTCCTTCAGCCCCTCAGACTTGCGGCGCAAATCATCCGTCATGAAGTGAGCCCGCATTTTGTTGAAGGCATTGCGCTGATGCATAGCGATCATACGTTCGAGGTCCTTCTCGGATTGACTCATGCCGCGTTCAATCTTGTGGATCGCAGTTGGATCAAAACCGACCTGTCGGCGTAATGTACGCAGCAACACGCGTAGTTTGGGGCTCAACGATTTCAACTGAGAGAGGGTGTCCTGCAGTGACTGCAATTCGGTGTCATTCAGGGCCGGAGTATTCGTCACCGGCTCTGCTGCCCTTGTCGCATGGACAGGAAGAAACTGCCCCATCAGGAGAAGGATTAAAATAGAAAAGAATTTTTTAGTTTTAGAAATTTCATTGTATGACATTGCCCATCCCGTTTTTTTGGTATCAAATCTCAGCCAGATCTCCCTTCTGCTCCAGCCATTTCTTGCGGTCTGATGCACGCTTCTTGGCCAGCATCATATCCATCAGCTTATTAGTATCATCGCCCGATTCGATGGTCAGTTGAATCAACCGCCGGGTATCGGGGTGAATGGTGGTCTCACGCAACTGGATTGGATTCATCTCGCCCAATCCCTTGAAACGTTGGACATTCACCTTACCACGTAGTTTCTCAGCCTCTATCCGGTCCAGCACCCCCTGCATCTCAGAGTCATCGAGGGCATAGAAGACCTGTTTGCCTACATCAATTCGGTAGAGCGGCGGCATGGCAACATAAACATGCCCCTGCTGTACCAGTTTACGAAAGTGTCGTAAAAACAAGGCGCACAAGAGGGTGGCGATGTGCATGCCATCCGAATCGGCGTCGGCAAGAATACATACCTTGCCGAAACGCAGGTTGGACAGCTCGTCACTACCCGGCTCCACGCCAATCGCCACCGAGATATCGTGCACCTCCTGCGAGGCCAGCACCTCGGCGGAATCCACCTCCCAGGTGTTGAGGATCTTACCGCGTAGCGGCATGATCGCCTGGAACTCCCGGTCTCTCGCCTGCTTGGCCGAGCCGCCTGCCGAATCACCCTCCACCAGGAAGAGTTCACTACGCATCGGATCCACCGAGCTGCAATCGGCCAACTTGCCCGGTAGAGCCGGTCCCTGGGTGACCTTCTTACGTGCCACCTTGCGCCCTGCCCGCATGCGACTCTGAGCCGAGTTGATCGCCAACTCGGCAATGCGCTCGCCAGCATCTGTGTGCTGGTTGAGCCAGAGGCTGAAGGAGTCCTTCACCACCCCCGAGACAAAAGCCGCACATTCTCTAGAGGATAGACGCTCTTTGGTCTGACCGGAAAACTGGGGATCGAGCAGCTTCACTGACAATACATAGGCGACCCGGTTCCAGACATCCTCCGGCGCCAGTTTTATCCCACGTGGCAACAGGTTACGGAATTCGCAGAACTCACGCACGGCATCGGTCAGGCCGGAACGCAGACCGTTGACGTGAGTTCCCCCCTGCGAAGTGGGAATCAGATTGACATAGCTCTCCGCCACCGGCTCACCGCCCTCAGGTAGCCAGGCCAGAGCCCAGGCGGCGGTCTCACTGTTACCCGACATCTCGCCGATGAAGGCCTCCGCCGGCACCAGCTCCGAGCCCTGCAGGGCGTCCAACAGATAGTCGCGCAGCCCATCCTCGTAGTGCCAGGACTCCCGCTCACCGCTCTTCTCGTCATAGAGACTCACCTTAAGCCCGGGACAGAGCACCGCTTTGGCGCGCAACACATGGCGCAGCTGGCGCAGGGAGAAGCGTGGATTATCGAAATAGGAGTCGTCGGGCCAGAACTTCAAGCGGGTGCCCGTGTTGTTGCGACCAACCTTGCCCACCACTTCCAGCTCAGAGACCTTGTGGCCACCGGCGAAGGCGATATTGAACTCCTCCCCACCCCGCTTGACCCAGACCTCCAGGTGTTTGGACAGAGCGTTGACCACGGAGACACCCACCCCGTGCAGGCCGCCCGAGAACTGGTAATTCTTGTTGGAGAATTTCCCCCCCGCATGCAGCTTGGTCAGGATCACCTCAAC
The DNA here is from genome assembly GCA_037384445.1 of Candidatus Thiodiazotropha sp. Lineage (GTDB taxonomy): Bacteria > Pseudomonadota > Gammaproteobacteria > Chromatiales > Chromatiaceae > Thiodiazotropha. The sequence goes on from JARRNY010000077.1 coordinate 11,828, forward strand.
GCCGGGTATGCCTTGCTGCGGATGGAGATCCACCGGCATGCCGCGGCCATCGTCCGCCACCTCGAGGGAACCGTCCTTGTAGAGCGTCACATCGATCGACTTGGCGAAACCGGCGATCGCCTCATCGACACTGTTATCGATCACCTCCTGAGCCAGATGGTTGGGACGGCTGGTGTCGGTGTACATCCCCGGTCGTTTGCGGACCGGATCCAGACCACTGAGAACCTCGATATCCGACGCGTCGTAACTGCCACTCATGCGCTGTTCACATCTCTCTTCATAAGCTCCAAGAAGCGTGCGATTTTACACATCAGCCACACCGGTAGCGAGTGCTTCCATCGATACCTCGGGCAGTCGACGGCAGCCAGCCACTGTTCCTGGCCCTGCTGGCGGAAGTCTGCTCATTGACCCTGCGGAGGTGGCTGGGTTAGGTTTACAGGCCCATTTAGCAAGATGCCCCAGAACGTGCCCAAAAAGAGACAACCCCCGGCCATCGAGACGGCCATGCAAGAGCTGGAGACACTGGTCGAGAACCTGGAGCAGGGAGAGTTACCATTGGAAGAGTCGCTGCAGGCCTTCGAGCGTGGTGTCGCCCTCACCCGGATCTGCCAGCAAGCCCTGGACGAAGCGGAGCAGAAGGTCAAAATCCTCAGCGGCGAGTCGGAGGAGGCCGAACTGACCTCCTTCGAAGATACTCATGAATGAGGCGCTGAAGGCCTATATGGCCAGTTGCCAACAGCGCGTCGAGGCAGCGCTTGAACACCACTTGCCCTCGGAAACCACCCTGCCGACACGCCTCCACCAGGCGATGCGCTACTCAGCGCTCAGCGGCGGCAAGCGGATTCGCCCCCTGCTGGTCTATGCGGCGGGTCAGGCTGTCGGGGTGACCCCGGAGCGGCTCGACATGCCTGCCTGTGCAGTGGAACTCATCCATGCCTACTCCCTGGTGCATGACGACCTGCCGGCGATGGACGACGACGATCTGCGCCGCAACCAACCAACCTGTCACAAGGCCTTTGATGAGGCGACCGCCATTCTGGTGGGCGATGCGCTGCAGACCCTCGCTTTTCAGGTCCTCTGCTGCGGTGAGGGCATACAGTCAGACGCTGAGACCCGGCTTAAAATGATGCAGACCCTGACCCGCGCCAGTGGCTCCCGCGGCATGGCGGGGGGGCAGGCCATCGACCTCGAATCGGTAGGCAAAGAGCTCAACCTGACCGAACTGGAGAACCTGCACATCCATAAGACCGGGGCACTGATCCGCGCTTCGGTCCTCCTGGCCACGCTGCTCAATCCAGCCCTGGACGAGGCAAAGACACAAGCTCTCGACCGCTATGCCAAATGCGTTGGACTGGCATTTCAGATTCGCGACGACATCCTCGATGTGGAGGGAGAGACCGAGATCCTTGGCAAGACCCAAGGCAAGGATCTGGCTCAGGACAAGCCCACCTACCCCGCACTACTGGGCCTCAGCGGTGCCCGTGAGAAGGCGGAGGAGTTGCTGCAGGAGTCGTTGCAATGTTTGGGACTGTTCGGTGAAGAGGCAGATCCGCTCAGGTGGATCGCAGAGTACATTAT
>JARRNY010000078.1:0-17498 GCA_037384445.1 Candidatus Thiodiazotropha sp.
GACAGCGAAGGGGAGATCGCCCCTATCGTCAAAGCCTGCATCGAGTCGGGCCTGACCCTGATCCCCCGCGGTGGCGGCACCGGCTACACCGGCAGCGCCGTACCCCTGGATCCCCACAGTGCGGTGATCAACACCGAGAAACTCGACCGGGTCGGCCCGGTGGAGGAGATCGAACTGCCCGGTGTCGAGGGACGGGTTCCCACCGTACATACCGGTGCCGGCGTCGTCACCCGCCGTGTATCGGAGCGCGCCGAGCAGGCCGGACTGGCTTTCGCCGTCGACCCCACCTCCCAGGATGCCTCCACCATCGGCGGCAATATCGCCATGAATGCCGGCGGTAAAAAGGCGGTGCTGTGGGGCACCACGCTGGACAACCTGGCCAGCTGGCGCATGGTCACCCCCCAGGGTGAGTGGCTGGAGGTGGAACGTCTCAACCACAATCTGGGCAAAATTCACGACCAGCCGGAAGTCAGCTTCCGTGTCACCCGTTACGCCAGCGACGGCAAGAGCAAACTCGGCGATCCCGAGATCCTGCGCATGCCCGGCAGCGCCCTGCGCAAAGTTGGTCTGGGCAAGGATGTCACCGACAAGTTTCTCTCCGGCCTGCCCGGGGTACAGAAAGAGGGCTGTGACGGCCTGATCACCTCCGCCCGTTTTATATTGCACCGTATGCCGAGCCAGATACGCACCCTCTGTCTGGAGTTCTTCGGTACCGATATCGGCAAGGCAGTGCCTGCCATCGTCGAGCTCAAGGAGTACCTGGACAAACATGACGAGGTACTGCTGGCAGGGCTTGAGCACCTGGATGAGCGCTACCTGAAGGCCGTCAAGTACTCCACCAAAGCACCCCGCAGTGAGCGGCCGAAAATGGTGCTGCTGGCCGATATCGCCAGCGAGAATACCCCGCTGTTGGAGGCCGCCGCCGCCGAAGTGGTGCGCATGACCCAGGCACGGGAAGGGGAGGCCTTCATCGCCAGCAGCCCCGAGGCACGACGCAACTTCTGGCTCGACCGCGCCCGCACCGCCGCCATCTCGGCCCACACCAACGCCTTCAAAATCAACGAGGACGTGGTCATCCCGCTCGACCGACTGGCGGAATACAGCCGCGGTATCGAGCGCATCAACATCGAAGAGTCGATCGGCAACAAGATCCGTATCGCCGATGAGGTACTGGCCTATCTGGCGGGTGACCACTCCCTGCGCAAACCCGATGACGACTTCGAGGCAAGTGACGAGAACCGCACAATCCTGCAGGCCAAACTCGACCTCGCCCGCGAGGCAGTGACCCAGGCGCGCTTGCGCTGGCAGGCCCTGCTCGATCAGATTGAGCAACCCGCTGCCAAGCACCAGGACCTGCTGGCTGACGACATCAAGGCCCTGATCCAAACCGACGATCGCCTGCTCGACCTGCTGCTGCGCCGCGACCTGGTAGTCTCCTACCGCCGTGAAGTCGCCTCCCGCCTGGACGAGATCTTTCCCGGCCAGGAGATGCGCAGCCTGCGCCACGCCATGCGCGAGATCCACGGCCGCCTGCGCGACTCGCGACTCTTCGTTGCCCTGCATATGCACGCCGGCGATGGCAATGTGCACACCAACATCCCGGTCCACTCCGACAACTACGCCATGCTGCAGCAGGCCGACCGCATCGTCGACCGGGTGATGGCCCTGGCCACTGAACTCGACGGTGCTATCTCCGGCGAGCACGGCATCGGCCTGACCAAGCTGCAGTATATGGAGGCGGATAAACTCAGCGCTTTCGCCGACTACAAACAACGCGTCGACCCCCAGGGCTGGTTCAACCGGGGCAAGCTGCTGGCCGGCGCCGATCTGGAGCGGGCCTATACCCCCTCCCTGCGTCTGTTGGAGCAGGAGGCGATCATCCTCGAGGAGAGCGAGCTCGGCACCCTCAACGACGAGATCAAACACTGCCTGCGTTGCGGCAAGTGCAAACCGGTCTGCATGACCCACATACCGCGCGCCAATCTGCTCTACTCGCCACGCAACAAGATCCTCGCCACCGGCCTCATCATCGAAGCCTTCCTCTACGAAGAGCAGACCCGGCGCGGCGTCTCTCTGGCCCACTTCGATGAGATGAACGACGTTGCCGACCACTGCACCGTCTGCCACAAGTGCGAGAACCCCTGTCCGGTCGATATCGATTTCGGCGAAGTGACCACGCTGATGCGCAAGATCCTGGTCGACCGGGGCAAGAAGCGGCGCAACCTGGGTACCAGTGCCGCTATGGCCTTTCTCAACATCACCAGTCCCACCTCCATCCGCTGGATGCGCAAGGGCATGGCCGAGTGGGGCTTCAAGGGCCTCAACCTGGGCTACAGCCTGGCCGGTAAGGCAGGGCTTTTGAAACCGAAAGCGACACCGCCCCACACCACCACCGGCAGCCCCAAACCGCGCACACTGATGGTGGAGATGCTACAGAAACCGATCCGTGTAGCTCCACCGGCCAAAACCCTGCGCGACGCCCTCAGCCTGCAGGACACCAAGTCGGTGCCGATCCTGCGCAATCCACGCAAGGTCAACGAGGAGAGCGACGCGGTGTTCTACTTTCCGGGCTGTGGCTCGGAGCGTCTCTACAGTGAGATCGGCCTCGCCACCCTGGCAATGCTCAATGAGCTGGGCGCAGAGACCGTGCTGCCCCCGGGCTACCTCTGCTGCGGCTATCCACAGGCCGCTGCCGGCCTGCACGCCCGCGGTCGGCGCATCACCACCGAGAACCGGGTGCTGTTCCACCGCATCGCCAACACCCTCAACTATATGGATATCAAGACGGTACTGGTCTCCTGCGGTACCTGCATGGATCAGCTTTTACAATATGAATTCGACAAGATATTCCCCGGCTGCCGACTACTTGATATCCACGAATACATGCTGGAGAAAGGGGTGGCGCTGGATGGCAGCCAAGCCACCGAGTACCTCTATCACGACCCCTGCCACAGTCCGATGAAGCAGTACAACCCACTGCAGGTAGTTCGTCAGATCACCGGCAAGACGGTACTGCTCAACGACCGCTGTTGCGGTGAAGCCGGCACGCTCGGCACCAGCCGCCCCGATATCGCCAACCAGCTGCGTTTCCGGAAAAATGAAGAGCTGGACCAGGGCATCGCTGAGCTCACGGCCACGCACGACGGCAAACGGCCGCAGATCAAACTGCTGACCTCCTGTCCCGCCTGCCAGCAGGGACTGAGCCGTTACACCGATGACACCGGCCTCAAGCCGGAGTACATCGTGGTAGAGACGATCCGCCGGATGCAGGGAGAACAGTGGCAACAGCGCTTTATCGAGCAAGTCACTCAGGACGGTATTGAACTGGTACTGGTATAGGTCTTGAACCGCCTCTGAGCGAGGCCATCTCACCCATGCTTGATCTTGAATAGATCAGAAAAAAACTAATACTTTTGATAGAGTACATCCGACGTATATCCCAGGAGATGGGTATTGAGACCATCGCCGAATTCGTCGAAGACAGACAGCTGATTGAGTGGCTGACCGCCGTCGGGGCGATTGTGCACAAGGTTATGGCGTCGAAAAATCTCCAACCTCTTTGACTCCATGGCCTTAGGGCTTTACTGAGCCGAAGGCCAGCCCCATATTCAAAAGCATCGCGGCATCATTGGCGGCACCTTGACTGCCTGAGCGCTCTGTCGCAGATTCTGTGCAATCCCACATTCATGCATCTACCTGCATTGGAAAGAGACCGCTATGACTGACAGCTTCACCAACGCCTGTGTAAAACACGACAAGGAACTGCGAGGCCGCGTACGCCTCTTCGGCACCCTGCTCGGTGAAGTCTTGCGCGAACAGGTAGGCGAAAAGAGCTTTACCATCGTTGAGCGCCTGCGCCGGGGTTACATCAAGCTGGCCGATGGCGCCGATCCGGGACTGAGTGAACGGCTCGAGAGGCTGATCGAGTCGCTGCAGCCCGAGGCACTGGCCGATGTGATACGCGCCTTCAGCATCTACTTTATGCTGGTCAACATCGCCGAAGAGGCCTTCCTGCATCGCCAGCGCCGACGCATTGCCGGCAAGGGTGGCGAGCTCTGGCAGGGCTCCTTCGATCACACTCTGCGCGCCTTTCGTCAGCGTGAAATCGATCCCCAGCAGTTGCAGGATATTCTCGACGATGCCGCCTACATCCCGGTCTTCACCGCCCATCCCACCGAGTCTAAACGACTGGTGATCATGAATCTGCTGCGGCGAATCTTCGTCACCAGCGAAATGCTCGATGCGCCCAAACGCAGCCTCAATCAGTACGAAAACACGGTGCGTGAACTGAAGACCCAGATCCAGACCCTGTGGAAGACCGAAGAGGTGCGCTCGGTGCGCCCTGAGGTCCGCAACGAGATCCGCCAGGGCCTGCACTATTTCAAGCGCAGCCTGTTCGAGGCCGTACCTCAGGTCTTCCGCCGGCTCGATGCCGGTATCCGGCGCATCTACGGCGACCACCCCGACTATCACGGGGTGCAGCTGCCGGCTCTTCTCCACTTCGGCTCCTGGATCGGCGGCGACCGGGACGGCAACCCCTTTGTCACCCCGGATGTCACGCGTCTGGCCCTGCGCATGGCGCAGCAGACTATCCTCAATGAGTATATCCGGCGGGTCGACGAGCTGATCTCAGAGCTGACCTTTTCCTATCGCTTCTGCAACCCGAACTGGGCCTTTCGCGAAAGCCTGGAGAGCGACAACCGGGTTTGCGAATCACTCTTCTGTGACAATCCTCACCGCTTCAAAGAGGAACCCTATCGGCGCAAGCTCTACATCATGCGCCATCGCCTGAAACAGAACCTGGCGATTGCCGATGCCTATGTCGAAGGCCGCCAAGCGGGTGACGCCCAGGGCGCCTATAGCGACGAGCGCGCCTTTCTGCGCGACCTGAATCTGATCTCAGCCTCCCTGCGCAGCCACGGCGACGAAGCCGCTGCTAACGGCGGTTTACTCGACCTGATTCACCTGGCCGATACCTTCGGTTTCTATCTGACCCACCTTGATGTACGCCAGGAGTCGGCCATCCACTCGGCGGCGGTCGCGGAGATCCTGCAACAGACCGGTGATTCGACAGAGTACGCCCAGCTCGATGATGAGGCTCAGCTGCTGGTGCTCGATCGGCTGATCACCCAGGGCCTGTCACAACCCCTGCAAAGGGAGCGTCTGTCGGAGGAGACCCAACAGGTACTGGCGGTCTTCGATCTGATTGCCGAAGCCCAGCGGGAGATCAGTCCCCAGGCCATCGGCCAATATGTTATCTCCATGACGCATCAGGCCAGCCATATCATGGAGGTGGCCTTTCTCGGCAGCCTCAGCGGACTGCTCGGTCGCAGTGACAAGGGCTGGTTCTGCCAGCTTGAGATCTCACCCCTGTTCGAGACCATCGACGACTTACGCCGCAGCGAGTCTATCCTCAACGCGCTCTTCTCCAACCCCTGCTACAAAGCGCTGCTGGAGGCCTCTGACAACCATCAGGAGGTGATGCTCGGCTACTCTGACTCGGCCTCTGGCTGAAGACCACGGTATCCGCTGCCGCCTGTTCCATGGTCGCGGCGGTACAGTGGGTCGCGGTGGCGGCCCCACCCACGAGTCGATCCTGGCGCAACCGGCCAACACGGTGAAGGGGCAGATCAAGATCACCGAACAGGGTGAGGTATTGTCAAACAAATACAGCAACCGGGAGACCGCCATCTACGAGTTGACCATGGGTATCACCGGACTGATGAAGGCGAGTCAGGGGGTGGTGCGCGATATCAAGGAAGACCATTCCGAATTCGTCTCGGCAATGCAGGAGATGGCGGAGCTGAGCGAAGCCCACTTCCGACGCCTGACCGAGAAGACGCCGGGCTTTCTCGACTATTTCTACGAATCGACCCCCGTCAGCGAGATCGGTCTGATGAACATCGGCTCAAGACCCTCTCACCGCACCAAGGGGAACCGCTCCAAATCCTCCGTACGGGCTATCGCCTGGGTCTTTGGCTGGGCACAGGCACGTCAGACCCTGCCCGGCTGGTACGGTATAGGCTCGGCCCTGGCGGGCTGGCGCAAGCAGGGCAAAGGACGGCTGAAACAACTGCAGAAGATGTATCGGGAATGGCCTTTCTTTCGCTCGCTGTTGAGTAATGCTCAGATGGGCCTCTTCAAGTCGGACATGGCGATCGCCGAACAGTATGCCAAGCTCTGCCACGATCCCGACACCCGCAAAGCGGTCTATGAAGAGATCCGCAAGGAGTACAACCGTACCCGTAAACAGATCCTGGAGATTACCGGACTTGACGACTTGCTGGACGAGACCCCGGTGCTGAAAACCTCACTCAGCCGCCGCGACGCCTATCTCGATCCTCTCAACCACATACAGCTCGGTAGTCATGCAAATCAGCCCTGAATAGATAACTCACCCACATTTACCCTGGCTCGACACTCCACTACCGGTAGAATGGCGTTTTGTTATCTGCTTACGAGGCTATTGCATGACCCGGATCTCTTTCTCTCTGACACTCGTTTTGACTCTGCTGTTAAGCGGCTGTGATATTGGGCCGGACACCTCCAATGTCAAGATCACCGAACAGCCGGCTGAGGGTCTGACTGAATCCTCATTTGATCAGCACTATCTGCAACAGCTGGTCGATGAGACCCGCCAGACAGCAGAGGAGCGGTTGGTAAAGGCCTATGAGCGTAACAACATTCCACCACAAGAGCGTTTCAGCCACGCAGAGGCAAGTGGTCGCTACGAATCGGTGGGCGGCCGCCAGCTAGCGGTCGTTGACCTCAGTTACAGCGCCAACCCCATGCGGGTGATGCGGGTGGTGGGTCTTGCGGGAGATAAGCTGGTCACTGTCAGTTGTCTCTCTCCCCACGGCGAGCCATTGGTGTTTGAGGCCAAAGAGGGGGAGTGCGCCGAGGCAATTGCAACGCACTTTGGCCAGCCATAGTCTGAGGTTACCAACCAAGCCGTAGATATTAATACACTCAGGGCTACAAGCGTGGCTCAGATCAAAGCGTACGGCGTACCCCAATGGCCTGGTCAGTAAATCGTTAGCTGCTGGTGCCGAATGACGTCAGAAGCTGTTCCAGCTCCTGGAGTCGGTCGAGAGCGCCAGGCTGAGCATCAAGGAGTTCGCTGTTGCTGCGCCTCAACTCCACGCCCTGTTCACAAATGGCGCTAAGCTGGGCCGGATCGAAGAGGGTGATGGCCGCCTCGAACTCTCCCCGCTCAGCGCTCAGCAGCACCGGCAATAGTTCGTCACCCTGAATCAATGAATCGGGGTCGAGCAGGTCAGCCACCAGGGGGGTCTCCAACAGTTCGTAGTGGGTCTCCCTTGCCGCCTCTTCCTGCTCCAGTTCCTGGTGCGCCAGGGTGTCGTTGCCGGCGCCTTTCCAGACAGCCCGCATGATCACCGCCACCAGTTTACGAATCGCCTCCTTGTTAGGGCTCTGGTCATCCGCCAGCCGGCAAGCCGTCTCGTAGGCCTGATCCAGCCTCTCTTTCAATTCCAGGATGACATCGCTCTGCTCGTGAGGCCCCAGCGACACGGCTTCCCCGACCAGTTTACGCAGATCGCTGATATAGGCTTCCAGCTCCTCGTGATCGAGACGCTGGGCCTCGGTCAACTCGCTCTGCGAAAGTCTCCGTTGGGCCTCGGGAAAGAGTGGATTATCCTGCCTTCTCAGCAGGTGGCGTTCGTGACGGCCGGGTAGTTCACTAAACAACAAACGCATGATTGACCCCTGACGGGGATCTACTGTCCCCTGTTTTATGAGGGCTCTTTTTTAACACGAAATGGACTTGAAAGGGCAGGTATTCCAGCGGGTTTCCCTTCTTATGCTCAACAAAACCGCTCAACAACCATACTATCGGCCCGTGAGCTTGAGCATTTCCCCGTGTTTGACGGCTTTATCCATAACAACATCATGGTTTATTGACCGGGATCAGTTAATCAAACCTTAAGTTTTAATACGATCCATAGCGCATTGCTTGTTCAGCCCCACTACCAATGTAGTAAACCGGCACCGGGGCACTCCTTATTAACGTTTACGTCAGTTGGAGGGCATAATCATGCTAGGAAGTGATAAGGCAATCATCGGCGCTCTCGCCATTCTGATCATCGGCATCGCAGTCTCTGTGGTACTTGGGTGAATCTTAAGGGGCGGGAGTCATTCCCGCCCCGTTGACCTCTAGCCAAACGCCACCCATCGGCTAACGCCCCTGATAGATCACTCCTTCAGATCCTCTTCGATATAGCGCTTGATGTAACGCTGACCGTTGAGGGTCGAGCTGACCACCCAGACCACGAGAAACACGGCCAAGCCCAACGCCAGTGGTGCAACCTTTGGTATCAGGCCAGCGATCAGCAGCATGAGCATCACACCGACCGAGACAATCATCGCTCCCCGGCGACGGGCCTGCTTCACGACCTCTTGTGCCGACTCCCGTGTCTCTATGCCAGCCTGGCGGAGCACAGAGCGCATATTTTCATAGCCTTTCTGATGCCGGGATTCCAGGCGACCGAAAGGATCATTCAGCTTCATGCACGACCTCAGCACGCCGTTTCATAGCCCTTGCCCGACCGCCTTTGGGCAGGGGAAAACCACGCATAAAACCTGATTTTATCTCATAAAATCTTGAAACCATCGAATCGATCCCTATGTCTTAATTCGCAACAGTGGAGGTACACAATCTTCCACCTTAGTGCAGTCATTGAACACACATCTGTATTGGCAAATGTCAGCGAAGGAGGTTAACCATGTTCGGCAGTGACAAAGCCCTCATAGGCTCTATCGGCATACTCATCTCCGGTGTGCTCATCGCCATCCTGGTGAGTTGATCTTGATCGGCGGGGTGTCTACCCCGCCAAGGCTTCAGCAGCCGGTATCGGTCTCGGCGTCAAACCCCGGATTGATCGCTTCATAAAGCGCCGAGTAGTCCTCATTCCCGTATCCCGCCTCCTCTCCCTTGAGGAAAACGCAGAGCATTGCCTCAGCAATCGATGCCTCAATACCAGACTCCTCAGCCACCTGTTTAAACAACCCGATATCCTTGATCAGGTGCTTCAGCGGAAAGTTGGGATGGCTGTAGTCATGATCGATGAACTTCTGCAGTTTCTTGTCAAAGGTCGGTGCATAGAGCGCACTCTCCCGCAACAGATGCATGAACTGATCCACATCGCCGCCCTCGGCCCTGATCAGCCCCAGGCTTTGTGAAAAACCGGCGGTTAGTGCCGCGATCAGCTGGTTCATCGCCAGTTTCATAGCGGCCGCCTGACCCACCGCTCCGACCCGCTCGACCTCCTTACCGAGACATCGCAGCATCAATAGACAGTGCTGGTAGACCGGCTCTGCTCCCGCCGCCATGACGATCAGCTGTCCGGAGCGGGCCTCGGGGATACTGCCGAGTAGCGGTGCTTCCAGATAGTCTCCGCCTGACTCCTCAACCCGCTTGCCAATGGCTCGGCTCTGGTTAGGCGCAATGGTGCCCATCTGTAGCACGGTCTTAGCCTGCAGGAGAGGGATCACCGCTTCGTTAAAGAGCACCGCATCGATGGCCTGCGCATCACTCAGGGTCAAAATAATCATCTCGCTCTGCGCCACCGCGCGTGACAGCTCCGCCTCTACTGTCAACCCGGCTTCGGCAGCACGCTGCAACGGCGCGGAGGAACGGTTCCAGACCACCACATCATGCCCGCAATGCACCAATCGCAGGGCGATCGGCTCTCCCATCAGACCCAGACCGAGAAGAGTGATTTTCATACCATGGCGCTCCTGATGTTATCTGGAGAATAGGGGAATCTTAGCGCAAGGCCGGTCGCGGTGTGGATCACCGGGTAGTTCACACGGGGGTGGGGATGCTGCCTCAACCCGATTCACTTTTCAGGAGCCTCTCCTTGTCACCAACATCAAGTAGCTCGACAACTTCGCTGCCGGGCTGACTCAACGCTTCCCATTGCGAACTTAGCGTTTCATTGCGCCCTTTACTTTATGGCGCTTAGCTACCTGAGTGATAGGGTCGGCTCAGCTCATGCACCGCCTCGACAAAGACGCCGGCATGCTCCGGATCGATCTCCGGGTGGATGCCGTGACCCAGGTTGAAGACGTGTCCGTTGCCATGACCGAAACTGGCCAGCACCTGAGCGACCTCTTCGCGAATTCGCTGGGGAGAGGCATACAGGGTGCAGGGATCGAGATTACCTTGCAGGGCAACCCGATCGCCGACCCGGGCCCGGGCATTAGCCAGGCTCAGTGTCCAGTCGATACCTAAGGCATCACATCCTGTATCCGCCATCATCTCCAGCCACAATCCCCGTGAGGGCGCCACCCCAGGTATCGAAAATCATTACTGCCTGGGCGCCAGCAGCAATCTGCGCATTGAGGTAGGCGGTCACCGCTGCGGCAACTTTGCCCAACAACTGGTGCATCAGTTCAGGACGATCGAACATCATCCCCTTCACCTTGGAGAAATTCTTGGTACCGCCCCCCTCGACCATATAGGTGGCCAGAGTCCAGGGGCTGCCGCTGAAACCGATCAGGGGTACCCGGCCATCGAGTTCGCGGCGAATCGTGCGCACCGCGTCCATGACATAGCCCAGGTCCTCTTCCATATCGGGCAGTCCGATGGCCTCGACCGCCGCCGCGTCCTGCACCGGACGTTCGAAATGGGGGCCTTCGCCTTCGGTAAAATAGAGTCCCAGACCCATCGCATCAGGTACGGTCAGGATATCGGAAAAGAGGATCGCCGCATCCAGTGGATAGCGGTCGAGCGGCTGTATCGTAACTTCGCAGGCCAGCTCAGGATTTCGGCACAGGTCCATGAAACTACCAGCTTTGCCTCGCGTGGCGCGGTACTCCGGCAGATAGCGTCCCGCCTGGCGCATCATCCATACCGGGGTAACATCCACCGGCTCGCGTAGCAGAGCTTTCAGCAGTCGATCGTTTTTCAAATTAGTCACGGCGTAGTCGGTCCTCTTTTTAGGATTCTCGATTCTGAAGGAGGGGCATTGTAGATGCAAACGCCACGCGCTTCCCTCTGTCACAGAATCGGTCGCATCTCACCAACAGCGTCGGGTTATAATCCCCCCTTCACACGAGGTATGCATGACAGCACTACAACAGATTATCCTCAACAAGAAGGATGCCCTCGCAGGCGAAATCGGCGACCCGCTCTCTCAACTGGCAGATCTTTGCGCCAACGCCTGGGCAGACGCCGACCGGCTCGACCAGCTATTGCTTGATTACATCGGCCAGATTCCCAAGTGCGAGTTTCTCTATGCCTGGGACCTGGATGGACAGGAGATCTCCTCCCTGGTGCAACCGGGGGAGTCGGATCAGAGCTGGCGGGGGAGGGATCTCTCCAAACGCCCCTACCTGAAAAACAACCTGCCCTTCAAAGGCATCATGCTCTCCTCGGTCTATCACAGCCAGTTCAGTGACCGCGAGTGCGTCACGGCGCTACAGGCAGTGAGAGATGGGGATCATCTGCTCGGCTTTATCGCCGCCGACTTTTCCCTCGATAAACTGGTCGGCGACGTCACCGGTCTGGATCGTCAACTCCACTGGCAGCAGTTCAAGGGAGATCCTGCGGTACGTGGCACCCTGTTCATGCAACAACGCATTCCCAGCCGTGTTGACGAGCATATAGACTCGGTACACGAGACCATCCACTCCCTGATGACCGAGCATGGCATCTTTCATTGCAAGGTCCACTATTCGAGCGGCCGCTGCTCCTTCTGGTTGATGGAGGACCCCTATAGCTATCGTATTCACGGGGTGGAAGAGATTATCAACCCGGATATCGTGCTGGCCTATCCGCTCTATGCCTATCCCGCACGCGCTAAAGTCTCTGCTGCACAGATCCGCGAGGTACTGGATGAGTTTCAGGCGCTGCGCTTCGCCGATGAGACAATCTATCTGCGCAGCGCTTCAATCAATATCATGAACGGCATGCTGGGGCTGACCTTCTCATGCGATGGTTCCCACTACATGCCGGTGGAGGAGTTCCTGGAGAAGAATCTGGGTTTCTGGATCGGCGAACTGGCCGCCGACCGCCAAAAAGCACACTCGTCAGCTGATGACTGACATAGGGTCACAGACTCAAGGTAACCGGTAGTTGTCCTGCGTCATCAGATCGACGCCGCACTCCAGCCCCTCGATCCAGTTGATGAACTCGGTCACTGCCTTGCGCCCGACAAAAGAACGCCCATGTTGGGGTACGATCATATCGATGTCGAGTTGCCGAACCATGTTGGCCCAGAAGCGACAGACTTTATTGGAGTTTATGTAGCGCCTGTGGAAGCCCTCCATATAGGGCATCACTTCTGAAATGCTCTTGCAGGGCTTGTTCAGATCGCCTGGCGGCAAGTTGGCGCCGAGATCACCAGAGAAGAGAATACGACTGATTGGGTCGTAGAACTGGAAATTGCCTTCAGCGTGCATGAAGTGGGCCGGCAACGCCATTAAGCGGATATTGCCCAGTTCCAGATTCGTGCCTTGATCCGGGATCGGCACCACGCGATCAACCAGGCGGCCCGGACGCGTGAAGTGGGGGATGAAGCGCTCCCAAAGCTCCGGTACCACTACCTTACAGTCGGTGCCGACCAGCCACTTGTTGACCGAGGCGACAATGTCGGGATCCTGATGGGATGCCACCACATAGTCGAGCTTCTTCACGTTCATGTAGTCACTGATGGCCATGAAGAGCCGTGAATAGGTCAGCTCGCCACCGGGATCGATCAGCGCGGCATGCTGATGATCGTAGATGAGAAATTGATTGGCCTGAACAGCTTCACCGTTGACCAAGTCCCTGAAGGCAACACAGATGTGGCTGCCGTTGTTGAATAGCTCGACTGACATAGCTCTAACGACTTCTCTTGTATGACTGAATCGGCCGCCGACACCTGCATAATCCGGTCAGGTACGGTAAACCCCCCAATGGGGCGCCTGTAAGTTCATTTAGCGACAGGATCCTCCGAAGCTTAAACCGATAAGACCAGATTGCAACAACATTGGCCCATCGCCCACTCTTCTCACTCGTACAAGACTTGTTAAGAATCGGCCGCAACGCTCCGCCGTTCAGATTACAATCAGCGGATGTTTAAGACAACTGCCCAACAATGAGAGTGAATCTGGATCACAGCTGGGATCTCTCCCCAGCAGACGCCATCGCCCTGCAAAACCGCCTTCGCGAGCTGGTGGTCCGCGAGGACTGCCTCTCAGAACCGAGACGGATCGCCGGGGTCGATGTAGGCTTCGAAGAGGGCGGGCAGGTCACCCGGGCGGCGGTCGCCGTGCTCGAACTCCCCTCACTAAAACACCTGGAACAGGCAGTTGCCCGCTTACCGACCTGCTTTCCCTATGTGCCGGGACTACTATCGTTCCGTGAGATTCCCGCTATCCTGCAGGCCTTGTCGCAACTCAAACGACAACCCGACCTGCTACTGTGTGACGGCCAGGGCCTGGCCCATCCACGGCGCTTCGGACTTGCCTGCCATCTGGGCCTGTTGCTCGACACACCCTCGATCGGCGTCGGCAAGAGCCGCCTGATCGGCCGGCATGCGACGGTACCGGATGAAAAAGGGGGATGGGTGCCATTGATCGATCGGGATGAGGTGATCGGCGCGGTACTCCGCACACGCCAGGGCGTGAAGCCGATCTATGTCTCCATCGGCCACCGAGTCTCGCTGCCAACAGCGATCGACATGGTGATGGCGGCTACCACAAGATACAAACTGCCGGAGACTACCCGTGCGGCGCACCGTCTCGCCTCCGGCTGAGGCGATAAACTCAGCCCTACTACATCAGAGCTGAATACGTGGGTTGTGAAGTGGGCAATACAGCATCAGGCCTGTCGTAGATGCTCGATGTAGTGGGGACGGTCCTGCATATCCAGACGCACACCACTGGCTTGTGCCTGCAGCATGACTGACTGACCCTGAAACTTGAGGCTGCAGTGCGCCCGACCCCCTCAGCCTCGTCGAAGATCAACGAGCCGGCTTGCCACCAGCGGGTGCGCTCGACAGAGCCACTCAGCGTCTTCACCAGATAGGCGCGGGAGAAGCGGATAATAAGCTTGCCGTCTTGCAGCGTAATCGACTCGATTTCGCTGCCGGGCAGTTCGATGGTAGTGGAGTCCATGGGCGGTACCTGCTGTAAAAATCTAAACCATGACGGCCTCGCATGATAACCCGCCAGATGCTGGAGACAACTCTCTTTACCCGGTGATAATCGTGCTTTTGGCTGGCGACTGTAACTCTAGCCATTTCGAAGAGAGGCAGGCCTGTTGCGTCGGCCTGACAATGCCGGGATGTCTCAGCCGTCGATATCCAGATTCAGCTCTTTAATCTTACGTGTCAGGGTATTACGTCCCCAGCCCAGAAGGCGCGCCGCATCCTGTCGGCGACCAGCGGTATGCTCCAGGGCGGTCTCGATCATGACAGTTTCAAAATCGGGCCCTGCCTCGTTCAACAAACCTTCACACCCCTCCTGCAATCGCTTGCGGGCCCAAGCACGCAGTAGTTGCCGCCAGTCGTCATAGAAGACGGCCGGGGCCTCACTCTCCTTCAGCTCGGTTGGCAGATCATCGATGTGGATCTCCTGACCCGAGGCCATCACCGTCAACCAGCGTGCCGTGTTTTCCAGTTGGCGCACATTACCGGGCCACTCCATCTGGCTCAGAATCACCTCAGTCTCTGGTAACAAAACCTTGGCCTCAACCGAGAGCTCTTTGCCTGCGCTGTCGAGAAAGTGTTTCATCAGCAGCGGAATGTCCTCTCGCCGCTCCCGTAGAGCAGGAAGATGGATTCGGATCACATTGAGTCGATGAAACAGGTCTTCGCGGAAGGCACCCGATTTGACCAGGCTTTCCAGATTCTGATGAGTGGCGGCGATGATTCGCACATCCACCTTCACGGGCTCATGACCACCAACCCGGTAGAACTCCCCGTCGGCGAGCACGCGCAACAAACGGGTCTGTAGCTCCGCCGGCATGTCGCCGATCTCATCCAGGAACAGGGTGCCGCTGTCGGCCTGTTCGAAGCGGCCCTCACGGCGTGTCTGCGCGCCGGTGAACGCTCCCCGCTCATGACCAAACAGCTCGGACTCCATCAAATCTCGCGGAATCGCCGCCATATTCAATGCAATGAATGGCGCCTCGGCGCGGGTGCTGTGACGGTGTAATGCCTGCGCCACCAACTCCTTACCGGTTCCCGACTCCCCGTTGATCAGTACCGTAATGTTGGATCGAGCCAGTCGTCCGATAGCGCGAAACACCTCCTGCATGGCCGGCGCTTCGCCGATGATCTCCTTACCCTCCTTGCGTCCGTCCGGATTCGGCTTCTCGTCCGCCGCCGCCTGTTGGCGACAGGCGCGACGAATCTGTTGCACCGCATCGTCCACATCAAAAGGCTTGGGCAGATATTCGAAGGCGCCGCCATGATAGGCGGAAACCGCACTGTCGAGATCAGAGTGTGCCGTCATGATGATGACCGGCAATCCCGGATAGCGGGCGTGCAGAATTTCCAACAGCTCTAAACCGTCCATACCTGGCATGCGGATATCAGAGACCACCACATCAGGCTGCTCCTTATTCAGCGCACTGAGAACCCGGTCCGCACTGTCGAAGCTGGTGACCTCCATTTCTGCTTTTTGCAGGGTCTTCTCCAAAACCCAGCGAATCGAGCGATCGTCATCGATCACCCAGACTCGACATGTTCTATCCATCTACTTGCTCCAAAGGAAGTAAAACGCGAAAAATTGTCTGCCCGGGCTTGCTGGTGAACTCGATCAAGCCCTGGTGCCGATTGATCAGTGTCTGCGAAATGGAGAGTCCCAACCCCATACCATCACCGCCGGTGACCATAGGG
Organism: Candidatus Thiodiazotropha sp.; assembly: GCA_037384445.1. Lineage (GTDB taxonomy): Bacteria > Pseudomonadota > Gammaproteobacteria > Chromatiales > Chromatiaceae > Thiodiazotropha. The sequence goes on from JARRNY010000078.1 coordinate 15,852, forward strand.
AAAAAGATACGTTCCTGCAGCTCTTTCGGAATACCCGCTCCGTTGTCCTCGATTTCCACTGAGATCACCAACCGGTGAAGGATATTGCCGATAGTGAATTGGCGCAGAATACGCGTGGTGATTCCGAGCACACCCTCCGCACCTGCTGCCCTGACCCCATTACTCACGATATTTAAAAACGCCTGGATCAACTGGTCTGTATCACCCTTGATCGTCGGGATACTCGGATCGTAATCCTTGTTGATCGTCAGACCGGGTCCGATCTCCACCTTCACCAGACTACAGACCCGCTCTAAAACCTGGTGGATGTTAACGGCTTTCATTTCTGGCACCCGGTTAGGGCCCAGCATGTTGTTGACCAGGTTTCGCAACCGGTCGGCTTCCTCAATGATGATCTGGGTATATTCAATCAACGACTCATCCTTGAGCTCCCGCTCCAGCAACTGGGCCGCCCCACGTAACCCACCCAGGGGGTTCTTGATCTCATGCGCCAGTCCACGAACCAGGGCTCGGGTCGCCTCATTTCGCGAGAGAATCTGCTCTTCGCGGGTGATCCTGAGCTGACGGTCTACCTGTTGGATCTCCACCAGAAGCTCGTCCACCCGATAGCCGTGGCGCTGTGGTATCACGGTACAGTCAACGGTGATCTCTCTACCGTCAGGCAGGATCAACTGATGTTCCCGTTCAGTGAAAGGCTGGCCACTCTCCAGCGACTGTGTCAGGTTTGACAACAGCAGGCTGTCTGGACAACGGATCATCTCCATAACAGGCAAACCCAGTGCCTTGCGCGAACTAACTTCAAACAGCATCTCTGCCGAAGAGTTGAGATAGAGCAGTCTGAATTCTCGGTCGAAGAGGAGTATCGCCGTACTCAGGTTCTCCAGAACCTGTTTTTCGAGATTGCTTTTCTTCAGTTCCGGCATCATGGATGACTCCTAAGCAAAAAACGATCCAACAAGCACAAATATTGAGCGCGCCCTGCTCTCACACTGAGCAGCACACAAAAGCACAGGAAAACAGTCGTTTAAGCACAACTTACCGTTCGCTGTTGGAAAAAAGGGAAAACGGTTTACAGGAGTATGTGCAGGTGGTGGCTCCACTACTGCACCATTATAGTGCGGCTGTGTCAGCGGGTGAGAATTGAGGCCTGGCGCAGGAAGAAATTGATGCGATTGGATCGGATCAGCACATTACCGCTAGCATCGACAATGCGGGTCTCCAGGGTGTGGCTACCCCGGTTTAGATTGTTGAGGGAGAACTGGGTAGTGCGAACCTCCCCTGGCAGCTCCTCGCCATCGATGTTGATCTTCACCGAGTGCCCTTCAACGAGGGTTGGGGTGAGAGAGAGACTGACAGAAACCGTACCTTCGTTGTTGCGCACGGTAGCGTTGTTTTCCGGTTGTACGATCTCCAGGCTCTGGTAGCCTTCGACGCCCTGGGCGTCAGCTTGTGCGTCACCTTGCTCCTGATCACCATTCGCGTCTGCGGGGGAGGGAGTCGACTTGGTGCCAATGACTCGAACGCGTTCAGCCCCTTCCATGTAGGTATCTGAGTAGATCACCACACCATCGGCATTGGTCGATTTGTAGACCTCCCTGGCATAGAGGGGCAGGGCGACGAAAATGATCAGAATGAATATGAGGCTAC
>JARRNY010000078.1:17508-29634 GCA_037384445.1 Candidatus Thiodiazotropha sp.
CTCGTTACCGAAGGGCGCTTTATCTCTAGCGGTTCTGTGAAAAACCGATCAGAGGCTGAAGTACATGTCGAACTCCACCGGATGGGTGGTCATGCGCATGGTGGTTACTTCTTCCATCTTCAGATCGATGTAGCCGTCGATCAGGTCATCAGTAAAGACGCCGCCAGCGGTCAGGAAGGCGCGATCCTCATTCAGTGCTTCCAGCGCCATATCAAGGCTGTGGCAGACGGTGGGGATACTGGCTGCCTCTTCGGCCGGCAGGTCGTAGAGGTCCTTATCCATAGCATCGCCTGGGTGGATCTTGTTCTGGATACCGTCCAGACCAGCCATCATCATGGCGGTGAAGGCCAGGTAAGGGTTGGCAGTCGGATCGGGGAAACGGACCTCGATGCGGCGACCCTTAGGGCTGGAATCCCATGGAATACGAATGGAAGCGGAACGGTTACGGGCAGAGTAGGCCAGCATGACCGGAGCCTCGAAGCCAGGTACCAGACGCTTGTAGGAGTTGGTGGAGGCGTTGGTGAAGGCGTTCAGCGCACGGGCGTGTTTGATGATACCGCCGATGTAGTAGAGTGCGGTCTCGGACAGGCCACCATACTGGTCACCGGCGAAGATGTTCTCGCCGCCTTTGGCCAGTGACTGATGCACGTGCATACCGGAACCGTTGTCACCAACGATTGGCTTCGGCATGAAGGTAGCGGTCTTGCCGTAGGCATGGGCTACGTTCCAGGTGCAGTACTTTTGGATCTGGACCCAGTCGGCGCGTTCGACCAGGGTGCTGAAGCGGGTACCGATCTCGCACTGTCCGGCAGTGGCTACCTCGTGGTGATGCACCTCGACAGGGACGCCCATCTCTTCCATTGCCAGGCACATGGCGCCACGCAGGTCATGCAGGGAGTCAACCGGGGGAACCGGGAAGTAGCCGCCCTTGACGCCAGGACGGTGACCGATGTTGCCGTCTTCGTAGACACGCTCTGAGTTCCACTCGGCCTCTTCGGAATCGACCTTGACCATGGAGCCGCTCATGTCGATGCTCCAACGAACGTCGTCGAGCACGAAAAACTCTGGCTCAGGACCGAAATAGGCAGCGTCAGCGATGCCGGTGGAGGCGAGATAGGCTTCTGCGCGCTTGGCTACAGAGCGGGGATCACGCTCATAACCCTGCATGGTGGTGGGCTCGAGGATGTCGCAGCGGACATTCATGGTGTTCTCGTCAGCGAACGGGTCCATCACTGCTGTCGCGTCTTCCGGCATCAGGATCATGTCGGATTCGTTGATGCCTTTCCAACCGGCGATGGAGGAGCCATCGAACATCTTGCCGTCGGTGAACATGTCTTCGCTGATCTGGTGTGCTGGCAGGGAGACATGCTGCTCCTTACCGCGGGTATCGGTGAAACGCAGATCGACAAACTTTACGTCATTGTCTTTGATCATCTTCAGGGCTTTCGAGGCCATCTTCATCTCCAGGATTTATGGGTTATTCAATGCTGAGCTTAATGTTCTCCGCATAGGATTTCCTTCGGAGAGACACTTTTCAGCCACTCATAGCTTTGGCGGCCGGGAAACTATACCAGACGCTTTAGAAAACGCATGATTGCATGTTTCATGCCACGTAAACTTCACTCAATACGGCACCAGGACCATCGGTCAATGCCGAATGAATCTGTGAAAAAATATCCAAATAAAAAAGGGGGTTAGCTGCATAAACTCCCTTAAAACCAAACACTCGGCGCCAATTTAATCGATCAGCAAACCACCAAGGCTTTTGATCAGCCACGTATGATCAACCCAACGCGCACCAAAACGGATCATTCCAGCGGTCGTCGTGCACTATAATGGTGCTAACCAAACCAGATGCGCACACAGCGAAAAATCTCGGAATCTGTCAGCGCCTTTTGAAAGGCATGCTGCAGTTCGCCAGCCTCCTGTTTCGATTGATGGCAGACCAGGGGCAGGTAGAGATCCACATCGATTCTGCCTGAGAGGTAATGCAACACCAGGCGCCGGCGATCCTCGTAACAGGCAATATGCGACCAGAGTTCGTCCAGCAGCTCCTCCGCCTTGCGCCTCAGGGGCAATCCGACACAGGAGGGACCCTCCTCGTCGTCTTCAGGGTCGATGTGTACGGTCACATCTTCCAATACCTCGACCTTATCAATCAATCCATATTGCACCACCTCGGCGATACGATGTCCCTCGGAGACACTCAGCCAGGGATCGACCTGCACGTGCACATCCGCCAGGGCATGACCACCCAGACGCCGGGTTCGCAACATATGCACGCTATTGACCCCGGAGACATTGGCGATCACTTCACGGATCTTGTCCAGATGCTCCTCTTCCAGGCCGGTATCCGCCAACTCCTGAATGGCGCCCCATCCCAGGTTCCAGCCGATCTGTATCACCATCACACCGACCAATACAGCCGCGATGGCGTCCAGATAGGGCAAGCCCAGCATAGTGCCGCCGATACCCACCAATACCACTACCGAGGAGACCGAATCGCTACGATGATGCCAGGCATTGGCCCGCAGCAGATCGGAATTGACCTGATTGGCTAGATAGCGTGTATAAAAGAAGAGTCCTTCATTGGCCAGGATGGAGAAGAGTGCAATATAAAGGGTATAGGCCTCAGGATGTTTCAACTCCTCTGGGACAAACAGGCGTTCACCCGCATCCCACATGATGCCCAGACCGACGGCGATCAAAATCCCCCCCAAGACCATCGTACCGACCGTCTCGAATCGGCCATGCCCGTATGGGTGTGCTTGGTCCGGCTCCTCTCTGGCATGACTCGCCGCAAAGAAAACCAGGGCGTCTGTCATCAGATCCGATAGCGAGTGGACACCATCCGCCACCAATGACTGTGACTGACCCAGCCAGCCGAACAGGATCTTTGAAACTGCCAACACCGTATTGACCGCTGCACCGACCAGAGCCGACTGGCGACTGACACGATAGCGCTTATCCTTGGCATTTTCTGGTGAACTCATGACAAATCCTTCGGACCAACTTCGACCACAACGAAATATTCGCCCGCCTCACTACGGGTTTCAACCACCCGATGGCCGTTGATCCTCGACCAGGCGGGTATATCGGTCAAGGCACCCGGATCGGTACAGACCGCCTCGACCACTGTCCCCTCGGCTAGATCCTCTACGGCCGATTGCACCCGGATCACCGGCATGGGGCACAACAATCGGCGGCAATCGACAATCTGCCGATTCACAAAACCCACTCCTTGGGAATTTCATGGGCGGGCAACGGCTTTACCGTCAGCTCCCGAGCTTGGCCATCGATATCGGTGAATTCAAGTGTCACCTGCTCTGCACTTCGACCCTGGCTGTACCGGGCCACCAGACGGGCAGCCAACTGTAACTCCTGATCATCGAACTGGCCGTCGATCAGCGCCAATGGTCCTGGATGGCTGACGGTTGTCAGGTGTGCATACTGGTGTCGATAACCGCGCAGGAAATTCCCTTCCCCCTCCTCGCGCGAGATGATCAGCTTGTAGCCAGGGGCAGGGCGGATATGGCGCCCGACTTTCAACAGCATGATGTCATCCATCTCATACTGCTTATCGCCGCGGGCCTGCCACAGGTCGGCCAGTTTTACCGAGTATTGAGCGTCAGTCAGGAAACAGCAGCCCCCCGCCGGCTGGGCATAGTCTTCGAAACCAAACTTTGCCGCCAACGCCATCTGCGGTTTACGGCTGCGGCCGGAAAAATCATACAGACGCTCACGATCAACCCAACCTTCACGCTCGGGCAGCGTTTCGGGCAGATTCCTGGCACACAGCGGCCGCAGCAGCAGATCCTCAGCTCCAGACTCACCGGCAACGATCGGCAGGGTCTGCTTGCGCTGAGACATGGGGCGTTGACCCATCACCTCACCGGTGATGATGAAATCGAAGCCCTTGGCTTTAATCCACTCCAGCGCCTTGCCGACCATGAAAATCTTACAGTCGAGGCAGGGGTTGAGGTTGGCCCCGTAGCCGTGCTTCGGGTTTAGAACCACCTGCTTGTAATCCTCGACGATGTCGATGATGTGGAGCTTGATTCCCAGTTGCTCGGCTACCCAAAGCGCATTATTACGCTTCTCCTTTTTACGGTCCTTTTTGCGAATGGCGTGGGTATGCCCCTCGACACAGAAGCCAGTGTAGAAGTTGATGCCCTCGACGTGGATGCCTTGCTCCTGCATCACCCGGGCCGCCAGCAGGGAGTCCAATCCCCCGGAAATCAGTGCCGCTGCTTTGCGTTGTCTGCTCATAACTCGTGTGGTGGTCGGTAGGGGACGCTTTGTGAAACGAATCGGCGATTATACGGCATGCCTTGTGTGACAGCACCCGAAACAGCCACTCTGAAAAGAGCAAAAATCTACTCTCCCCTATCTGTCACAGGTTAGCCAACCCCCCGCCACACCGTTATACTGTCGCGGTTTTTCATCCATATATGCGGGATCACTTGTGAATCAAGCGTCAACCGAACAGACAAACGGCAAACTGACCTTTCAGCAACTCATCTTCAAGCTACAGGAATATTGGGCGCGTCAAGGCTGCGTCATCCTGCAGCCGTATGACATGGAGATGGGTGCAGGCACTTTCCACACTGCCACCTTCCTGCGCTCCATCGGCCCCGAGCCTTGGAATGCGGCCTATGTGCAGCCCTCCCGCAGACCCACTGACGGACGCTACGGCGAGAACCCCAACCGACTGCAGCACTACTACCAGTACCAGGTGGTAATGAAGCCATCGCCAAAGGATATCCAACAGCTCTACCTTGGCTCACTGCAGGAGCTCGGTCTCGATCTGAACCTGCATGATATCCGCTTCGTCGAAGACAACTGGGAGTCACCCACCCTCGGTGCCTGGGGTCTCGGTTGGGAGGTCTGGCTCAATGGCATGGAGGTCACCCAGTTTACCTATTTCCAGCAGGTCGGTGGTCTCGATTGCCGTCCTGTCACCGGCGAAATCACCTACGGTCTGGAACGCATCGCTATGTACCTGCAGGGCGTGGAGAGTGTCTTCGACCTGGTCTGGACCGAAGGCCCGCAGGGACCCGTCACCTATGGCGACGTCTTCCATCAGAACGAGGTGGAGCAATCGGCCTACAATTTCGAACATGCCGATGTGCCTTTTCTCTTCAGTCTATTCGACCAATGTGAAAAGGACTCCAACCGACTGATCGAGGCAGGCTTGCCGCTGCCAGCCTATGAACAGGTACTCAAGGCCTCGCACACCTTTAACCTGCTCGATGCACGCCACGCCATCTCAGTCACCGAACGACAGCGTTTTATCCTGCGGGTACGCTCGCTGGCACGCGCCGTCGCACAAGCCTATTTTGAAGCACGAGAAAAGCTCGGGTTCCCTCTGTTGAAGAGCCAAAAGGAGGTGGCCAATGGCTGATCGCGCTACCCTGCTGTTCGAACTTGGCACTGAAGAACTCCCGCCAAAAGCCTTGAAGCGGTTATCCGATGCACTCACCGAGCAGTTTGTCGCTGGCCTGAAAAAGGCCGGTCTCGAACACGGTGAAGTCGAAAGCTTTGCAACCCCTCGCCGGCTTGCTCTGCGCATTCAGAACTGCATGACGAAACAGCCAGACCGGCAAATTGAACGTCGCGGTCCTGCGCTGCAGGCGGCCTTCGATGCTGACGGTAATCCAAGTAAAGCCGCTGAAGGTTTCGCCCGCTCCTGCGGCACATCGGTCGATCAACTCTCGAAGCTGGAGACCGACAAGGGCACCTGGCTCGCCTATCAGGTCGAGGAGAAGGGTCATGCCGCCTCCCAACTGCTCCCGGATATCGCCGAACTGGCGCTGAACAAGCTACCCATTCCCAAACGCATGCGTTGGGGCGCATCTGAGGCTCAATTCGTACGCCCAGTACACTGGTTGCTATTCATTCATGGTGATGCGGTCATCGACTGCACCCTGCTCGATGCCAATGCCGGCCGCTTGACCTACGGCCATCGTTTTCACCATAGCGCGCCCATAACCATCTACAATGCGGAAGACTACGATTCGGTGCTGCATGACCTGGGTAAGGTGATTGCCAGTTTCGACATGAGAAAAGCAAAAATCCGCCAGGCCGTCGAACAGAGTGCGGCTTCCGTGGGTGGTCGTCCGGATCTCGATGAGGATCTGCTCGAAGAGGTCACTGCCCTCAACGAGTGGCCGGTGCCGATCAGCGCCAGTTTCGAAGAGCGCTTCCTGCAGGTCCCCCAGGAGGCACTGATTGCCACCATGAAGGGCAACCAGAAGTACTTCCCCCTGTTCGATAGCGAAGGCCGGCTGATGAATCACTTCATCACCATTGCCAACATCGAGAGCCCGCAACCTGAGCTGATCCAGGAGGGTAACCAGCGTGTGATCCGTCCCCGTCTCGCCGATGCCATGTTCTTCTGGGAGCAGGACGGCAAACATCGACTGGAAGATCACCTGGAATCCCTCAAACAGGTCGTGTTCCAGAATAAGCTTGGCTCTATGTATGACAAATCGGAACGGGTCGCCAAGCTGGCCGAACTGATTGCCATCGAGATCGGCGGCGACCCCGATCTTGCCCACCGTGCCGGATTGCTCAGCCGCTGTGATCTGATGACAGACATGGTCTTCGAGTTCCCGGAGATGCAGGGTGTGATGGGCCGCTACCAGGCACAACGCGATGGTGAAGATGCCGAACTGGCTCAGGCAATGGACGAGTTCTACATGCCGCGCTTCTCCGGTGACCAGCTGCCACAGACCCGTACCGGTATCGCTATCTCACTGGCTGAGAAGCTCGATACCCTGGTCGGTATCTTTGGCATCGGGCAACGCCCGACCGGTGACAAAGATCCCTTTGCACTGCGTCGTGCCGCACTCGGTGCACTGCGCATCATACGTGAGCACTCACTTACTCTTTATCTCAGGGGATTGCTGGAAGCTGTGGCTGAAAACATGGCAGAGCGGCTGTCCGAATCCCAGATCGCCAGTGACGTCTATGACTTCATGATCGAGCGACTGAAGGGTATCTATCAGGATGAAGGAATCGATCTCGATCTCTTCCAGGCAGTTGCTGCCGTCTCTCCGGATACCATCGCCGATTTCGATCTGCGCGTTCATGCGATGCAGGCATTCAGACAACTTCCTGAAGCAACCAGCCTGGCCGCCGCCAACAAGCGTATCCGGAATATCCTGAAAAAGAACGCTGAACCCCTACCCATGCGCGCCGATGAATCCCTGTTTCAAGATCAGGCAGAACGGGATCTGCTGGCCAGACTCGACGAACTCACACCGCTGGCGCAACCCCTGTTCGACCGTGGTGAGTATGCGGAGGGCTTAACTATCCTTGCATCACTCAAACAGCCCGTTGACGACTTCTTTGATCAGGTCATGGTCATGGCTGACGATCCCAATCTGCGCATTAACCGCCTTGCTTTGTTGGCCCAGTTGGAGAGCCAGTTTCTTAGCGTTGCCGACATCTCACTGCTACAGGACAGCGGCGCATGAGGGATTCCTACGCTGCCATGCTGGACGCTGTTCAGGCCTTCCACGACAAGCACCGGTTTAAAGAGACCGGTGGTGAGGAGATGACCTATCGCATCGCTCTAATGGCTGAGGAACTCGGCGAAATTTCCTCCTGTGTAACCAAGGGTAAAACCAAGGAAGCTCTGGCTGAAGAGGTTGCAGATCTACTCATACTCGTCATTGGCACCGCCATCGCTCAGGACTTCGATCTCAACCAATCCTTTTGGGATAAGATGGCAAAGCTGGATAAACGCTCTTCCCGTATGATCAATGGACGCATCCGGGTCTCTGAATTCAGGGACGTAGACAGTGAGTAAGTATTCACTCCCATGAAATTTGTCATATTGGACAGGGATGGTGTCATTAATCAGGACTCCGACGACTACATCAAGTCTCCCGACGAGTGGGTACCGATCGACGGTAGCCTGAGCGCAATTGCGCGGCTAAGTCGTGCCGGTTTTCGCATCTTCGTCGCAACCAATCAATCAGGCATTGCCCGAGGCCTGTTCGATATCGAAACCCTGCATGCCATCCATCACAAGATGCTGCAGGAGATACAACATCTTGGCGGGACCATCGATGCCATTCTATTCTGCCCCCACGGTCCTGATGACCAATGTGACTGCCGCAAACCGGCACCCGGACTTTATCTTGAGATAGGCAACCGTACCGGACAGTCACTCAACGGAGTCCCTGTCATTGGCGACTCGCTTAGAGACTTAAAAGCGGCTGAAACGGTCGGCGCCAGACCCATCCTGGTAAAAACCGGTAAAGGGAGACGTACACTCGAGCAAAATCCACAAGAAGTTGCTCAAATGTGTATTTACAACGACCTGTCGAGTGCCGTCGATATGCTACTTCTTGAACAGGGACAAACGGCATGATTCTGCTTAGATCGATCCTCTTTTTTATCTACCTGGTTATCACAACCATTATTGTTGCCGGTATCGGAACCTTGATCGGCTGGGCTTTCACCAAGGAGAAGCTCCCACTGATCGATAGCTTGTGGAGTCGACTCAACCTCTGGGGCCTTTCCGCTATTTGCGGCCTGAACTACCGTTTGACTGGCGCTGAGAATATTCCCAAAGGACCCTGTATCGTCTTGGCAAAACACCAATCGGCCTGGGAAACAATTGCGCTGGTAAGCCTCATTCCCGGACGCAAATCATGGGTGCTTAAACGGGAGTTACTCTTTGTGCCCTTCTTCGGATGGATAATGTGTTACTTCAAACCCATCGCTATCAACCGTAAATCGGGCCACAAAGCGATTGACCAAATTATTGAACAGGGTACCCAACGTCTTGAGAGCGGTAGCAAGATTATCGTCTTTCCGGAAGGTACCCGTGTTGCTCCTGGCACGAGAAAACGCTACGGCATTGGCGGTGCTATCCTGGCCGAGAAGACGCAAGCACCCGTATTACCAATCGCTCACAATGCAGGGGTTTTCTGGCGGCGGCGCGGAGTACGCAAATATCCGGGTACTATCGACGTGGTCATCGGGACACTTTTCGAAACCCAGGGTATGCGTGCAAGCGAGATCAACGCGAAGGCCGAAAAATGGATAGAGGACACGGTCGCGAGCCTACCCAGTGAGGTATGAAATACACTGACAACAAGAGTCAGTAAGTGAACACTTACAAACCTATAATAATACTAAAAACAGTAACTTATATTTTTACATCAAGCACAAAGCAGCTTTTTTCCAGCTGCTCAATAGCTTAGACATCAAGGTTTTCCACAGTCAGTGCGTGTGTCTCGATGAACTCCCGACGCGGCTCTACCTGGTCACCCATCAAGGTAGCAAAGATCTGATCTGCCCCTACTGCATCCTCTATACTCACCTGCAGCAAACGACGACTATCCGCATTCATTGTGGTCTCCCATAGCTGATCCGGGTTCATTTCACCCAGACCTTTATAGCGCTGGACATGTACACCCTTCTTCGCATCCTCCATCAGCCAATCCAGGGCCTGCCGGAAGCTGTTCACTGGTTGTTCCTTCTCGCCACGTTTGACGAATGCGTCAGCAGACAGCAGATCGTTCAACTGACTTCCCAGTTCCGTGATTTTTCGATATTCAACGCTATTTAAGAAATCAAAAGGGATAAAACGCTCATTTCCGATGCCATGAATCTTTCGTGTGAGTAATATTCCTGCGTCATCTGTCTCTCTGTCACCGACCAATTCAAGCGTACAGGACTCTGAAATTCCCAGATCGGTATTCAACCGACCCTCAAGCTCTTCAACCCAGTTTTGCAAAGACACCTTATCCCCGATCATTGCCTCATCAAGCTTTGGCATATAGATCAGTTTTTCCAACAGTGGACCATCATAGCGCAGAGAAAGTCGAGCAATACTGGCCATCACCGCCAAGAAGCTACGTGAAAGATTCTCCAGACTTTCACCTGCCAGAGGTGGTGCATCAGCCGTTACATAAAGGGCTGCGTTATCCAGCGCGCTCTGCAGGAAGTAGTTACTCAAATCATGATCATCCTTCAGGTACTGCTCCTGCTTGCCTTTTTTCACTTTGTAGAGTGGCGGTTGGGCAATATAGATATAACCGCGATCAATCAACTCCGGCATTTGACGATAGAAGAATGTCAGCAACAGGGTTCGTATATGCGCGCCGTCCACATCGGCGTCGGTCATAATGATAATGCGGTGGTAACGGAGTTTATCGGGGTTGAACTCATCACGACCGATACCGCAACCGAGAGCCGTAATCAACGTACCCACTTCTGCCGAAGAGAGCATCTTGTCGAAGCGGGCCTTCTCTACATTCAGAATCTTACCTTTCAATGGCAGGATTGCCTGAAAACGCCTGTCTCTGCCCTGTTTGGCAGAGCCTCCGGCTGAGTCACCCTCCACCAGGTAGAGCTCAGAAAGTGAAGGATCCTTCTCCTGGCAATCAGCCAGCTTTCCGGGTAGACCAGCAATATCCAGAGCTCCCTTACGGCGGGTCATCTCACGTGCCTTGCGTGCAGCTTCTCTCGCTCTTGCTGCATCGATCATCTTTCCGGCAATGTTCTTGGCGTCTGCCGGATTCTCGAGGAGAAAATTGTTCAGGTTTTCTGAAAGCAGACTCTCCACCACCGATTTAACCTCTGACGAGACCAGCTTATCTTTGGTTTGGGAAGAGAACTTAGGGTCAGGCACTTTGACCGAGAGCACAGCCGTCAATCCCTCTCTGGAGTCATCACCAGTAGTATTAACTTTCTGCTTTTTAGCGAGTCCTGATTGCTCGATGTATTGATTCAAAGTACGAGTCAACCCAGCCCTGAAGCCAGCCAGATGAGTACCACCATCACGCTGGGGTATGTTGTTGGTGTAGCAGAAAATAGACTCCTGGTAGGACTCATTCCACTGCATGGCGATCTCCACCACCACATCATTGAGTTCACCAGAGAAGCTGAAAACCTGATCATGCATCGGCGATTTATTACGATTCAGGTGTTCAACAAAGGCAAGAATACCGCCAACATATTCGAAGACGTCTTCCCTTCCTGTTGCCTCCTCCTTGAGAATGATCTTGATACCTGAGTTGAGAAAAGAGAGTTCTCTCAGTCTCTTTGCCAGGATATCGTAGTGAAACTCTATGTTGGTAAAGGTCTCACTGCTAGGTCTGAAAGTAACACTGGTTCCGCTCTTGTCGGACTCACCCGTGACAGCCAGATCACCTTGCGGCACGCCATGTCTGTACTCTTGTTCCCAGACAGTTCCCTGACGTCTTATTCTAAGTTTCAATTCAGCAGAAAGGGCATTTACAACAGAAACACCTACACCGTGCAGACCACCTGAAACCTTATAGGAGTTATCATCAAACTTCCCGCCTGCATGGAGCACGGTCATGATAACTTCTGCAGCTGAACGTCCCTCTTCAGGATGAATATCGACAGGTATACCACGACCATTATCGGTAACAGTGACACTCTGATCAGAATGGATGATTACTTTTATCTCATTGCAGTAACCGGCCAGAGCTTCATCGATTGAATTATCGACCACCTCGAAGACCATATGGTGAAGACCTGTACCGTCATCAGTGTCACCGATATACATACCGGGACGTTTTCTTACAGCATCCAGCCCTTTGAGAACTTTAATATTCGAGGAATCGTACGTCATATAAAATCCGTCTGAGAGTTGACCAACTCGGAAATGATCAATTCAGCATTATACCCCTTCAAGCCCATAGCAGACGACTTTATTTACCAGTAGTAGCCTGACCGCCTGCATGCCATTCAAACACTGAATCTGCCATGTTCCACGTGGAACATACGTATGGATTTACTCCACTGATAGTTATTCAGTCGCTCTGCGTTGAGGCTCGTAATAAAGGTTTGGCTTTGTTGCGCTTCAAGTAGAGAGCAAATTATTTCTATTGATTGATTATCTAGTTCTGATTCAAGATCATCAAACAAGAAGATAGGCTTTTCACCTGTCGATTTCTCAAGAAGCTTTGATTGTGCGAGGAGTATGATTGTAACTAGTAGCTTTTGCTGACCACGGGAGAGTAACTGTTTTGTAGTTACTCTATCGATCGATAATTCTATATCAGCCCTTTGTGGTCCTACACCTGTAAAACCACGCTCCTTGTCTGTCGTTAACCTATCTTTGAGAAGTTCTGT
>JARRNY010000079.1:0-15008 GCA_037384445.1 Candidatus Thiodiazotropha sp.
AAGCAGGCCTGCCGCTTCGCCGGTCTGCCGAAGCCGACTGGCTGCATCTAAGCCATCGCAAAGCCTGTGAGTGGGGCGGAGCCGCGCCCCATTCACTGTGCACCCGATCACTAGTTAGAGGAACGCAGGAACATGTCATCTGTCTACGCGTTGCTGTTTATCGTAGCGACCCTAGTTCTGGTTCTTGGCCTGGCACGTAAAATTGCCCAGTATGCCAAGACGCCTGCACCGTTAAAGATTCCGACTACGCCGGCGCCTGTTACACAGACCGGTGTTGTCATGCGGCTTTTTCGTGAAGTGGTTTTCTTCGAGAGCCTGTTTAAGAGTACCAAGTGGACCTGGATCTTTTCCTGGATGTTCCATATGGGTCTCTTCCTGGTGCTGTTGCGTCACCTGCGCTACTTCATCAATCCCGTATGGCTGCCAATTGAGCTGATACAGCCTTTTGGTAAATATGCCGCTTTTGCCATGGTTGCTGGCTTGGCTGGTCTCCTGGTGAGAAGAGTCTTTGTTGATCGGGTGCGCTACATCTCTGCACCGTCCGATTATCTTTGGCTACTGCTGCTTATCTTGATCGGGAGCAGTGGCGCACTGATGACCTTTGTGGTCCACACCGATGTTGTAGCGGTGAAAAAGTTCTTTACCGGCTTCTGGACCCTGAGTGGCGGGCAACTGCCGATGGACCCAGTATTACTGGTCCACCTGACTCTGGTTGCTGTGTTGATGATTCTGCTGCCTTTCAGCAAATTGCTGCACATACCAGGCGTGTTTTTCAGCCCGACTCGTAATCAGGTTGATAACCCGCGAGAGAAGCGTCACTTGGTCGAGTGGGCGCGGAAGCTCGAAGAATCCTAATGCAACCGCTTGGCCGATGAGGGTTAGAAATGGCTGGAGCTGAATTCGAAACACCGGAGCTGACCGAGTACATCGAGGTTCCCAAGTTGTCCGAAGGCACTATGAAGCATATTACATGCTTCAAAGCTAAGCCTGAGCACAATGAAGACTTGGGGTTTCCTGGTGAGAAGGTCGACAACTGGAAAGAGGTCGCCATCAATAAAATGGGCGATCTGCTGAGCCGATATCGATCGTTTCAGGTTTTCATGGATGCTTGTGTCAAGTGCGGATCCTGCACTGACAAGTGTCACTACTATCTGGGTACCCAGGATCCTAAAAATATGCCGGTTGGTCGGCAGGATCTGTTGCGTAAGGTCTACCGCAGGTACTTTACCTTCGCCGGTAAGTATTTTCCCAAGCTGGTAGGCGCAGCCGATTTGACCGATGAGGTCGTCGATGAGTGGTACAGCTACTTCCATCAGTGTTCTCAGTGTCGTCGCTGTTCCGTGTTCTGCCCCTATGGCATCGACACGGCTGAAATCTCCATGGCGGCTAGGGAGATCCTGGATTCTATTGGTGTAGGTCAGAAGTACTGCAACGAAATCATCGGCAAGGTTCACAAGGTTGGTAACAATCTGGGCCTGCCCGGCCCGGCCATAGCCAACACCCTCGAGGGACTTGAGGAAGATGTCTGGGAAGACACCGATGTTGCGGTCAAATATCCACTTGATGTCAAAGGCGTGGATATTCTCCTGGTCACTCCTTCCGCCGATTTTTTTGCCGAGCCTCACATTGACGGACTCATCGGCTACGGTAAGGTGTTTCACGAGGCAGGTGTCAGCTGGACTATGAGCAGCAAGGCATCAGAGGCTGGTAACTTCGGCATGTTCATCGGCAGTTACGAGAACATGCGCCGTGTCTCCTTGCGTATCCGTGAAGCGGCTCTAGAGCTGGGCGTCAAGCGTATCGTCTTCGGTGAATGTGGCCATGCCTGGCGTATTGCCTACAGTTTCTTGAATACTCTGGCTGGCCCGTTCGATTTTCTCGATCCCAACTATCCGGTCCCGCAGCACATCTGCGAATACACCCTGAATGAGATTGAGAAGGGGACGCTTGAGCTCGATAAGTCGGAAAATGACGACATGTCGATCACCTTTCACGACTCCTGCAATGTGGCTCGTGCATCGCGTATGGGCGACAAGCCTGGCGGTCAATTCGAGATTCCGCGCAAGGTGATCAAGGCAGTGGTCAACAACTACCACGACATGGAGTGGGACACCATCCATGAACGCACTTTCTGCTGTGGTGGCGGTGGCGGCATTCTCACCGATGACTTGATGGAAGTGCGTGTGAAAGGCGCCAAGCCCCGCATGACCGCTTTCAAGAACGTCATGGAGGAGAAGGGGGTTACCCATTTGGCAGCGATCTGTGCCATCTGTAAGAGCCAGTTCACCAAGGTATTTCCCTACTACGGTATGGATATGTTTCAGATCGTCAGTGTGCACCAACTGGTGAGTAACGCGATTAAATTGAACCGTAAAACACCACCCGAGGAAGCGCCGGGTTATGGTGAAGATGACGACGACGAATAGTTTTTAACGATTTCTAGCGCGAACAAATAGGCCTTCCTACGGGTAGGGCACGACCAAGACAAGTACCGAAAGGAGACTGAAAATGGCAACTCCTAGTGAAGAGATGAAAAAAATCACCTGGCGTCGTTTTGAAGACGGCGACAACCAGTGGGAGGATTGGGGAGATAAGATCTTCCGTGAGGATACCTCTCATAAGTGCCCTACTTACATTAACCGTACGCCACCCTGTCAGGGTAGCTGTCCTTCCGGTCACGACATCCGTGGCTGGCTTGCGATCGTTCGTGAGCAGGAGAAACCGGTGGAAGGTATGGATTGGCAGCAGTACGCCTTTGAGCGTGCGGTAGAGGCCAATCCTTTCCCCTCTATGATGGGGCGTGTCTGTCCTGCACCTTGTCAGGACGGTTGTAACCGCAACGAAGTAGAAGACTTTGTCGGTATTAACGCTGTCGAGCAGTTCATTGGTGATGTTGCCATTGAGCGTGGCTATAAGTTTACCCCGGGTGCTGATACTGGTAAGAAAGTTGCCGTTATCGGTGGTGGGCCTGCTGGTATGGCCGCTGCCTTCCAGCTGCGTCGCATGGGTCATGGCGTAACTGTCTATGAAAAAGATCCTGAGCTTGGCGGCATGATGCGTTATGGCATTCCGAACTACCGGATTCCGCGCGACAAGCTGCAGGCTGAGATTCAGCGCATTCTGGACATGGGCGTAGAGACTAAGACTGGTGTGAAAGTCGGTGTCGAGATCCCGGTTGCGGATATCGAGAAAGAGCATGACGCTATTCTCTGGGCGCTCGGCTGTCAGAACGGACGCGGTTTGCCTGTTGACGGCTGGGAAGGTACCCCGAACTGTGTCTCTGGTGTGGCTTTTCTGAAGGCTTTCAACGAAGGCCGAATGAAAGTGACTGCCAAGAATGTAGTCTGCATCGGTGGTGGTGATACTTCCATCGACGTCATCTCCGTTGCACGTCGCCTGGGTCACAATGCGACTGCTGGCAATCCGGAAGATGTGGTGCTCGATAGCAGCATCAATCATGATGATGCGCTGGCCGAGGCGGCTGTACCCGCTGCTGCAACCCTGACCTCGCTGTTCACCAAGGATAAGATGTTCGCTGCCGAACACGAAATCCACGATGCCCTGCATGAGGGCTGTGAGATCCTTGACGGCGTGATGCCGTTGGAAGTGATCGTTGGCGCAGATGGTCGTGCGACTGGACTCAAGGTTTGTGACTGTACCATGGACGGCATGACTCCGGTTCCCACCGAAGGAACCGAGCGTGTGCTGGAAGCCGATCTTATCGTCTCAGCCATTGGTCAGGGCGGTGATATGGAAGGTCTCAGCGATCTGGCTAACGACCGCAGCCTGATCGATGCCGATAAGTTCTATCAGGTGCCGGGTAAGCCGGGTCATTTCGTAGCTGGCGACATTATTCGTCCTCACCTGCTGACAACCGCTATTGGCCAGGCTTCCATTGCCTGTGAAAGCATCAATGCTTACCTCAACAATAAAGAGTTGTCTAAGCGCCCGAAGGTTGATGTGCATCACTTCGATCTGCTGCACAAGCTGAAAGAAGTGCACCTTGAGCCTGAGGCCTTCGATAAGAGTGTTGGAGATATGCGTGGTACTTCCAGCGCCAAGTATGCCGTGCATAACTACGAAGATCGTTCGCCCATGGAGGTCATTCCCGCTGACGACCTGTTTCTTGGTCACTTCAGCTATACGCCGCGCCTGCTGCGTTCTGAGGACGTGCCTTCATCAGAGCAGGTACTGCATCACTTTAAAGAGCGCATGAATGGCTTGGAGCAGGAGCAGGCACAGGCTGAAGCTAAGCGTTGCATGAGCTGCGGCATGTGTTTCGAATGTGACAACTGTGTGGTGTTCTGTCCGCAGGATGCGGTCTTCCGTGTGAAGAAGACCGAGTCCACTACCGGTCGTTATGTGGATACCGACTACGACAAATGTGTCGGTTGCCACATTTGTACCGATGTCTGTCCCACCGGCTATATCCAGATGGGGTTAGGTGAATAGGAGCTGAGATGCGTAGTTTACTCATCAGCAATCGGTACTTTCTCATTCTGTTGGCAGGGATGCTTTTCCCTGCCTTGCAGGCCCATGCAGAGAGTGCCCATGTGACCAAAGGTTCCAAAGCTGCCAGTATGGACAGCTGTGTTGCACCCACAGAATTGATGCGACGCAACCATATGGACTTTCTCAAACACGAGCGGGATGAAACCGTGAGAGAGGGCGTGCGGGGGGTGCCATACAGTTTGTCTGAATGCATCGACTGCCATGCAGGAACCGACGAGACTGGCAAATCCGTTCCAGTCGATGCGGAGGGACAGTTCTGTCAGGCGTGTCACGGTTATGTTGCGGTGAGTCCGCCCTGTTTTCAGTGTCATCGTACGACACCCTCGAAACAGGAGCATCGCTACGGTTATCACACGACTGAGACACCGTCAGCCATTCCTCACGAATCGCAGCCAGCGGGTATACAGAGAGACTGATCATGAGTAATAAGGGTGACCAGCCAACCATGGAGCGCCGCAACTTTATCGGCGGCACCATCGCAGCGGCAGGAGCAGTAACACTTGCCCCGGGCGTGATTCTACAAGCCGTTGCTGCGAACAAGGCAGAGACCGAAGCGGCCAGCAGTGAAAATCGCTGGGGTATGGTGATCGACACCAATAAGTGTGCTGACGGTTGTACTGCCTGTGTTGATGCCTGCAGCGATGAACACGGCCTTGAGGGGCACGGTCGTCCTCAGACCGATGCGGTGTGGATACGCACAGTAAAACTCAAGGATACACAGACGGGCCACATCAGCCGCCTGCCTTTGATGTGTCAGCATTGCGAGCATCCACCGTGCGTGGATGTCTGCCCCACAACCGCCTCGTTTAAGCGCGCCGATGGCTTGGTGCTGGTCGATCGTCATCGTTGCATTGGTTGTCGTTACTGCATGATGGCGTGTCCCTACAAAGCCCGCTCATTCGTGCATGAGGTAATCACTGATCAGTCGGTTAATGCGCCAAGAGGCAAAGGCTGCGTGGAATCCTGTACGCTTTGTGTTCATCGTATCGATGCTGGCGTCATGCAGACGGCCTGCCAGGAAGCGTGCACGAAGGAAGGGCATGGTGCGATCCTGTTTGGTGATCTCAAAGATCCAAATAGCGAGATTAGCCAAGCGCTGAAAAAATACGACTCAACACAGATCCGGGCCGACCTCGAGTTGAATACCGGTGTTCGCTACTTCAACCTGTGATCTGTAAGGGGCTGGTTTAGATGACTAAGATGTATTACAGAGAGCTCTACTGTGGCTCGCCCGTGCGTTTCTGGCTCGGCCTGGCGCTACTCGGTTCGTTTATCGCAGTGGGTTTGGGTGCTGCCTTCTACATGGAGCACAATGGTCACTGGGTGACCGGCATGACGAACCAGATTGTCTGGGGGCTGCCACACGTGTTTGCGATCTTTCTGATCGTTGCTGCCTCTGGAGCACTCAACGTTGCCTCGATTGGCTCGGTCTTTGGTGGGCCACTCTACAAGCCTCTGGGACGTTTCTCCGGTCTTCTGGCGATAGGTCTGCTGGCTGGCGGTTTGATGGTGCTGGTGCTTGATCTTGGCCGCCCGGATCGACTGATCGTCGCCATGACCCAGTACAACTTCAAGTCTATCTTTGCCTGGAACGTGATTCTCTATAGTGGTTTCTTCGCCATCGTAGGCGTTTACCTCTGGACCATGATGGATAGAACGGTCAATAAATTTTCCCGTCCAGCTGGCTTTGCTGCCTTCTTCTGGCGAATTGCACTGACCACAGGTACCGGCTCTATTTTCGGTTTTCTGGTGGCGCGTGAGGCCTACGACGCCGCTATTATGGCGCCGATGTTTGTCATCATGTCATTCAGTTACGGCCTGGCTTTCTTCATCATCACCCTGATTGCTGCCTATATGTGGGGCGATCGCGAGATCGGTGATTACCGTCTGGCCAAGCTGAAAAATCTTCTTGGTGTGTTCGTCGGTGCGGTGCTCTATTTTACCCTGGTCTACAATCTGACCAACTTGTATGCCACACAGCATCACGGGGTGGAGCGTTTCATTCTGCTGGACGGTGGTATCTATACTCAGATGTTCTGGATTGGTCAGGTGTTGATCGGCAGCATTGTGCCGCTGTTTCTGATCTATTCTCCTGCTTTCAATAAGTCCCGTTGGGCGATCGCCGCTGCTTCAATTGCGGTACTGATTGGTGGTTTCTTTCAGATCTATGTCATCGTCATCGGTGGTCAGGCTTACCCAATGAGTCTCTTTCCGGGTAAGGAAGTGTTGGAGAGTGGTTTCTTCGATGGCGCGGTCGCGTCCTATACGCCGACCTTCCCTGAGGCAGCGCTGGGTGTTGCCGGTATTGCGGTAGCCCTTGCTATGGTTGCTGTCGGTGCACGGCTCTTCAAGGTCTTTCCGGAAACTCTGGAAGATCCGGCTAACTAAGGCTCCCCGCCTTATCGAGTCTTACAAAATCCACCACCGCTGGCCGGTGGTGGATCTTTGTGTGACAGGTTAGGATGCCAACGTGTCCGCCATCTACATCTCTGCTGCTCACAAATCCTCCGGTAAGACCACGCTGTCCATTGGCCTTGCGCGTGCGCTGGTGGAGCGCGGTATCGATCTGCAGACTTTCAAAAAAGGACCTGATTACATCGATCCGCTCTGGTTAGGCGCCGCCTCCGGTCGCCCCTGCTATAACCTGGATTTCTATACCCAGTCACGCAATGAGATAGCCGACTGCTTCGGCAGGCGTATGGCTGATCGAGATATGGCCCTGATCGAAGGCAATAAGGGACTTTTTGATGGCATGGACCTTGAGGGTTCCAACAGCAATGCGGCGATGGCGGTATTTCTCTCCGTGCCTGTTGTTTTGGTGATCAATTGTCGTGGGATGACGCGGGGAATTGCTCCTTTATTGCAGGGTTACCAGGCGTTTGACAGGCAGGTCCAGTTTGCTGGTGTGATTCTGAATCAGGTCGGAGGCAGCCGGCATGAGCGCAAATTGCGGGAAGTGGTCGAGCACTATACCGATTTTCCTGTATTGGGTTCGGTGCAGGCTGATGAGCGTCTACAGATCGATGAGCGTCACCTCGGTTTGATCCCCAGCAATGAGTCAGGTTCCTCCGAGAAGATGATCGGCCTCCTGGCGAGCACAGTCCGTCAATCAGTCGATATCGACCGTCTGCTTGAAGTCGCGAACAACGCAGCGCCTAAGCCTACCGTAGCTTCCCTACAAACTACCCCGTATTCAGAGTCGGCTACAGCTGTCAAAATTGGCTATGCACATGACAAGGCCTTCGGTTTCTACTATCCCGATGACCTGGAGCGAATGCGGGCGTTGGGGGTTGAACTTATTGCCTTCGACACCCTGAATGACCGCAGCTTACCGGCGGTGGACGGCCTCTTTATTGGTGGCGGATTTCCCGAGACCGCGATGCAGGAGTTGGAGGCGAATACCGCTATGCGTAGTGCCATTGCCGACTTTGTGGAGGCAGGAAAACCTGTCTATGCTGAGTGCGGTGGTCTCATGTATCTGACCCGGAGTCTATCCTGGCAGGGGAAAAAATGTAGAATGGTGGGTATCATCCCGGCAGAGACAGTGATGCACAAGAAGCCTCAGGGTCGCGGATATGTACGACTGAAGGATAGGGGCACTGGGCCCTGGCCGGCCTCCAGACATACTGCGGTCGACGAGGTGATCAATGCCCATGAGTTTCATTACTCTTCCCTGAGCGGTTTCAGCGGTGAGCAGAGTCACTTTGCCTACCAGGTGCTAAGGGGTACAGGGATCGACGGCCAGAACGATGGCTATTTCTATAAAAACCTGCTTGCGAGCTATACGCATATGCGCAATGTAGGTGGCAACGACTGGGTGGAGCGTTTTGTGGCACATGTGCGTGCCTGCAGAGCGGAGGCATCCGGCAGTACAAGGGTGAACGATGTTTAAACTAACACCTCGCGCAGCGGAGCAGATTCGACAAGCAGCCAAGCAGGGCGGCACTGAAGGTATGGCGTTACGTTTCGCCGCACAACAGAAAGAGGATGGTACCTTCGACTACCTGATGGGATTCGATGACATCAAGGATGAGGATATCCAGTTCGACACAGAAGGGGTCATTGTCATCATGGAGCCCGAGCACTATGCGCTGCTGGACGAGACGACCATGGACTTTGCCGAACTTGATGACGGTGAAGAAAAGCAGTTCATCTTCCTCAATCCGAAGGACAGCAACTTCAGCAAGCCGAAAGAGCCGGTGCAGTAGGACGTGATAGCCGGCTTCGGGAACAATAACAATTCGCCCGAACCAACCTCTGCAAATAGTAAACACGACCATGGATCTCTCCAGTGAAGACGCGCTGCGTTTGAATGTTCTGCTGGCTAACCGACCGCAAGCCATCCGCATCGACGAATCCTCGATGACCCTCTACGGCCTCTCGGAAAAGGGGGAGGCCAAGGTCACGCTCAACCCCAACTGCCGCCACGATCACTATCTGCGCAAAGTCCGTGAGGTGCTCTCGGGTCATGTGCTGGGCTCTCCCGGCGGTTATCCGATCTACCTCAAACGCTGGAGCCGCATGGGACAGACGCGGGATGAGAATCTGGAACATCTCCTGTTGTTGGGAGAGCCGGAGGCGGTAGTAGCCGTTACCTGTGCCAGCGGCTTGAGTGATGAACTCGCCCGACGCGCCTGGTGGACCAGCCAGGATCCGGATAACGCCCGACGAATGCTGAACATAGCGGCGATTGTCGAGGGCAGTATGGGGCCAGAGCTGGCTCGCTTTCTGATTGAATATCTACCCTTTGAGACAGAGCCCCAGCTGATGATCGAAAACCTGCGCCTGGCACTGCAGCCTGGCCTGATCAGTGAGGAGGAGCGAGGTGATCTGTGGAAGCGCTGCCAACGAAAACCCAGCTACTATCTTGGCTTCCTGGCGAGCAGACCTGACGATCTTCCGCTGGAGCGGCCAGCCAAGGTCTTGAGTGAGGAGGAGAGCTCGGCCCTGCAAGCCCTGGTCGAAGTGAACAACCCGGTTGCCCTCCAATATCTCCGCATCAGCTCTGATGCCGGCCAGGCTTTTCTGGCAACGGTATTGAAGGTGATGGAGAAACCCGCCAATCAGGATGTGGTGACTCAGCTGCTTGATGTGATTCGTGACTATCTGGCACCGCTGAGACCGGAGGGCGATCCTGATCTGACGCTGGAGGGGCTGGAACAGCAGGCCGACTCGGCCGAGCAGCCCGCGCTACGGGCCTGTATCGAGGCGCTTCCCTCCCGGGATGGGGAGCTACGCAGCCTCTACCTGCTCTCCGGTCTCGGCTATGGTGTCGTGCGCCCGGTTTTCAGCAAGACCGACGCCATCGGTAGTCTGATGCGCAAGAAACTGGAGCCTGTCTTCGCGCCTTTGAGGTCCCGGCTGGAATCACTGCTGGGTTGAGCTTTTCCCCGACCGGGGTAGTGTCACTTCAGATTCCCAGTTCAACAGCCAGCGCCGGCAAAGTCTGTTTCCAGCAAATGGATTCAACGCTTTTTCCGGCCTCGGATTCGGCCCCGATAGGCAGCCACCTGCTGTATCAGTGTTTGATAGGGGAGGTTATCCAGTCCGTCGAAGGTTTTCCTGGCCAGATTGATCAGTTCGTGAATATCTTCGATCTGCTTGGGTGGAGTCTCTTGCTCAGGATTGAGTGCCAGGTAGAGACCCCGCAATCCGCCAATCTGCAGCCGCATGGCTTTTCCATGGGGCAGGGCGCCCTTGTCATCGTTGGATTTGAGTGCGAAACGGGCCTGTTTACGCAGTCTCTCCATGAGCTCCACGCACTGATCCTGTGCTTCGTCAGAGACGCAATGGATCCCCTCGCGTTCAGCGATGCAGACCTTCTTCGATTGTGAGCAGCTACAGTGGCGGGCGAGCAGGCTCTTTTCATAGACACATGGCCGCTCATTGATCTCCCGATAGGTGCGGCGGTAGGCGTCCTGGTCCATGGAGTTAGCTGTTCTTGCCGGTGAATCGGTGGATCAATCGACGGTCCTTCTTGTTCAGTTTGCCGTGGCTCGGCTGGGGGTTGGCCATGCGTTCAAGGCGACGGGCCTGCTCCACTTTTTCCCGATTTGCGATACTCTCGGCGGTCTCCTCGTAGAAGGTCCGCGCCTCAGCGGCAGGGCGCCGTTTTTCGGCCAGCAGCCTCACCTCTACAATGTACTCCGCCGCTGGGGTATGGATACTCAGCCGCGAGCCCACCTTCACCTCTTTGCCGGGTTTGGTACGCTGGCCGTTGAGGTGAACCTTGCCGCCATTGATCGCTTCGGCGGCAATCTGGCGGGTCTTGAAGAAACGGGCTGCCCAGAGCCATTTGTCCAGCCTGACCCGATCCGTCTCAGCTGAGATGTTCAGGGTCTACTCCTCCTCGACAATGCCCAGCAGCTCATTGAGCCGTCCTGACATCTCCAGTGAAGCCAGATCGTCGTAGCCGCCGACATGGAAGTCGTCAATAAAGATTTGCGGCACAGTATGGCGGTTACTGCGTTGCATCATCTCCTGCATGACCTCTGGATTGTGGTCGATGCGGATCTCTTCGAAGCTGACCCCCTTGTTGTCCAGCAGATA
Source organism: Candidatus Thiodiazotropha sp. (assembly GCA_037384445.1). Taxonomy (GTDB): domain Bacteria; phylum Pseudomonadota; class Gammaproteobacteria; order Chromatiales; family Chromatiaceae; genus Thiodiazotropha. Next base: position 11,062 of record JARRNY010000079.1, read on the forward strand.
CTTGGCCCGCACACAGTAGGGGCAGATGGCAGTGGTGTACATAACCACATGAGGCATAACTAGTTTCCTTGCTTGGGCAGTCAACCGGTAGAAGCGGTTAACTGCTTGTAAATGAGAATAAAAATAGAATTGGAAATGGACAATATCCTAGCAGCCGACCGCTTATAGTGCCATGCGTTGTAGAGCATATTCGCAGTTCTCAGGTAAAGGACATGGTTTATTGTGCATAACCTGCCCTCACCATTAGACTTGGCGGTTCAATTCACGATCGGCCTCACTGCCTGCCCTTTCGGTATGAGCTGAGGTCAACTACCGGGACAGACCATGCGTACAGACAACGCCAAGACCATCTACCTCCAGGATTATCAGCCGCCGGACTACCTGATTGACCGGGTTGAGCTGAGTTTCGATCTGCATGATGAGGCAACCGAAGTGACAAGCCGGCTGACGGTGCGTCGGAACCCGGCCTCTGATCATGACAATCCTCCGTTGCTGCTCGACGGTGAGGGACTGGAGCTGAGTGAGTTGATGTTGGATGGTCGAGCGTTGACGGCCGAAGAGTACCGTTTCGAGGGCAATCAGCTGACCCTGCCCAATGTGCCGGCCAATTTCGTTGTTACCAGCCGGGTGAGTATTCGGCCACAGGAGAACACCACCCTTGAAGGCCTCTACCAGTCCAACGGCATGTACTGCACCCAGTGCGAGGCTGAGGGCTTCCGCCACATTACCCTGTTTCCCGATCGGCCCGACGTGATGGCCGAGTTCTCCACTGAGATCATCGCCGATCGGAGCCGCTATCCGGTGCTGCTCTCCAACGGTAATTGCATCGATGAGGAGCTGCTTGCCGATGGGCGACACCGTGTGGTCTGGCATGACCCCTTCCCCAAGCCCTGCTATCTCTTCGCCCTGGTAGCGGGTGATCTGCGTTATCAGCAGGATAGCTACACCACGGCTTCAGGCAGAGAGATCGACCTGCGCATCTATGTTGAAGCAGAGAATATCGATAAATGTGATCACGCCATGCGCTCTCTCAAACATTCAACATGGGGGCGATGGAGAACAAAGGGCTCAACATCTTCAACTCCAAGTTTGTACTGGCCCGTCCGGATACCGCGACCGACCGGGACTTTCAGGGCATCGAAGGGGTCATCGCACACGAGTATTTCCACAACTGGACCGGTAACCGCATCACCTGCCGCGACTGGTTCCAGCTCAGCCTGAAAGAGGGCCTGACCGTATTTCGTGATCAGGAGTTCTCTGCCGATATGGGCTCGCGAGGCGTTAAGCGTATCGAGGATGTGCGCCTGCTGCGCAGCCATCAATTTGCTGAGGATGCCGGTCCCATGGCCCATCCGGTGCGTCCCGACAGCTATATGGAGATCAATAACTTCTACACCGTCACTGTCTACGAGAAAGGGGCAGAGGTGGTCCGCATGCAGGCCAACCTGCTGGGGCCTGAAGGCTACCGTCAGGCGACCGATCTTTACTTCGAGCGCCACGATGGCCAGGCGGTGACCACTGAGGATTTCGTGCGCTGTATGGAGGACGCCAGTGGACGCGACCTGAGCCAGTTCCGCCGCTGGTACAGCCTGGCCGGGACCCCGGAGGTGAAGGTCAGCGCCACCTACGATGCGGCGACGGGTATCTACCGTCTTGATTTCACCCAGAGCTGTCCTGATACACCTGGACAGAACGATAAGCCGCCCTTCCATATTCCCCTCGAGATCGCCCTGCTCAGCCGCAACGGCAGCGAGCTGCCGCTGCAACTTGCCGGTGAATCGGCAGCGGTGGGTGGCGTGCGGGTGCTGGAGCTGAATGAAACCGAGCAGCGCTTCGAATTCATCGGACTCACTGAGCAACCGGTGCCCTCGTTGCTGCGCGGCTTCTCAGCGCCGGTCAAACTGCATTACGACTACAGCGACGAGGAGCTGATGTTCCTCATGGCTCATGATAGCGATGACTTCAACCGCTGGGATGCGGCCCATACCCTGGCGCAACGCACGCTGCTGGGTTTGGTCGAGAAGCAGCGGAGGGGTGAACCGCTGACCGTCGAAACGGGCTTCGTCGACGCTTTCTCCAAGGCGCTCAACGACCAGGATGCGGACAAGGCATTGCTCAGCGAGGTGCTGAGTCTGCCATCGGAATCGACCCTGGGTGACCAGATGGCGGTGGTTGACGTGGAGGCGATCCACCAGGCCCGGGAGTGGCTCAAGCGTGAACTGGCCATGCTGCTTCGCGACGATTTTCTACGGGTCTACCGGGACAACCGGGATGACGGCGATTATGACATCGAGCACACCTCCATGGCCCGCCGCAGCCTCAAGAACCTGGCCCTCAACTATCTGATGCAGCTCGACGACCCCGAGATTGATGCGCTGGCCATGGAGCAGTTCCGTGAGGCTGACAACATGACCGATGTGATGGCCTCCCTCAGCTGCCTGGTCAATGCCGACTGTGCGCAGAAGGAGCAGGCCCTGAGCGCCTTCGAGACGCAGTGGCGTGATGATCCGCTGGTGATGGACAAATGGTTTGCGGTGCAGGCCGGGTCCAAGCTGCCAGGTACCCTGGATCGCGTGAAGGGGCTGATGCACCACCCGGCTTTCTCGATTCGCAATCCGAACAAGGTGCGCAGCCTGATCGGAGTCTTCTGCAGCACCAATCTGGTCGGGTTTCATGCCGCGGACGGATCGGGCTATCAATTCCTCACCGACCAGGTATTGACGCTGGATGCCTTGAATCCGCAGATCGCCGCCCGCATGTTACGCATCATGAGTCGCTGGCGACGATACGATGAAAAGCGCCAGAGCCTGATGAAGGCCCAGTTTAAACGGGTGCTGGCTACGCCAGATGTCTCCCGGGATCTGTTCGAGATCGCCAGTAAGAGCGTGGCCAAGTTTAAGTAATCAAACCGGGTACCCGCATGGGGCCCCGCAGGAGTAACGGGTGATGTCTGAACTGACACAAGACGCGATCAAAGAGGCTATCAAAGGCTATATCGAGCCTCATCTGGAGAAGGACCTGGTCACCGCTAAGGTGGTTAAGGGTGTGGATATCGACGGCGGCAAGGTCAAGGTGACCATTGAACTCGGTTTTCCGGCCAAAGGCTGCATGGACGAGATTGTCTCCCAGGTAAAGGAGAAGGTCGCAGCCGTCGCTGGCGTCAGTGACGTGGAGGTTGATATCTCTTCCAAGATCGCTGCTCACTCGGTGCAGAAGGCCCTGAAGCCGATCGACAATATCAAGAACATCATCGCCGTGGCCTCCGGTAAGGGTGGCGTCGGTAAATCCACCACCGCCGTCAACCTGGCTCTGGCGCTGGCGGAAGAGGGCGCCCGGGTCGGCGTACTCGACGCCGATATCTATGGTCCTTCCCAGCCCCGTATGCTGGGTATCACCGGTAAGCCGGAGTCGAAGGATGGCAAAACCCTGGAACCGATGGAAGGCTATGGCATGCAGGCCATGTCGATCGGTTTCCTGATCGACGAGGAGACCCCCATGATCTGGCGTGGCCCGATGGTCACCCAGGCTCTGGAGCAGCTGCTCAACGACACCAACTGGGCCGATCTTGACTACCTGGTGGTGGATCTGCCCCCAGGCACGGGCGACACCCAGCTGACCCTGGCGCAGAAGGTGCCCGTCTCCGGCGCGGTGATCGTCACCACGCCTCAGGACATCGCCCTGCTCGACGCGCGCAAGGGCCTGAAGATGTTCGAGAAGGTCGAGGTGCCGGTGTTGGGTATCGTGGAGAACATGAGTACCCATATCTGCTCCAAGTGCGGTCACGAAGAGCACATCTTCGGCCAGGGCGGCGGCTCCTCCATGGCCAGCCAGTACCACGTGGACCTGCTCGGTTCCCTGCCGCTGGATATCCGCATCCGTGAGGAGACCGATGGTGGCAAGCCGACCGTGGTAGCCGAGCCGGAGGCGCGCATCTCCCAGATCTACCG
>JARRNY010000080.1:0-24875 GCA_037384445.1 Candidatus Thiodiazotropha sp.
TTCTGGCGGAAATAGGCGTGCAGTACCGCCTCACGGGGGCCGGCGTAGAGCATGTCAAAGCCGTAACCGGTCACCATCGCGCTGTTGGGTGGGAAGTAGAGTTCGACCATTTTGCGGATAGCACCGTCACGCACGGGAGCAGGAATATCGCCCGGCTTCAATTTACCCAGCAGCATGTGGATCACCAAACCGTCGCAGTCGAGGCGGTCCATGGCCATGTGGCAGAGCTCTTCATGGGCCAGATGCATGGGGTTGCGGGTCTGAAAGGCTACCACCCGATTCCAGCCGCGCTCTTTGATCTCGTTGCGGATCTCAACCGCGGTGCGGAAGGTATCCGGGAAGTCGGCCTGGAAGTAAGAGAAATTCAACACCTGAATCGGGCCGGAGATGGCCACGCGGCCCTGGCTGTTGAAAGTCGCCACGCCGGGATGCTCACTATCGGAGGTGCGATAGACCTTGTCGGTCATGATCGCCATCTGCTCGTCGGTCACTGTCTCGATGGCCTCGATGTCCATCACCGCCAGCACCGGGTTGCCTTCCATATTGGGATCGCGCAGCGCTATACGCTTGGCCTCACCGATGGCGTCGGTGTCCTCCAGCAGACAGAGGACCGGGACGGGAAAGAAACTGCCGTCGCTCAGGGTCATCTTCTCGGCGGCGCCCATGGCATCGGCCACGTTCATGAACCCTTTCAGTGGGTTGAAGTAGCCGGCGCCCATCATCACCGCATTACCGGCAGACTGGGAGCTGATAACCACTGACGGCAGGGACTCCGCTTCGTGTGACAGACTGTGATGAGTATCTGGATCGTAGACAAACAGAGGGTTCAGTTCGGAGGAACCTACAGGGTTGATCATGACGTTTCGTCTCCTTCGCTTTATTTAGATCGCTGAATCCGATAGGCAACGGTCACTCATCTCATCCCCACTCCTGCCGAGAAGACCGAGCGGACTTATCGTGTGTGGTTATCGCTGCCCAACAGTTAATTTATTTTCCGTAATAACAACTTTAGTTGTTGTTATTTATAACTTTTAATCTTTGTTTTTTGTTTTCTGACGAATTTAAACAGGGCATACCCTAACACAACGACAGGTTATCCAACCCCAGTTTATTTTTATGCACTCAGCAAAATATCTACTCATAAGAGACTGCGCTCTCGATGCTGCATAGCAGCACTTCAGGCCTCAGCCTGTAGCAGATCGACAAGACCACTGTGCCGGAACAAAGCACGCCCCACCGCCTGATGAAACACCGGCGTAGAGCCAATCAGCGAGAAGCGTTCGCGAGCTCGGGTGATGGCGGTGTAGATCAATTCCCGACAGAGTACGGGACTCGACTGTGTCGGCAGTTGCAGCATCACTTCTGCAAACTCCGACCCCTGACTTTTATGTACCGTCATGGCATAGACGGTTTCACAGGTCGGTAAGCGGGCGGGAGCAATCCAGCGCGGTTTACCATCCACCCCGGGAAAGGCGACCGCCAGTTGATCCGGCTCATCGGGATGCGGATAGACGATACCCACCTCGCCGTTATAGAGCCCCAGGGCGTAGTCGTTACGCGTCAGCATGACCGGACGACCGGGATACCACTCCTGTTCCAGCCTCACCCTGCCGTTATGCATCAGGCGTTGGCTGATCGCCTGGTTCATCCGCTCGACCCCCTGAGGTCCTCCACGCAGTGCGCAAAGCAGGCGGAATGAACGCAGGATATCGAATAAGGTCTCCACCGGAGCGCCCTCAGCCAGGCGGTCGAATAGCAGGCTATAGCGCTGCGCCGCATAGTCAGCCGCATCGCATTCCGGCCAGTCGATGGCCGCTCCCTCCTTGTCCGAGCGAAGGAGAGATTCGGCCACCTCCGCCTCACCCCGATTGACCGCTGTGGCCAAACGCCCAATGGCACTCTCATCACCAAATCGGTAGCTGTGGCGCAGCACAACCACATTGTCGCGCAGTGGGCCTGTGGAACGGTCACTCTCGATCAGTGTCTCCCCACACAAAGCACTCAGCCGCTGGCTGAAAGCGCTTCCCGCCCCCTCGCAATGCTGACAGATGTCACCCAACACGGCGCCCGCCTCCACCGAAGCGAGCTGATCCCGATCACCCAACAGAATCAGCCGAGCCGTCTCTGGCAGCGCATCCAGCAAACTCGCCATCAGGGAGACATCGACCATCGACGCCTCATCCACAATCAGCAGATCGAGCGGCAGCGGGTTCTCCCGATGGTGGCGATAGCCGGTACCCATCCGCTGCACACCGAGCAGACGATGCAGGGTCAGCGCCTGTTCGGGAATGGCGGCCAGGATTTCGGGCGCCAGAGGTAAGCGCTGTTTGCTGCTGCTGATCGACTGCTGCAAACGCGATGCTGCCATCCCGGTCGGTGCGGCCAGAGCGATACGCAGTGCTTCGCCAGCCGGTTGCTGGCGCAACAGGGCCAGTATGCGCACCACGGTGGTGGTTTTGCCGGTACCGGGTCCGCCGGAGATAACCGACAACCGCTGCAGCACCGCCGTGGCGGCGGCTATCTTCTGCCAATCGATAGCCCCCGCTGCTTCGACTGGCGCAAAGAGCGCGGCAAGACCCGCCTGCAGGGCGGCTTCATCCACCGCTTCGCAGGTCTGAGCCGCCCGTTGCAGCAAGCTGCGACCGACCCGCTGCTCATACTCCCAATAGCGGTGTAGATAGAGCCGGTCACCATCGTCAAGGATCAGTGGCTGCCACTCCCCGGGACGTCCAACGACACCACTTTGCAACAGTCTCTCCCGCCACAACCCCCGTGGTGGCAGACTGAACGCATAGGCTGTTCCCGCCAGCAACGTTGTATCGGCCAGCAAACCCAGATCGAGACAAACATGCCCCTCCCGGCGTACGGCGCTGGCCAGTGCCAGCGACAGGCCCAGCAGTTCATCCGCCTGATCGGCGGTGTCGAGTAAGAAACGGGCAAAGTGGAGATCGAGCGGACCGATCAGGCGCTCGGCTTGCAGCTGTTGCAGCAACTGCTCAGACCGCAGCATGAGCCACCTCGTCGATCAGCTTGTCCAGGGCATCGATGAAGCCCCAGCCGGGTCGTTCGGCAACGACACCGAAGGCCGCTCCGGACTGTGGCGTGAGGCCGCGCAGGAAAAGATAGAAGACGCCACCGAAGTGGCGCTCGTAGTCGTAATCCTCAAGGCGGCAACCGAGATAGCGATGCAGGGCCAGCGTATAGAGGGCGTACTGCAGGGGGTAGCCGTGCTCCAACATGGCAGCATGCAATGCTGTCTGATGGTAGTGCTCCACCCCTGAGCCCAACCAGTTCGATTTGTAGTCGGCCAGATAGTAGCGCCCCCGCCATTCGAAGATCAGATCGATCGATTCGCTGCTGGCGACGGATCTGACTCAATGTCAGCCCCTCACCATTCAGCGGTGTCGTCACCAGGTTCTTCACCATCTCAGTCACCACCGGCGACCAGCGCTCCTCGATCCCGTGCAGAGCCAGCTTCTCGCCAATGATGCCATCCGGGTCCCCGCTCTGCAGATCGCTGAAGTCGACCTTTTCCAATATGGCGTGCAGACAGCGACCGGCATCCGCTCCCCGGGGAAAGCCGTGAATATCGAAGCCTTCCGGTGCCGGTTGCATGACGACCTCTCTGCTACTCACGGCATCGTAGTCGGGTAAATCCTCAGAATGTCCGGCCACCAGCGAGGAGAAACTGGCGACCCGTCGCATCTGCCCTATCGCGCCACTAAACTGCCGTGCCTGAAGCAGTTGCGGCGGCATACTGAAACTCAGCTGGGGCAGACTGCGGTCTTCCGGCATCGAGGTCACCAGAATGCTCTGCGGGGAGCCTGCCGCCAGGTCGGCCAGATCCGTGTCGACGCGATTGCCGTTGATGTTGGATGCCTGGCTGTACCACTCGCTCAGACTGCCTGGCGCCTCGTCAACGCCACTGTGCAGCAGCCAGGCCAGGGCCGAACGATCACTGTTCTTCACCGCTCCCCAGGGCAGGTAACATCGATAGCAGGCGCGGGTCAGGGCGACATAGAGCAGTCGCAGATTCTCTGCCATCGCTTCCTCCTGCTCATGTTCCCGATCCCGATCAAAACGCTCGGAGCCCAGTTCGAGTACCGGCATGAAATCCGCCTCGGGGTCGTGAAAGAGATAGGGCCCCGCTGCCTGACGGCCGCCTCCCTCGTCCCACAGATAGGGGCAGAAGACGAGCCCATACTCCAGCCCTTTACTGCCGTGCAGGGTATCGATGCGGACCAGACGACTGTCACTCTCCAGACGCAGCAGCCGGTTCTCGTCGGCCTCACCGGACTGGCGTTGCCTGGCGAGCCATTTCAGCAACGTCTCCATACCGGGCCCCGCCTCGCTCTCCTGCTGATAGAGCAACTCTGCCAGATGCAGCAGATTGGTCACTCTGCGCTCGCCGTCGCGATAATCGAGCAGGCGGGTCTCGATCCCCTCCCGGGTCAACAGGCGGCGAAACATAGCGATAAAACCCTGGTCGCGCCAGAGCCGGTGGTAGTCGAAGAAGCGGCTGACTATCCGGCCCAGTTGCCGGTCATCCCGGTTCAGTGCATCCAGGCCGTTGGCGTCCCAACCCATCAGCGGCGTCGCCAGCGCGGCGCGTAATCGTCCGCCTCGTTGGGGTTCCAGCAGGGCCAGTAGAAGCCGCTCCAGGGATTCCGCCTCCAGGGTGCAGAAGACGCTCAGCTGACTGCTGCGAACCGAGTTGATACCCCGTGTACGTAAGGTGCGTGCGATGCGTTCGGCCTGACCATGGGTCCTTACCAGCACCGCGAAATCGTTCCCTGCGAGGGGACGCTGACCCAGATGGGCCTGCCCCTTCTCCGCCAACAACAACAGATGGGCGATCTCATCGGCGGTGGCGTCCGCCACTGCCTGGCGTACGGTCTCCACCTTTGTCTTTTCATCAAACGGGAGTTTCCACAGACGCAGCGGTGGCCCTGTGTCCCCGTGAATCTTCAGTGGCGGCATCTCACGCGGGGCCGGCTTGACCGGTTGAAAGTCGATCTGTGCATACCAGAAGGGGCGCTCGGGCCGCTGCAACAGACGATTCACCCCCGCCACCAGTGCGGCGCTGGAGCGCCAGTTGGTATCCAGCTCGTAGGTAGCCGTGACCAGTTCGCGACGGGCTCGCAGGTAGGCGAAAAGATCGGCGCCGCGAAAACTGTAGATGGCCTGTTTCGGGTCGCCGACCAGGAACAGGGGCTGCTCGCTACCGCCGTAGATGGTGCGAAGAATCTCGTACTGCACCGGGTCGGTATCCTGAAACTCATCCACCAGGGCCGCCGGGTAGACACGTCGCAACAGGGCTGCCAGCTGTTCTCCGGTGGCTCCGCTAAGCGCCTTGTGCAGTTCCAGCAACAGATCGTCGTAGGACCACTCGCGTGCTTGCGCCTGGCGTTTGGGCAGTTCGGCGATGAGAGTGTCGTAGCACTGTTGCAGTAGCGAAACCCAGGCTTTATCGAAGGCATCGGCACAGCTACGCGCAAGATTCAGATAGCTCTCGAAGCGCTCGAAAAAGGGGTGATGGGGAGGCTCCTGTCCCGCCTTCACCGAAGCGGCGATACGGCTTGGGGTGAAGCGATCTGCCTTGTCGAAAGGCGCAGTATAGGGTGATCCCTGCAGCCACGCCTGCAACTCCCGGCACCAGCCTTCGACCCAGTTGGCACGGTAGGCATTCCCCTTCAGGGTCTGACTGTCACTCAACAGTGCCTGGATCTCATCACGGGCATCCAACCAAAGCTCGCGTATCTGATCTCGCAGCTGGCAGGCTTCACCCTCCAGGGCTTCCAAGTCGCTGGGCCAGACCGCTGATCGAACCTCCAGGTAGGGCTTGCCGATGGCAAAGCGCAGTTGCGCCAGCAGTTGCTCGGGGCTGGAGATCTGCAGACGAAATGCCTGCAGGAAAAGAGGAGGAAGCGCATCGATCCGCCGACGCCAGAAGTCATCCACCACCTCCTGTCGCCTGGCAGACTGATCCGGCACCAGCTCCATGTGGAAGGCCTGACCGGTCTCGAAGGCGTGTTCACTCAGCACCCGCTGACAGAAGCCATGAATGGTGAAGATCGCGGCCTGATCGAACCCGGCCAGGGCCAGATCGAGCAGACGCCCAGCCCTTTCCGCATCGGGCTGGGCGGCGGCCAACGCTGTCAACGTCTCATCCTCACAGCTCCCTGACACCAGGGCCTGGCGCAGCATGGTCAGACGGCTACGGATGCGTTGTTTCAACTCGGCGGTGGCGGCCTTGGTGTAGGTCATCACCAGCAGGGCGTCGGGTTCGATCTCCCGCTCCAGCAGCAGGCGCAGGTAGAGGGTGGTCAGGGTGTGGGTCTTGCCGGTACCGGCGCTCGCCTCCACCAGATTGATCCCCTGCAGCGGCGTCTTCAGCACATCCATGCCCATCAGCGCCACTCCAGATGGGCCAGCAGGGGCTCAAGAATTGCCTGCGCGAGTGAACCGAACCCAGGGCCGAAGCAGTCCCCATCGGGCCAGAGCAGACGATTGTAGGGTTTCACCGCATCCCCACCCTGGTAGGCGTTGCCATACCACTTATTCTGCGCTCGCTCGAGGGCCTTCTCTTCCCCACCACGGGCGAGCCCCTCCATGTAGGCCCAGGCAGTCGCCGGGTAGAAAGGCAAGGGGCGATTGAGCCCTTCGCGATAGAGTGCCACCAGGCTCTCCAGCAACGCCTTGGGGTCGTCTGGCGAATGGTAGATGCCATACCGCTCACCCTCGACCAGGTGGGTCTCCCTGGCAATGCCGCTGGGTGCAGCCAGATTCAGGCTGAGGTGTTCGATCCAGTGGCGCAACAAAAGATAAGGGTGGAAGCGGTCGGTGGTATAGACCAATCGCCCGCTGGGCAGTAGATCGTGCAGCCGGCCACTGAGGCGACAGTCGGCGAGTAACAGATTGATATCCCGCCCTGATCGCTCTCCCCCCGCCAGCAGTGGACGCAGTTGTTTCACCATGGCTTCAGCTTGAGTCAGCATCCGTTTGAACTCCAGATCGCCCGTCTGGCCATGGGGCAACTCTCCGGCAGCTATCAACCGTTTTGACAAGGTCTCTGCCGGCACGCCTCTCAGTAGCGCCTCCACCAATGCCCGCTCATTGTCGTGCCGCAGGAAACGGTCGAGCTCAAAAGGCTCCCGGTCGTCCGCGAGTTCAGCGACCGCTTCGAGACTCAGTTGCAGCCGCTCGCGGGCAAACAGCCGTGGCGGATTGGAGAAAAAATCGAGCAGACCGGCGAGGGGCAGATCGGTCGACTCTGCGGCTTCCACCTGGGACAGGGGGAGCGGTGCCAGGGGGGCATCCGAGCGCTCTCCCCGTGCCACCCGCATCGCTGCCTCACGCCGCTGCGCAGAGTAGGTAAACAGGCCGGGAGAGCCTTCGAAATAGGCCGGACTGAAGGACTGCAGAGGGTGCCGATGAGTCATTTGCGCCAAGCCGGACTCACCGGTCATCTGGCGTAAGGTATCGCAGAGCTCATCCACTACCACGGCAGGAGGAAGCGGGCTGTTGTCCCGCTGACTGCGTCCCACATAGCTGATGGTGAGCCGCTCACGGGCCGAGATCAGGGTCTCCAGGAAGAGATAGCGGTCGTCCACCCGTCGTGAACGATCACCGAGACGGAAGGCTCCCGCCATCAAATCGAAACCCGGACTCGGTTGCCGGCGGGGAAAAGCGCCATCATTCATGCCGAGCAGACAGATCACCCGAAACGGCAGACTGCGCATGGGGGCCAGCGCGCAGCAGCTGACACCACCACCGAGGAACCCCCTGCCATCTCCCCCCTCAAGCATCGCCTGCAACCGATAGCGGACCAGCTCCAGGGATATCTTGCCGGTAAAACCGGCCTCGACCGCCTCCTCGGCGAACTGCTGCACAATCTCGCGTAGCTCATCGAGCTGCTCCTGGCGCTCACTGTCGACCTGAAAAAAGGTCTGCAACAGGTCCAGCAGATCATCCCGCCAGGCGCTGACCGTGCGCGATGCCGCCAACTCATCCTCCAGATTGAAGAGACGATCACAGCAGGCGAGCAGACCACCCAGCACCTCAGCCATACCCCCTTCGGCCGCATCCAACGGCAGGATCTGCCGCCAGAGTTCATCGGCTCCGCCGGGCATGGCATAACCCAGCAGCAGACGCTGCAAGCCTGCCCGCCAGGTATTGCCTGAATCAGTCGGCAAACCCCAGGCCGACTTGCTCTCCCCATCCCTGCCCCAACGAATGCCTGCTGCGATCAACCATTGGGTGAGCGCTTCCACGGCGGCTTCATCGAGTCCGAAGCGTCGCTGGATAGCCGACTGCTGCAACAGGTTGAGCAACTGACCCATGGTATAGCGCGAACCCGGCAGTTCCAGCAGCCCGAGCAGGCTGGCGGCCAATGGATTGCGCTGCAAAAGCGTGCGGTCACTGATGCGGAACGGGATGGCGGGACGATCACCGGGCTCACCAAAGACCGCTTCGATCAGCGGCGCATAGCGATCGATCTCCGGAGTCATGACCAGAATGTCGTTGGGCGAGAGATGCGGAATCGCCTCGAACATGGCTATCAGCTGATCGTAAAGCACCTCCACTTCACGCATGGGGCTGTGGCAGAGATGGAACGAGATGGAGTCGTCGGCTATCGCGCCCGACTCCGGCGCTTCCAGCTGCAGGATCTGATTTTGCAGGCGAGCCAGCAGGCTGTCGTGATCAGCGGGTTCGAACAGCTCTTCGCTGCCCGGGTCGAGTTCATTAATGGCGGCAAAGAAGTCGCGCCCCTGACGACCCAGAGTAGCAAGCAGCGGGTGGCCTACCTCGAGATAGAGCTCGTCGGCGGAGCTATTCAGCTCCTGCCGCGCCTGGGTCTGGCGCGGCACGATATCGGCCCAGTGAGTGGCGCAGGGATTGAGCAGGAAGAGATGGACGTCGATCGTCTGTGCCACCCGATTGATGATCTGCAGATAACCCGGTGAGAGGGTCGGTACGCCAAAGAGGTAGAGCCGAGGGGGCAGATCCAAGTTGTCTGTGTCGGGGGATTGAGAAAAGAAGCGCTGTTGCAGGCTGACCCAATGCCGCCCCTCTGACGCCACAAGATCACGCCAGAGTTCAGCCTGCCAGCCATCGCCGTCGACTGCCGACTCACCCCGCTCCCAGGCATCGATCCAGTCGGGGCGGTAGAGCAGATACCGATCGTAGAGGGTGGCCAGCTCCTGTGCGAGCTGGAAGCGACGAAGCTCATCGCCACTCGCCAGGTAACCCGACAAGGGCGATGAATCATCAGCCAAGTGGCGTTGCGTCAATAAGTCATGGATACGCCAGGTGAGGCGCTGGGGCTGGTAGCGGTCCTGTTGCGGCACCTCGTCCAACAGCTGGCGGAACAGCTCCCAGACGAATACTGCTGGCAGGGGAAATTCAATGTTCGCCGCAATACCGAGTGTTTGTGCCAGCTCCAGAGAGAGCCAGCGTGCCATGCCCGGATGCTGCACCACCACCCAATCGGGCCGTAGCGGATCCCGCACTGGCTGGCCCAGCCGTTCGGCGAGTCGCCGCGCCAGGTATTCGAGACGATTGGATTGGTGGAGGATCAGCATGCGAAAGCATTCTAACCCCTAAGCGGCTCAAAACTTGAGCTACTTGTTCGCAAGCCGACTCGATCGGTCTATGGCATTCGGCCACTCCGGGCCGGCGCGAGCTGAGATGGCACTCGCGGGCTTATGAGTGTTTCTGCTTGGCACTGATGCGGGGTGAGAGCACCACATCGACAATTTCGTTGACCTTCTGCGGCACTGTCTCCAGCGCCTCTCCGAGTACCTCAGGCTTGAGCCCGGTAATCTCCCACACCACGGGATCGACCAGTACCATCAGCTCATCCAGCGAAGCGCCCTCCAGTTCACCGAGAGAGATGACCGAGGCCAGGTGCATGATGGCCGTCTCCAGACGAAAATCCGTCGCCCGCATGGGACGATGATGGTTAGCCACCACGGTGATGATGCTGCGTGGCATTTTCCAGTAGCTCAGCAGCGCCTCGCCCACTTCCATATGGGTGAAACCCAACATCTCCTGCTCCACCTCAGGTAACAGGCTGTCATCGCCATCGGCAACCAGAAGAATGTCGCGAGAAGCCTCAGGAAGCTTGAGATAGATAACCAAGCGACCGATATCGTGCAACACCCCCATGACGAAAAGTCGCTCGGTGTGCAGCACACGACAATGGCCCGCCAATTCGCTGGCGATAACCCCTGCCGCCAGAGAGTAGCGCCAGAACTCGGGCATATCGACCAGATCAGCGGGAATACCGGTGAAGGCTCGCGCCGCAGAGGTGGCCATCACCAGATTTCGCAACTCGTTGGTACCGACAACGGTGATGGCGCGGGAGATTGTCTCAACCGGCGCCTGCTGATTATAAAAGGCACTGTTGACCACCCGCAGGAGACGGGCTGTAAGATCGGTATCCTGGGAGATGAGGTCACCCAGGGTGGCAGCAGAGTAGTTGGGGGCATCAATCAGCCGATTGACTTTAATACAGACCTCCGGCAATGAAACCAATTTTTCAATGCCTTCGACCAGTTCTTGCGGAGTCATGCTTGCCTCCCCGTTGGCAGATTGGGACCTGTCACCGCCACACAAATCCCACAATCAGTTTAATACATTGATCGGCAAGGGATATTGCAATATTCAGCGGCCTTGTGATCAGTTAATATCCAATGCTTCATCAACTATTATCGGCAGTCCGGGCGTAACCTTAACGGTGACGAGCCCGATTTGCCGGAGGTGTCGTATGCCTTATTTCATATTCAAGATTTCTTCCGAGAACGAACTCGAATACCTCAGCGAAGAGGAGAAGTATCGACCGGCCAGGGAAAAGGTCAGGCAACTGCGCGCCGCCCATGAGGCGGCGGACGGCGCCACCTATCGCATGGTCTTCGCCAACTCAGTGGGACAAGGTGAAAAACTGCTGGCGGCCACTGAGCAGGATGACAAGATCATCGGCGACGACTGACACCCCACACCTCCACTGCCGGCCTATTGCCGGACAGAATAGAGGCAGAATGGGAATATAAGGCACTAAGATTCTGTTCCTAATGGGGATTCTTCGTGCTAATCTTCACGGATACGCCATATTTATACCTAAACGACTTATCTACAAAATCCAGTGTTGCCACAACACAGACTGTTACGTACATGGCTCCGCTGAAGGACCGCTAATCCGTGTCGACCCCGAACAACAGAAGAAATAAATATCAGAGCCAGTTTCAGCCCTTACTCAATCGATGTAAGGACACGGTCATTGTCTACATCAATGCCCTACTGACCGAACTCTTCAATAACTCAGACAAGGCCCTCACCGGTTTCGCGCAGAAAGCCGAAACCAACGAGATGCAGAACCGCTTCTTCGAGGCCATGTCGATGATCCGCAACCGTCATGGTCTGGTTGAGCATGAATTCAGGGAATTGATCAGCGACGGTTTCGACAGCTTTTGGAAGGATGAGCGCGAAGTCAATCCATTCGATTCGGACGAGGACTCCGAATTGGAACTGGTCGACCACGATTCGATGGATGTCTCGACGGCGCTCGACAACATGATCAGCAAGACAGTCGGCAACCACCGTTCACAGCTCTACGCCCTGGGACAGCGCCTCAGCGTGGTCAATGGCGGGCAAAGCGTAAAGCACAAACAGATTCCCGCGGGTCCACACCACCTCACCACAGCTTTCAACGAAGCCATCGACGCGCTCGGTCTGGAGGTCCGGATCAAACTGATCGTTCTGGCCCTGTTCGACAAGTATGTGCTGAAGCAGCTCGGTTCGATCTATGAAGATTTCAACAACAACCTGCGCGATGCGGGAGTGCTTCCGCATTTACGCCCAACCATCCAGAAGTCGCCGGACACGGGGGTAGGTAGCTCTAAGGATGAAGATGGTGAGCCGCTTGAAAATCAAACCCAGGAGGAGTTAGGCGAAGAGCTGTTCACCAACATCCTGGATATGATGGCGCATCAGCGCCGCAACTCACCAGAGAAGGCCCGTGCCAAAGCCGCTGCCGCAGCAGCCGCAGGCCGCCAGCCCGGCTCCGTTCCGCCGGCAACGCCTGACAATCTGATCAATGCCCTCAACAGCATCCAACCCGCCCACCGGGCCGAATACATCCCGGACGCCAATGCGCCCGGAGCGATCATCCCCAATGTGGAGATCGACGAGCAGTTCCTGGTCCGGGTCAAGCACACACTGGCGGAAGAGCGGCACAAACTCTTCGACGAGGTCGGCGCCGACCGGCTGGATGCGGCCGATGAAGACACCATCGACCTGGTCGGCATGCTCTTCGAATACATGCTCAACGATCCCGTTTTGCCGCCGGTGGCCAAGGCGCTGATCAGCCACCTGCACACCCCATACCTCAAGGTCGCCATCATTGACCGCAAGCTGCTGACCGATAGCAGCCATGACGCCCGGCAGCTGCTGGACTCACTGGTGGAGGCAGGTAGCCACTGGATCGATGAACGCAACCTCAAACGGGGTATCTACCCTGACATGCAGAACGTCATCGACCGGGTACTGAAAGAGTTCTCCGACGACGTCAGGCTCTTCTCCACCCTGTTGGCCGCCTTCAAGAAACGCATGGATGAGTTCCGACGCAAATCGGACATCCTGGAGAAACGTGCGCAGGACTCGCTGAAAGGACGGGAAAAACTCAACGTTGCTCGCCAACGCGCCACCCAGGAGATGAAGGCACGCTCTTTCAGTGAGCATCTGCCCAAGCCGGTGAAAGAGTTCCTGGAACAGACCTGGGTCGATAAGCTCATCTTCGTGCTGCTGAGGCATCCTGACGGCGAGATGAGTGACGATTGGAAGGAAGCCCTGCGCATCGCCGATGAAATCGCCTGGGCGTTCGAACCAAAAAGCGAGAGCGAAGCTCAAGAGCTGGAAAACTCTCTGCCCGATCTGCGCAAGTCAATAGAAGACGGTCTTGCCTCACTCGGCGGCTTTCATCAGGAGAAGTGCAAAAGCCTGTTCGAACTCCTCTCCAGCTCAGAAGTGGCACTGCGGGCATCCAGGGAAGCCTCCATCGAAATCAAACAGCAGATTGCAACCGAACCCGAGCCGGAATCTGCTGAAAACTTACCCAAAGCGGTACAGTCCGCACAACCGGATCAGCCAATCGAGGTGGCCAGCGCGCCAAAAGAGCAAGCTGCCAAGGCAACCGGTACTGAAGAGGACGAGGTCTCTGAAGAAGAAGAGGCCATGATGGAAAAGCTGCGTAAAATTCAGTTTGGAACCTGGTTCGAAGTTGCCGACATACACGGCGGCGAGCGTCGCAAGGTGAAACTCTCCTGGCTCAGCCCGCTGACCGCCTCTTGCATGTTCGTCGATCGCGCTGGCGTACAAACGGCGATCAAGCCGTTGCGCACCCTGGCACAGGAGATTCTCTCGGGCGAGTCGAAAATTCTCGAAGATAGCAGCGATCCGTTCGTCGAAAGAACCCTGCATGCCATTCGCCGCATGTTGCAGCGGTCGTTGAAAACGACCGAGGACATCGCCAGTGAGATCGTCAATGATGACGAGAACGGACCAGAAGCCCACAGACCGGATCTCAAGCCGTAATGATAGATAAACGCAAGACCTCCCGTAAAATCGCGGATGAAGTGCTGGAAGTCGCTGATCAGATCACTGGTACAATGGTCGGTCGGGTCGTCAATATCAGCGCCGAAGGACTGATGCTCCTCAGTGAAGAGCCGATTGTGACCGGGTCGGTTTACCAGCTTAAGATGGAGTTACCGAGTTCCGAAACCGATAGCAAAGGCATTGCTTTCGGCGCTGAAGCTGTCTGGTCCATGGAAGCCACTCAGCCAGAGAGTTTCTGGACGGGATTTCGCATCATCGACATTTCGAGCGAGGATGTGATTTTGATCGATGACCTGATCATGGAGTGGAACGCCGCCGAATAGGCGGTTGCCCAAGCCGGCTCAGTTCACCATGGCAAGCCGGATACGCTCATACTCCCCAAGTACCTTATCGACATAATTGATGGTCTCAGGGTATGGTGGAATGGTATTACCGTAGCGTTTCACCGCATTCTCACCCGCATTGTAGGCTGCCAATGCGAGTTTGATATCGTATTCGAACTCTCGCAACAGATCACTCAGGTAGCGGGCGCCCCCCTCAAGATTCTGTTTTGGATCGTAGCTGTCGGCAACCCCATATCGACTCGCTGTTTCCGGCATCAGCTGCATCAACCCCTGAGCCCCCTTCTTGGAGACAGCCTTGGGATTGTAGCCGGATTCCACCCGAACCATCGCATGCAGAAGCCCTGGATGAATACGTAGTTCCTTGGCCACCTCTTCGATCAGGGGAGTTAAGCGGGTTTTATTTTCCCGCATCTTGGCCAGGCTGTAGCCGCCCTTTTTCGATTTTGACTTCCCACTGCGCCACAAAAGCTTATAACTGCGAGCCATCGGGCGATCGGTAAAGTGGAAACTACCGTCCGGCCCGCGGTATTTATAGATCTCTGCCTGCGCCATAAGTGGCAACAGCAGCAGCACTCCCAGCAATAGAGTAAAGAGACGCTTCATCCTTTTGAGATCCAGTACCATTCAACCAATATTCCCACTCCGGGCGAACTGACGTCCACTCGCCTACCCTTTTCTTCGGCCGATGATGTGTGGACTTGAGCCATGGCGCCAACACACACAGCGTGGTTCACAGTCAGGCCCCGCAACACTTCTTATATTTTTTACCGCTACCGCACGGACAGGGGTCATTACGACCCACTTTCGGCTCTCCGCGGGTGGCCGTTTTGGGAATCACCAGCTTGCCGTCGACATAGAACCATTCGTCATCCAGTTTACTGAAGCGACTCACCTCGTGGTGCGGTTTGACGATCCCACCCTCTTTGTATGTAGCGATGAATTCGACGGTAGCCTCGCTGTCTCCATCCTCCCCGGCCCTACTACCCACTACCTGCAGACCAAGCCACTGGGCGCTCTCGGCCCAGCGGCGGGTAGCGGCGATATCATGGTCCTGCCGATGCTTGGGATGCAGTGATTCATGCAGGAAGTCGACCTGTTTGGTGACAAAGGCTGCATAACGCGCCCGCATCAACGCCTCAGCGCTCTCGGCCTTGCGCGTTCCCGCGAGAATAGCGCCGCAGCATTGATCAAATTCGACGCCGGATCCGCAACAACAGGCTGACATAGAAGACTCCCCAATGATATTTATAGCGCCTGAACAATAACATAAGTGGGGATATTCACCCAAGATGGTGACCGGCAATGAGGCTGGCGATGAGGCAAGAATACGGGTAGAAGACTGGAAATTGGAAACGCCTCTCAGTTGCCGCAGACCCTATATCAATAGACCGTATCAGCCTGTAGCGGAAGGCGTTCCCACGCTGCGAACTCTACCCCGCTACGATGACAATGATATGTCAGCGAGGTTAAACAGGGATGACGGTGAATCGGCGGGCACGCCGCCAGGACTCAGAGCCCGAGCTCCTTCCAACGTTTTGAAACCCGCTTCACAGAGACCGGGAACGCGGTTCCTATTTCCTGGGCAAAGAGGGAGATCCGCAGCTCTTCGAGTTGCCAGTGTATTTCATCGACACGCGCGTCGAGCCGACCCTCCTCCCGGCACTGCGCCTCCCAGGACGACCACTGTTGCAGCAATTCCGCCATCTCCCCCATCCGCTGGCGGTCTCGCCCGGCCGCATGAGGCAGTTTTTCGATGCGCTTGAGCAGGGCATCCAGATAGCGTGGATAGTCATGCAGGTTGGACTCCGCCACCTCAGTCATAAAGCCCTGATAGATAAGGCGGTCGAGCTGCGCCTGCATGTCCCTCACCGAATCCAGCCAGTTCTTTTGCGTGATAGCGCTGAGGGCTTTTCGCACCTGATGATAGCGATCCAGTATGCTCATCAACTGATCGCAGACCTGATTGGCCTGCGACATCAGCTCTCCCCGGTGGCGCTCAAGGCGCTCCTTGAAGACGGATTCCTCCCTGATGTCGGGACGTCCTTCGAGAAAACAACGATCGACGATGAGACTGACCAGCGCCTCTTCCAGATTTGCCGATGTTTTTGTCTGTCTCTCATCAGTCGTAGCAGGCACTTTGGCGTAGACGAGCCTCATTCGGTCGAGATGTCGCAGGTTTTTACGTAGATAGCGCATCTCCTTGGCCAGTCCCAGCATAATCAAGCGTCTGACACCGCCTCGATGCAACTGCACGGCGTTGGCCTCGGCGTCGATGAGGCGGACGGCTACACTATCACCCTCATCCACCAGGGCGGGATAACCACGCAGAGCGATCCCCCCCTGTTCTACCGTCAAGGAGGGTGGCAAGTTGCCGACCTCCCACTTTTTCAAATCCCGCCGCTCAAAATCCGGGGCCTGCAGTTGACGGTGCGAAGCCCCCTCTTGCGTGGCATGCGCCTGCTTCAGCTGGTTGATATCCCGGCTCACATCCAGCGCCTTGCCATCCCGGTCGACCACCTTGACCTGCATACGCAGATGAGGTGGCAGCCCCCCCTCCTGCCAGGCCGACTCGGGGATATGAACCCCGGTCATGGCCTTCAAGCGCTCTCCCAGGACCTGTTGCAGTGGACGCCCCCGAGGAGGCAACTCCTTGAGACAGGCCTCGGCATAATCGGGTACAGGGACGAATGAACGACGCAGGGATTTGGGGAGTCCCCGGATCATAGCGACCACCCGCTCTTTGAGGAGTCCGGGCACCAGCCACTGCAGCATCGGTTCTGTGATCTGGTTGAGTGCATCCTGCGGCACCACCAGAGTCACCCCGTCACAGCCCTGGCCAGGTTCGAAGTGGTACTCCAGAGGGAGCTGCATGGTATTGAGCTCCAACCGATCGGGAAAAGCGTCACGATCAAAGCGCTCGGCCCCTTCCCGGATCAGATCCTCTTCGCGCAGGTAGAGACGTTTAGGGTGGGCCTTGGCATCCTGGCGTAACCAGCGTTCAAAATCGGGGGTGGTGGAGATGCCGGGTGGAATGCGCTCTTCATAAAAGGCGTAGATACGCTCCTCGTCCACCAGGATATCCCGTCGGCGTGACTTGGCCTCCCGATCCCGCACATCGGCGATCAACTCCTGGTTATGGCGCCAGAAGGGAGCGCGCGTATGAAAATCTCCATCCACCAGGGCCGAGCGTATAAAGATCTCCCGCGCGACGGCCGGGTCGATGGGACTGAAATTGATCTTGCGCCGGGTGATCACCACAAGACCGAACAGGGTGACCTTTTCGTAGCCGGCTACCTGCCCCCGCTTCTTCTCCCAGTGCGGTTCGGAATAGCTGCGTTTGAGCAGATGACCCGCCGCCGATTCGATCCAGCGCGGATCGATCTCCGCCAGGGTTCGTGCATAGAGCTTGCTGGTCTCCACCAGCTCCGCTGCCATCACCCACTTGGGCTGGCGCTTAAACAACCCGGAGCCCGGGTAGATATG
Organism: Candidatus Thiodiazotropha sp.; assembly: GCA_037384445.1. GTDB lineage: Bacteria > Pseudomonadota > Gammaproteobacteria > Chromatiales > Chromatiaceae > Thiodiazotropha. The sequence continues at coordinate 17,442 of JARRNY010000080.1, forward strand.
GAAGCGACTGTTGCGCGCACCCAGGTAGTCCCGCTCCTTGCTGCGCAGACCGATATGGCTCAACAAGCCACTGAGCACGGCGCGATGAATCGCTTCATGCCCGCCCTCCTGCTCGCTCTCCTTAAAGCCCATATCGTGCAGCTGGGTACGTAACTGGGTGTGGATGTCATGCCACTCCTGGATGCGCGTCCAGGAGAGAAATCCGCTCCTGCACCACTGGCGGAACTTGTGTTTGGAGAGATGGCGCCGCTGTTGTTCCATCTCCTGCCAGAGCTTCAAAAAACCGAGGAAGTCGGAGCGCTCATCCCGATAGGGGGCGTGGGCCTGATCGGCCTGCTGCTGTTTGTCCAGCGGACGGTCACGCGGATCCTGCACGCTAAGCGCAGCAGCAATCACCATCACCTCACGCAGACAGTGAGTCTTGGCCGCAGCGAGCAACATGCGTCCGATACGGGGATCAACCGGCAGGCGCGCCAACTGCTGACCGATACGGGTCACCCGCTGCTCGCCGTCGACCGCATTGATCTCCTCCAGTACCCGATAGCCGTCCTTGATCAGTCGGCGATCAGGCGGATCGATAAAGGGAAAGTGATCGATCTCGCCAAAGCCAAGCAGCTTCATCTGCAGTATCACCGAAGCCAGGTTGGTGCGCTGTATCTCCGGCTCGGTGAAAGGCTGGCGGGCAGCGAAGTCCTCTTCGCTATAGAGGCGGATGCAGACACCGGCAGCGACCCGGCCACAGCGCCCCTTGCGCTGATCGGCGGAGGCCTGGGAAACCCGCTCCACCGGCAGCCGCTGCACCTTGCTGCGATGGCTGTAGCGACTGATGCGGGCAAAACCGGTGTCGATCACATAGCGAATACCGGGGACAGTCAGCGAGGTCTCGGCCACATTGGTCGCCAGCACGATGCGTCGGCTGCCGTGGGGCTTGAAGACCTGGGACTGCTCCGCCGGACTGAGCCGCGCATAGAGCGGCAACACCTCGGTCAACTGCAGCTTGTGTTTGCGCAGGGTCTCAGCGGTCTCACGGATCTCCCGCTCGCCACTTAGGAAGACCAGAATATCGCCACGATCGATGGTCGAGAGTTCATCCACTGCATCGAGGATGGCCTGTTGCAAGGGATCGTCCCGTTCCGCCAGCGACTCCTCCTCCGGGGCACGATAGCGCAGATCAACCGGATAGGTACGCCCGGAGACCTCGATCACCGGCGCAGCGTCGAAATGGTCGGAAAAGCGTTGGGGATCGATCGTCGCCGAGGTGATGATCACCTTCAGGTCGGGGCGCTTGGGCAGCAGCAGCTTCAGATAGCCCAGCAGGAAATCGATGTTGAGACTGCGTTCGTGGGCCTCGTCAATGATCAGGGTGTCATACTGGTTGAGCTGGGGGTCCTGCTGAATCTCAGCCAGCAAAATGCCGTCGGTCATCAGTTTGACCAGGCTGTGAGGACCCACGTGATCGTTGAAGCGAACCTTGTAGCCAACCAAGTCGCCAGTCTTGCTATTCAATTCAGTTGCCACGCGGGCGGCCAGACTGCGGGCGGCAATCCTTCGCGGCTGAGTGTGGCCGATATATCCGGCAACACCGCGTCCGAGACTGAGGCAGATCTTCGGCAGCTGAGTCGATTTACCCGAGCCGGTTTCACCACAAAGGATCACAACCTGATTGGCCTCGATCAGTCCCTTGATCTCATCCAGGCGTTCGCTGATCGGCAATTCGCTGGGGAAAGCGGGCTCGGGTAGTCGGGCTTGGCGTTGGCTCAGCCGCTCCTGGGAGGCCCGAATCGATTGCAGCAGCTTGAGCAAGCCTTCGCTGAAGGGTTGCTGCGACTTGGCGCGCTTGCGCAGCCCGCGCAGTCGGCGCGACAGGGCCGGTCGATCCGCCTGCATGCAGAGGGAGAGTTCGCTCTTGTCGGGAAAGTCGGGGTCGGTCTGCGTCACGATCGGGCGTGCAGAGAGTGCTCAAACGGTGGTTTGTGATGGAAGCCGTGATGTTACCACAGCCACGTCACGATGTAGGTTGGCGGCTGGCTATCGACGGGGCACAGGCTGCAGGGGGAGTGGGCGGCAAACCGAATCATCAAGCATGAAAACGGGTCATTGACACTCTGGAGACGAAGGTGATGCAAGGCCCCTGCCCTGCCCCACCGATCGGTATGGAGTTATGAATCCCTCAAGCGATCTGCCGAAGGCTCCTCAATGCCCACCGCCCTTCAGTGCAGAGACCATGCCCTCAATGGTGTCCTTGGCGTCGCCAAAGATCAGGGAGGTGTTGTCCTGATAGAAGAGCAGGTTGTCGACACCGGAATACCCCGGGCTCATGGAGCGCTTGAGGAAGTAGACCTGCCGCGACTTGGCTGCATCAAGAATGGGCATACCGTAGATCGGGCTTGAACTATCGGACTTGGCCGCTGGATTGACCACATCGTTGGCGCCCACCACCAGGGTCACATCGGCTGTCGGGAACTCGGGATTGACCTCATCCATCTCCAACACATGGTCGTAGGGGATATCGGCCTCAGCCAGCAGTACATTCATATGACCCGGCATGCGCCCGGCCACCGGATGAATGGCGAACTTGACCGCCACGCCCCGCGCTTCGAGCAGTTCCATCATCTCTTTCAAGGCATGCTGCGCCTGCGCTACCGCCATGCCGTAGCCCGGCACGATGATCACCTTGTTGGCGTCCTCCATCCAGTAGATGGCATCATCCACTGAGGCGGACTTGACGCCCTTTTGCGCCGCTTGCCCTACGGCGCTGGTTTCGCCGCCGCTTTCACTGCCGAAACCACCGAACACCACGTTGATAATGGAGCGGTTCATGGCCCGACACATGATGAAGGAGAGGATGGCGCCGGAGAATCCGACCAGTGCACCGACGATGATCAGCAGCAGATTGCCCAGGGTGAAACCGGTCGCCGCCGCTGCCCAACCCGAGTAGCTGTTGAGCATGGAGATGATCACCGGCATATCGGCGCCGCCGATAGGAATGATCAGCGTGAAACCGAGCACGAAAGCGAGCAGCGTCATCAGCACCAGCGATGTCATACTCTCGGTCATGCCGAAGTGGACGCCCAGGAGTACCGTCGCCACCGCGATGGCAGCATTGAGCATATGCTGGCCCTTGAATTTGACCGGAGCCCCGCTGACCAGACCCTGCAGTTTGGCGAAAGCCACCACCGAACCTGAGAAGGTAATGGCACCAATGATGATGCCGGCGGACAACTCGCCCATCATCACCGGGTTGAGGGTCCCCGCTGCGTCATGGTTGAGGTAGGTACCGATGGCCACCAGAACCGCAGCCATACCGACGAAACTGTGCAGTGCGGCGACCAGTTGCGGCATGGCGGTCATCTGCACCCGTGCAGCGAGCACTGATCCGATCACGGCGCCAACCGCAACGCCGGCGATGATGAAACCATAGGACTGGACTTCGTTGCCAAGCAGGGTGGCTGCGATAGCGAGGCCCATGCCGGTCATGGCGAGATAGTTGCCGCGACGGGCGGAAGCCGGGTGGGTCAAGCCCTTCAGCGCCAGGATGAAAAGTATCGCCGAGGCGAGGTAGGCAATGGCCTGTGTATTAGCGGAGATCTCCATGAATGCGCCCTTTATTTATCTTTCTTCTTGAACATGGCGAGCATGCGGTTTGTCACCAGAAACCCGCCGAAAACGTTGATCGAAGCCAACAGGACAGCGACGAATCCAAACAATTCGGCGGCGGTTCCCGCAGACTCGAGCCCCGTCACCAGCAAAGCACCGATGATGATAATGCCCGAAATCGCATTGGTCAGAGCCACCAGAGGAGTGTGAAGCGAGGGCGTCACGCCCCAGATCACCCAGTAGCCTATAAAGCAGGCGAGGACAAAGACATAGAGTGCAACCAGGGTATCAGGCATCGATCTATCCTTTTTTTAATTGGTCATTTTTGATGTGTTGTCAGGAAACCCGGCGTGGTCAGGCATCAGCCTTGACCTGCATGGCGAGCGTAATCTCATCATCGTTGAGATCTTTCAGTACCAGGCCCTCATCACTCTTATCCACCATGATATTGAGCAGGTTCATGATATTGCCGGCATAGAAAGCGCTTGCGTCAGTAGGCACCATTGCCGGGTAGTTGGTGTGGCCGACGAGGATGACCCCGTGTTTGACCACAACCTTGTCGGCCTCGGTCAGTGGGCAGTTACCGCCGTTGGCCGCCGCCAAATCGATGATCACCGAGCCTTCACGCATATTCCTGACCACCTCTTCAGTGATCAATGTTGGTGCAGGACGGCAGGGTATGAGTGCGGTAGTGATGATCACATGGGCCTTGCTGAGTTCGTCGGCAAGCAGTTGTTGCTGTTTTGCCTTGGCCTCGTCAGACAGTTCCTTGGCATAGCCGCCCTCACCTGAACCGCTCTCGCCCACATCCAGTTCAATCGCCTTGGCACCGAGTGATTCGATCTGCTCCTTGGTTTCTGGCCTGACATCGTAGGCAGAAACATCAGCGCCTAATCGACGGGCAGTGGCGATGGCTTGCAGACCGGCAACACCCACACCCAATACAATTAGTTTGGCGGGCTTTGCAGAACCGGCGGAAGTCATCATGAGCGGCAGAAAACGGCCGTAGTGTGAGGCTGCTTCAATCACAGACCGGTAGCCGGCGATATTGCTCTGCGATGAGAGGGCATCCATCGACTGGGCCCGGGAGATACGGGGGATACGCTCCATAGCCAGGTAAGTGATGCCCTTGGCGAGCAAGGCTTTCAAGACCTCGTCAGTCTCGCACGACTCGACGTGGGCAATCAGAATGGTATCAGCCGGGAGACGTTTAACTTCTTCAAGCGTAGGTTTTCTGACCTTGATCAAGATCCCGGCCTGCATGGCCTGGGCCTCATCCATCACCTCAGCGCCAACCTCACGATACTGATCATCACTGTAGTGAGCCTTCTCTCCCGCACCGCTGACGACCGCAATCTCGAAGCCTTTGGCAATGAGTTTCTTGGCGATTTCCGGGGAGAGTGCCACCCGGGTTTCACCCGGCAATGACTCCTTCAATAGGCATAATTTCATCGTTTTTAGTCCCACCCAGGGCGAATCTGTAATTGTTGTGTGTCTTGAGCGAGGCATTATCCAGACTCCCCTACGCAGACTCAAGAGGACGTCCAGGGGCCGGAAAAGCCAGAAAAGAGGTTCTGCTCAGTATGGATCAGCCAGATTAAGGCAAGTTAATTAGCATTATAAACAAATACTTAATTACTTTATTAGTCCTGTACAACCGCTACTGACTGGTAAAAAAGGAGGAAATCAAGCGACTAATGCCCGAGAAGCGGAAGTGGTATTTTGGGATATTTTTCACAATTTTTTAATCAATGGATCTCGTACCCTACCCGCTACTGGACTAATAGTAGCTACCAAGATAGCCGCCAGCCTTGGAATTTCGCGATTTGTTCAGAACCAAACCGACCGCCTTGTCGGTATCGAGTCGGGAAATCGCATCCTTGACCGCATCAACCGGCGTACCGCCAGCCTCTACCACCAGCAGCACCTGTCCCATCAGATGGTTGAGCACTGAAGCCTCGCTGGTGGCCAGAATCGGCGGGGAATCGAATAGAATGATCCTGTCCCGATAGCGTTCCGCAAGTTCAGCCAGCAGTCTCTCCATGGCCTGACTGGCCAACAGTTCAGTCGATTGGGCTGAGCGGGTGCCGGCGGGAATGATCTTGAGTTTGGGATTCTGTGTATCGAGGATCACATCATTCACCTTGCACTCAGTATCTTCCAGCAGATCGATCAAACCACGATTGCTATCGGCACCGATGAGTTTGGTGAGAGAGGCCTTGATTACGTCACCATCGATCAACAGCACGGTGGCATCCATCTCAGAAGCGATGCTCATACCCAGGTTGAGTGCCGTGAAGGTCTTGCCCTCGGAAGGTAGGGAACTCGCGATTGAGATCAGATTGCCGTGCTCGATGGGAGCCGCCCCCTTGCCAAATGCGTTCATCACAACCGGCCGCTTGATGATCCGGTACTCTTCGGCAAGTTGCTTGCTTTCGCTGTCGGGTACCGCATACCCCAGAGCGGCAAGCGCTTTATAGTCCAGGGTAATCTTCTGGTTGGGTTTAGCCTTCCGCGGTGATGCTTCAGGGGGGCTAACCGGCGGTTTCTGCTCCTGTGGCGGCTGTCGGGCCTCCACCTCATATGAATCGATGCTCGAACGCGGCCTGGATTCTTCCGGATTGTCACTCGGGCTCGGCTGCGCACTATCCGGCTTTTTCAGGTTTGTTGCTTTCGTTTTAGCCAGGCGCTCAATGGCTTTTTCAATGCTGCTCATGGGCATTTACTCGGATAATGCTGAAGTGGAAGTCTACTAATCAAAAGTGATCGCAATCTGTCTTAGAACCAGGTTTCCGGGATAATCAGGACATCACCTGGCATCATGCGGGTATTGGCAGAGATGTCACCATCCCGTATCAGATCATCGAGTCTGACGCGAAACTCATGGGTCTTGCCGCCTATCTTGCGCACGATCTTCGCCTTGTTACCAGCAGCAAACTCCGTCAGTCCGCCGACCGAGATGATAACGTCGAGCAGCGTCATACCGTCACGATATGGCAGCGATTGGGGTTGAGCCGCCTGTCCGACCACCCTCACCTGTTCGGTGTATCTGCCCACGAAGTTGGTGACACTGACGGTCACCTTAGGATTCTTGACAAATTTCGAGAGTCTTAATTCCAGATTTCTTGCCAGCTCCGTTGGCGTCTGACCACTGGCTTGCAGATCCTCAACCAGAGGCGTGGTAATCAACCCGTCAGGACGCACCACCACTTCGGTGGAGAGTTCGTTGTCACCCCAGACGAACACATTAAGACTATCCCCGGGGCCGATAACGTAGACGGGTGAGCCGACAGCTTCGGCTGAGCTTGCATTCGTTGCCTCGGGTTGAGCGTTGATAGCCGATGGTGTCGAACAGGCGCTGACCATTAGCGCCGTGACAAGCAGTAAGAAGATTTTCATAAGGTATCCGGTGGTATTCATACACATTCCTAGACTTGACTATAGTTCATTGCGGCTCATCCTATCCGCAGGTTGAAACTGGCACATCCGTTGCCATCCAATCGCACGTTATTGATAATCAGGTGCTGTCCCCAGCCTGTGCAAGATAGGCTTTCAGAAACGCTTCGAGAACTCCTGCGGCGCGCTCCTCGTTCCGAATGATCTCTTTGCTGATGACAACAACTGCAATGTCGGGTTTGCCTGAAATTATTCCGATCAGATTATTCAGCTTTGCTGACATATTCGAAGCAATAACTTTATCGTTGGTCCTATACCATTGCCAAACCAGACGTTTTCTCTGCTCAGGCGACTTAAGGAGGGTCTCTTCAATGGTAACAGAACCGACTCCAGGCACCGCGACAACTCTATCAGATCTGGAAATTCTCGACCATTTTTCAA
>JARRNY010000081.1:0-19127 GCA_037384445.1 Candidatus Thiodiazotropha sp.
CGCCTCAAGCGCAGCCTCGGTGACCTCGTTGCGGTAGAGACTTCCCTTACTCGCTTCACGCAGGGGAAACTCGACGCTGGCCCAGATATCTCCCCCATCCATCTCCCCGTTGGCCTGCAGTACAGTGACGCCCCAGGTCGTCTCGCCGTTGAGTATCGCCCAGTCCAGCGCTGACGGACCACGGTCACCAGGAATACCCGGATGGATCACCAAACAGGTGTGGTGACGCCAGATCGCCTCGGGGATGGCCCGTTTGAGAAAGGGCGCGACGATCAGCTCGGGACGACAGAGTTCGACCGCCTCCAATGACACCGCGTCATTGATGTCGTACTCCACCGCCACCTCATGGCCCCGCTCGCGCAGCTCGACAAAGAGGCGCTGGGTGAGGCTGTTGAAGGCGTGGGTCAGAAACAGTATTCGCATGACAAACTCATACCATGCTGCTGATGCAAGTTCATGTTCAGAAGGATAACGGTGGGGCAAGGCCCCACCCTAACGGATCCCGTAGGGTGGGGCCTTGTTTGCGTTCATTCACCTTCATTTGCGGTGCCTTCGCTTCTACCTCAACAGATCCGCGGCAGCTGCTCGCCCGAGAGCCAATCCACCACCCGGCTGCCACCGAACAGGGTCTCCATCTGCACGAAGTGGTGTGGGTCCTCCACCACTTCGCCGATGAGGCGGGCATCGGCACCCAAGGGATCGGCCTGCATCAGTGGCAACAGACGCTCGGCGTCCTCAGCACTGCAGATACAGATCAACTTACCCTCATTGGCCACATAGAGCGGATCGAGTCCCAGCAGCTCACAGGCGGAGGCGACCGCCGGCTTGACCGGTATCGAGGCTTCTTCAAGACGCATGCCGACGGCTGACTGCTGAGCCAGCTCGTTGAGTGTCGTCGCCAACCCGCCTCGGGTCGGATCGCGCAGGCAGCGGATAGCGGGCGCCTCAGCCACCATCTTCTCCACCAGTTTGTGTAGCGCCGCCGAGTCGGACTCAATGGTGGTCTCGAACTGCAGATTCTCGCGGCTCGACATGATCGCCACCCCATGATCGCCGATACTGCCGCTGACAATGATGCGATCCCCGGGGCGCGCCCGATCACCGGAGATGTTCACCCCCAGCGGTACCACGCCGATGCCGGTGGTGGTGATGAAGACGCCATCGCCCTTACCCTTCTCCACCACCTTGGTATCGCCGGTCACCACCGGCACCCCGGCCTTGCGGGCGGCCTGTCCCATGCTGGCGACGATGCGCTCCAGCTCGGCGAGGGGGAAACCCTCTTCGAGAATAAAACCGGCAGAGAGATAGAGCGGTTTCGCCCCCGACATGGCCACATCGTTGAGGGTGCCGTGCACCGCCAGCGAACCAATATCGCCACCGGGAAAGAACAGCGGCGAGATCACATGGCCGTCGACGCTCATTACCATGCGTCCCGCGCTCACCTCAAAGGCGGCCTGGTCATTGCCCTGGCGCAACAGTTCGTTGTCAAAGTGTTTGAGAAACAGCTCCTCGATCAATTGGGCCATGGCGCGCCCACCACTGCCATGCGTCATATCGACCCGACCCTCGCGGGTATCGAGCCTGAGCGGAAAACGTTTCACAACGGCGTTCATGGTTGTCTACCTGTATTCAATAAAAAGTCCGCGAATGAACACAAATGTCTGATAAGCACGTAGGGTGCGGCTTGCCGCGCCAAAGAGCTCGCATTCGCTTTATCCAACGGTGCGGCAAGCCGCACCCTACGCATAGATTCTTCAACGTCTTACCATTTACATAAATTTGCGGAGTGCTTTTCCGCAATAACATTCAGGCGCTCCGCTGGGCCGGTTCGCGGAAGCGCCCATAACTCCAGTAAGCGGCACAGGCCCCCTCGGAGGAGACCATGCAGGAGCCCATGGGATTGTCCGGCGTGCAGACAGTACCGAAGAGTTTGCAGTCGGTGGGCCGTTTCACGCCGCGCAGGATAGAAGGACACTCACAGCCTTTGACGTCGGTAGCCTGCGAGACTGGAACCGGGAAGCGCTTCTCCGCATCCAGTTCGCTGTAATCCTGTTTTATCTTAAGGGCGCTATAGGGCACCTGGCCCAAACCGCGCCACTCGAAACTTCGACGTAGCTCGAACACCTCACCCACCAGTCGCTGTGCCTTCTGGTTGCCCTCGCGGGTAACCACCCGGGTGTACTCGTTCTCGACCTCGTAGCGCCCCTCATTGAGCTGGCGAATCAACATCAGGGCCGACTGCATGACATCCAGCGGTTCGAAACCGGCGATCACCACCGGCCGGCGGAACTCCTCGGCAAAGAACTCATAGGGTCGGCTGCCGATGATGGAGCTGACGTGGGAGGGGCCGAAAAAGCCGTGAATAGAGACAGTGCCCAACTCCCGTACTTCGGGGGATTCGAGAATGTTCTGGATTGCCGCTGGTGTCAGCACATGGTTGCAGAAGACGCTGAAATTCTTCAGCCCCTCTGCCTTTGCCTGTTGCAGGGCAACTGCGCTGGGCGGTGTGGTGGTCTCAAAACCGATTGCGAAGAAGACCACTTCCCGATGCGGATTCTCACGGGCGATACGCAGGGCATCCTGGGTCGAGTAGACCATACGCACGTCGCCTCCCGCCGCCTTCACTTTGATCAGGCTCTTGCGTCCACTGGCGGGTACTCTCAACAGATCGCCATAGGTGCAGAGGATAACGTCATGCGCCTCCACCAGATGGATCGCCTGGTCGATGCGGCCGATCGGCAATACACAGACCGGACAGCCGGGTCCGTGGATGAACTTCACGTTCTCCGGCATCAGATCCTGCACACCGTAGCGAAAGATGGCGTGAGTATGCCCGCCGCAGAACTCCATCAGATGATAGTGTCGCGATCTATCTGCCGCCTGCCGGATCGCCGTCGCCAGCTGTTTTGCCAGCTCATGCTGACGAAACTCGTCGACATATTTCATGGCGACACCCCCGCCTGGGCGAAGAGTTCAAGGGTCCTTTCCGCCTCCTCCTCACTCACCTTGTTGAGGGCGTAGCCCACATGAATAAGGACAAAGTCGTCCACGGCCACATCCTCCACCAGCGCCAGGGAGACCTGCTTTTTCACCTCACCCAGCAGCACAGTGGCGTTATCGCCCAATGCGTCGATTTCGACCACTTTTGCCGGTATAGCCAGGCACATGTTCGGTCACCCCCATTGCAGGTTTGGATTGAAACATTCAGTCCGCAAATAAACACAAATGTTTGATGAACGCGTAGGGTGCGGCTTGCCGCACCAATCTGCCCTGCTTCGGGGTACATCTCGGTGTGGCTTCAACAGCGTCATACCCTGTGCGTTCATTTGCAGACGAAAAATCTTTAAGCCGACAGCGCCGGATGGCCGACCAGTTCCATCTGCCGGGTGGCGGCGATCCACTGATACCAGGCACCCATCCCCTCGCCGGTGGTCGCCGAGACCTGCAGCACCCGGATACGTGGATTGACCTGTTGCGCATAGGCGATACAGCGCTCCACATCGAAATTGAGATGGGGCAGCAGATCGGTCTTGTTGAGCAGCATCAGGTCGGCGGCGTGAAACATGTCGGGATACTTGAGCGGCTTATCCTCGCCTTCGGTAACCGAGAGGATCGCCACCTTGTGCGCTTCGCCCAGGTCGAAAGCGGCAGGACAGACCAGATTGCCGACGTTTTCGATAAAGAGCAGGCTGCCGTCGGCCGGCTGCAAGGTTTCCAATGCATGGCCCACCATATGGCCGTCGAGATGACATCCCTTGCCGGTGTTGATCTGCAACGCCTTGACGCCGGTGGCACGGATGCGTTCGGCATCGTTGGCAGTCTGTTGATCACCCTCGATAACCGCCATCTCATAGTCGCCGGTGAGGTCAGCGATGGTGCGGGTCAGCAGAGTGGTCTTGCCGGAGCCGGGGCTGGAGACCAGGTTCAGCGCCAGAATGCCGTGTTCGCGGAAATGGTTGCGGTTGGCCGCCGCATACTGGTTGTTCTTGCTGAGGATATCCTGCTCGATCTGCACCATGCGCGATTGGCTCATGCCTGGGGCATGGGCATGGGCCGGACCCTGGCCATAATCGTGGCTATGCTGATGGTGGTGGTGATCGCCATGATCATGATGATGGTGGTCATGGTCATGTGAGTGATGATGAGCATGCTCATGCTCATGCTCATGATCCGGCTCATGACCCTCGATCCGGGTTTCGCCTTCGCCGCAGCCACAGACGGTGCACATAATGTTCTCCTCCGAAAATAGATTATCTGATTACCCACATGACCCAGCCAAAGGATCACCAGCCACAACCGTGATGAATTGAGATGCTCGCCGCACTCACAGGTGCACCATTCCCCTCTCCCCGGCCCTCTCCCGCAAGCGGAGAGGGAACGATCTTTTCAACAACACAGAGCGTTCAACCGTCGCTATTCAAGCGCCACTAGTCGACTTCCAACTCCTTGATCCGCATCTCGTCACCACCGGTCACCTGCAGCTGATAGCTGCCGCATTCGGGACAGGCGTCATAGCGAGCCTTTACCGCCACCGGCTTGCTGCATGGCAGGCACCAGGCCTGACCCGGTAGATCGATGATCTCCAGCGTCGCGCCATCAGCCAGGGTACCCTTCATCACCGCGTCAAAGCCGAAGCGCATCGCCTCCGGGTCGACCCCGGAGAGGGCGCCAATCTCCAGCCAGACGGTCTTCACCTGATGAAAACCCTGGCTTTGGGCGTGATCCTCAAGGATCTGCAACACCCCTTCACAGAGCGACATCTCATGCATCAGACAAACTCAAAACTGTAGCCGACGCAGGGATCGACGGCGCTAATGAAAAGGCTTGCCTGCTCCCGCAGGTTCGATTCGTAACCGCAGGAGAGCCCCAGCAGCCCCTCGGCCACCAGGCCCTGGGGATGAAAATTCCACTCGGTGGGTGCGAGGATCTGATAGCGTTCGACCTTCTCTCCTGACACGCTGGCGCGATGGATAAGACGACCGCGGGCGGCTTCAACCACGCCCAATCCCATACCCTTTGGAGAGGTGGAAAGGGTTGAGACCATCGTTCTTTCTTCCGTGTTGATCATCTCAATCAATGCGGCTAGTCGAGTGGGAATCGACGCCAACTCCACCAACCTGGCTACCAGTCGGCTCAGCATCCCCTGGCCATAAACCGGCGCCATCGCCTGGATCAGCGGATGCGCCGCCTGACGAGTCAGACAACTGCTCTCTCGGGGACGCGATTGCCACTCCGGAGCAGCGATAAAACTCTCCGCATCGCTCTCCTGCAGGCGCTGATGCAGCAGAGTGTTGTCGATATCCGGCAGTGCCTCGATCCCGCTCTGGCCCAATTTGGCGACACCGGCATCCTTCAGCTTGTGCAGGTAACGCGCTGCCGCTGTCTGCTTGGCGTCTATCCAGCGCTCCACTCCCTGCAGAGTATCCATGGCATGCCAATCTGCGGCCGGCATGGCAAAAACCGAGCGCTGCAGGGTCTGCGAAAAACCCTCGATCAGGCGAGCGATCTCTTGCGCTTTGGGCTGTAGGCCTGGCTGCAGAGTGAAGGCCGGTGCTTGGCTGTCGAACAGGGCCTTCTTCGCATCCGGAATCAGCAGTGAAAGCCCGGGTAGTTCCTCGCGCTCGACCGCCTCGCCCAGATAACCCGGCCAATCGATGAGTACCCGCCAAAGGTGTTCTCGCGCGGTTTCGAACCAGACCAGCATCGCTTCGGCCAGCAGTACCTGGCTATCGACATCCGCGCCAAGCGCCTGACGACAAGCGGTAACCGCCGCATTGGCCTGGGCGGTGGCACAGATGCTGTAGAGCATGGGGATGGTCTGCAACACCTCCTCCACCGGCTTGCCTTCAAACAGTAACGGCAGCTGGAGAGGGCGGCTGGAGAGGATACGCACCCGGCGTATCCGGTTGTCGCGGCACAACAGTTCGATGCGCAGACTGCCTTCGATACTCACGCCTGCGGCTCCCGCGCCAATTTGCCGCGCAGAAGATCGCGACGGCTCAAGGGCTGCTCCAGACGTTCACCGATGGTCATGGACTCTTCGCTCTCGAGCGCCTCTGCGGTCGCTTCAGATTCCTCGCCCTCGCCCTCTTCATCACCACGCCAGCGGCGCTCGATCTCCCGTTCATGGGTGGAGATGGTGTCCCGGTTCTCCGCCTCCATCAGCGCCGCCATGGCTGCCTCGGCCGTAGCCTCTGCCGTCACCTGATCGGCAAACTCGAAGACCGGTGAGAAGAGTGAGCACATCTGGTAGCGCCCCACCCCCGTCTCTTCACCGAGAATGAACTCATAGGGCCCCGAAGGGAGTTGATGCAACTGCTTGTCGCCAATACGCAGGTTCTGCCAGTCATCCCCTTCGCAGGGCAGCAGCATCAGATTCATGAACCAGGGGGTGATGAGTACACCGAGGCAGTGACCCTGCCACTCGCGAAAGCCGACCGCCCGCACCTGCAACGCCTTATTGAGGATCGGCAAGCCCTGCATGCGCTCCCGTTCGATGCGGGAGAAGACCTGTTCCAGCCCTTGTGTCAGATACTCAGGGCAGATCATCGCCGCTCCGTATCACCATGAACTCATCCTTGCGGCCGTCACAGTTGGGGCAGCTCCAGTGCTCAGGGAGCTTAGAAAAGGGTGTACCCGGCGGGATCTGCCAATAGTCATCCCCATGTTCAGGGTCGTAGACATACCAGCAGATCTTGCACTCGAGACGGGTATCGTCTTCGATCTTCGAATCGTCACCACCATAGGAGCCGCCGAAGAAGACGTTGTTCACCGATAGACCTCCATGATTTCCGCCAGACGCTCAGCGCTGTCCTGCAGATCCTCTGGGGCGGCGGCGGCTACCGCCGGCACACCGCCGATTTCGAGAGTATTGAGGATGTTCTTGTCCTGCGAGTTGAAATACTGCACCCACCAGACATGCTCCACCGCAGTGCTGGTGATACGGCAGTTGCCGTAGCCACGTGAGAGGATGGTTAGCGGCCCCTCCCCCAGGCGATCGATCAGAAAGCCCAAATCCTCTTCGGTCTGTGGCAACAGGGTGAGATTGATGACATGCGAGTCATGCCCGGGGCGGTATTCGGCGACCTTGTCGTTGATCTCTGCCAGCAGGGGCGGCGCATTCTGCACCCCTTGTGGAATCTCGTCGCGACTCATATCTGCCCGGTGCGCCGCATGAGTGAAGACATGGCGACGACACAGCTTCGGCACATCGGCGACCTCAATAGTGTCGCGGGAAAGCTCCCCCGCTGGGGTGAAGTACTTCACCCGCCAGACCCCAGCCAATACTGATTCCTGGATACGGGCATGGCAGTTATCGTGCTCAAAGCGCATGCTGACCTCGCCCTCACCCAGCAACTGATCCATCAGATCGCGGTTCACATCATCGAGTGAATCGAGTTCCAGGGCCTCACACTGGCCTGATCGATTGACGGCCAACCTGAGCAGCGCCTGATGCAGCTCGATCATCAGCTTCTTCGCCGCAGAGCCCTCAGCAAGCAGTCCGGGATCGGCAATCTCCGGCATGCGAAAGGTCTGCATCTCATCCGGCAGCTGCAGGATATCGAGGCTTGCCCCATCTTCTTCGTTGGGCTGGCTGCCTGCCCCGATTTCTGAAACCGGAATGTTGATCTCATGCATAGTGGCACTCCAAACAGTGGTAGGGTTCAGTGACAGGTAGGCGTCGAGTCGGCGCTGACCACCGGGATCTTGAAACCGGTCATGCTACTCGGCTCGCTGTTGAGCAGGCGCTCCATCTCAGACAGATAGACATCCCAGTCCTGCATGCGGCTGATCGCGCCCACATAGCGGCCTTCGCTTAGCAGCACGAGAGAGGGCCAGCCATCGAAGGGAAAGCGGGCATGCAGCTGACGTTCGCTCTGCCGCGCCACCACGCCGACCCGGAAGCGGTCGCCAAAGTGTTGCATCAATAACGGCAATACCACCGCCACATCGTTGCTCTCTGGAAACTGCAGCGGATTTTCCGTAAAGAAGAGCAGCACCTGTGGGTGCGATTGGGTAAAGGCCTCAAGGGAGGCTTCATCGACCAGGGGCAGGCCCTGGCCGGCGATCAACTCCTCGATCAGGGGTGAACTCATAATCAGACTCCCGATGCCGGATCGACCGGCTTTCGTTGAAGGTGGGCCGGAAGCTCTGGCTCCCGGTCGATCAGATCGGCAAACAGATGATCGATATTCCTCTCACCCTGCATAGCCAGTTCCAGGCCGGTGAGCGCCTGATCGATCTGCAGGGCCCGCTCGGCGCTCAGGATTTCCCTGGCGCTATCGAGAAAGACCAGCAGCCAGCTGCCGGGGGCCGGCTCGCCGACCAGCAGCGTATCCACCTCGCGCCGCTCCCCCCTACCCTGGCAGAGAGCTCGCCCGGGGCTGGCTTCAATCACCTGCATAGGTAAACCGATGCACATCAGCGGTTCTCACCATCCCGATACTTGTCGAGATGGGCGTCCACGCCGACGGAGAGGGTCCCGGTTTCGCCAGCAGTTGCCGGCGATGAGGGGCTGAATCCCTCCATCGACAACACCCGTGCATCACCGACCCGGCAGGCCTGGTGCTCAGCGGGCCGTTCGGCCTCGTATTGCTGCATGTCCGCAATCGCGCCCTGAATCTGAGCATTGGGTGATAAGGGTTCCTGACGCGGCTGAGCCAGAATCCCGAAATCGGCCAGATAGTCGAGCGCCATTTGGATGGCGGGGCCTATCTGCGCCTTCACCGCATCGCGCAGACTGCCACCGTAGTCCTCCAGCTCGACCGGCTGCACCCCGACCAGAAGCAGATGTTGCGGGTAGTCCCCCAACATCTCCGCCATGGCGAGCACCTCCTGAAAACCGGTCTGATGCAGACTCACCTTCTTAGCACCGAGGAATTTGGGCACTTCAGCCCCCTCTACCCGCTTCAGGGTACCGCCGGGCAGAGCGTAATCAACGGCATCGAAGACCACCAGAATCTCCGCCTCCCGGATATGCTGGACCAGATAGATGCCCTGGGTACCGCCATCAAGCAGACGCACGTTTGAGGGGAACTCATAGTGTCGCTGCAGGGTTTCCAGCGCTCTGACGCCAAAGCCCTCGTCAGCCCATAGCAAGTTACCGATCCCGAGAATCAGGACCGAAGGTGCCGTTGCCATTCTCTCCTCCTGCTCGGTCATTATGCGGTCGCTTCCAATGATTTATCTGCGCAATCCGTATGCCAAACATGAGAGGAGCTCTATACGACTGTTTTTTAGAGTGTTTTAGAGATTTGGCGCAGAAATCAACCAGCAATGATGGTTAATTTATTTTCACTATGATGGACAATTGGATAGTTACTTTGCACCATAAAGGCGAGCAAACTGCCTATTTATTACAAATAGTAAGGTTTTGATCCAGTCTGGATGCAAACTGGTAGAAAGACTTACGCCAGTGATAGGTCCGTTATTCTGACTTGATACGCACTGCCAGCACATCACAAGCAGTCGTATGCAGGACACCGCTTGCGGTGGACCCCAGGACCCGCTGCAGTCCATGGCGACCGTGGCTGCCCATAACAATCAGGTCGGCTTCCTGCTCCTGCGCCACGCGCACGATTTCTGTCGTCGGCGACCCCACTTCGACAAAACGCCCCGCCTCCGGCAACGCTTTGCTCTCGGTTAGATTCTGCAGACGCTGCCTGGCATTTTCGACAAACTGCGCCTCCAGATCCAAGTCGATCGGTAGCGGGGTATCGGGAGGAAACAGATAGGGAGAGTACTCCACCACATGAATCAGGCTGACCTTTGCCTCCTGACTGGCAGCCACTTCAAGAGCCTTGTTGAAGACCTTGTCAGTCTCGTGTGAAAAGTCGATAGCAACCAGAATATGTTGATAGTTTGCCATGTTACCTACCTCGAAATGCTCCCTCTCTCATAAGTAAGTATGGCACGGGATAGGCCTAATACAGGAGTGCTGCATGAACTGATAAAGCGCAACACGTCTTAGTACTTATCTCCAGCTGCGGTAGACTACAGTGTTATGAAAAGTGGATATCTGACACTGACCACCCATCGCGGGCACCCTGGCCTGGTCCGCGCCCGCATACAGGACACTCTGCCAGACCTGAAACGTCAGGAGGATGGCAGTGATATCCGCTACATGGCGCGCTTCAAGGATACCGAAGCCGCTTTGATGCATGTACAAAATGCCATGCACACGGCCTTGATCGACCTGGAAGATCGCATCTACCGAAAGTCACTGACCGAGATGATCGCCTGCGTCGAGGCGGATATTCTTGATCATGAGCGGGTCTGGATCGACCCTGAGCTCGACGAGCAGGAGCGCGGCCAGATCGAATCACTCACGAAACAGCGCGTTAAATGGCATCAACGCACCGACCGCATCTGGCAGGGCGTCGGCTTCCTGGCGCTGCTGCTCCTGTTGCTGACTTCGCTCTGACCCACATCCAGCCCTCCAGAGACGGGATCGTTTTCACTCCCTCTCAAAGACCTCCGGGTCATCATGCAGCATTTGCAGAAAAAGCCTGCCGATCACTGGATCGCGCCAACCTTCATCCAGCTCCTGCTGGAAGATGGCAATGATCCGCTCCACGCTAAGTGCCTCGCAGTAGGAGCGCTTGTATCTCAAAGCGTCGTAGATATCGGCGCACTGGAAAACTCGTGCCACCCGCGGTATCGCCTCACCCTGAAGGCCATCCGGATAGCCCGTGCCATCCCAGCGCTCATGGTGATGGCGGATGATCGGTACCGCATCGCGTATGCTGTTGAGCTGAATGCAGAGGTCAGCGCCGATCACGGAGTGCCGCCGCATCACCTGCCACTCGTCATCAGTCAGAGGCCCAGGCTTGAGCAGAATCTCATCGGGAATGCCTATTTTGCCGATATCGTGCAGCACCGCCCCTTTTTTCAGGGCTGCAATTTCCCTCTCCTCAAGGCCGGCAGCATGGCCGAGACGGACACTGGTCGCGACCAGGCGGTTACAGTGTTCACCGGTATTGGGATCCCGTGCCTCGACCATTTTGGCCAGGGTAAAAAGGACGGACTCGGCATTATCCAGCTGATCGACCAGCTGCTTTTTTTCCAGCGCGGCTTTGGAACGGGAGAGGAGTTCAACGGGATCGAAGGGCTTCTTGATGAAGTCATTGGCGCCTTGCGCCAGACTGTTGCGGAGATTTTCGCTATCACCCAGCCCGGTCACCATGATGATTGGCAGCAGGTGGTTGCCATAGTCCTGACGCACGACCCGGCAGATCTCATCACCACTCATATCCGGGAGGCATTTATCCAGCAGCAGCAGATCCAGCGGCTGCTGTCGGATCATGTTCAGCGCCTCTTCACCGTTTTTTGCAGTTACGACCAGGCAATCCGGAAGCTCCAGGAGTATTTCCACCTGCAACTCCAGTTGCCCAGGGTCGTCATCAACCACCAGTATCCGTGACAGCGCTTGCTTCTGATAGAGAAGAAGCTGCTCAGAGAGATTCACTCTTGGACTGCTACTTCTGGTCGCATGCGTTCCTGTCGCACTTCGTGATCTCCAAAGCCCAGAGCCTGCTTCAGCGAGTCCACGGCAAAGGGCTTGGCCAGGCAGGTTTCCGCGCCGGCAGAGATGATCGCCCTCCGGTTCTCCTCAGAGCAGTAGCCACTCATGGCAACAACGCGGATAAAACGGGTTTCGATCTCTGCCTTGATCAACCGGCAGACCTCAAAACCATCCAATCCCGGCATCTTGAGATCAAGCAGCACCACATCGGGCTTGAAGCGAGGGATCATATTGCCTGCTACATAGCCTGAGTGGGCCACCGCGACAGTGGAGACTTCAGGCAATCCCTCCAGCAGCTCGGTGAGGAACTGGGAGAATTGCTCATCGTCATCGACAACCAGCACGCGTACAGAAAGATCTTCCGGCAACTGTATTTCCACGCCGTTTCTTTTTGCCAGGCGCAGCACTTCGCTGACGGGATAACGACGATGCCCACCATCAGTGGTCTCCGCCCGCAACCTTCCACGATTGGTCCACCCTCTCAGGGTTGCTGGTGTGACACTCAGGATCTTAGCCGTCTCACCTGGTGACAAATAAAGCTTTTTCCATGGTTTATGATACATTTTTATGCTCTCTGATCCGTCTATATAAAAGAGTATATCAATCCAGTAAAAAAACCGGATTTCACCGCTTCGAGAGTGATCTAAATCAAGTGACTTCGTGAAGAAAGCGAAAGAACGGCTCAGTGGGCCTGAACGCTATCCTTGGCCGGCACTACTCCCTTTTTTTGTTTTTACAGGCTATCACTGGGAGTCATTCTTCCAATTTCCAATCCTGCTTGCTGAGTCAATTACAGCAAAATGCTTTCGATACAAAAACATGAACTTTTTAACAGGTAAATCCCTGACCCAGCGCAAAGACTGGCATAGAAATTGACGAGATGCGGGAAGAACGATTCAAGACCCGCTCTTGATGATTGAGCCGATACCGCAGCTGGACGACGGGATCGGGCAGTCTTTAGCCCATTCATACCCACGGACCTCATCCCCGGAACCCCCGACTCCACCAAGGTACGAACAGAATAGGCTTTTTCTTGATGCGCGGGATAATCGGCGTAAGGACCTGAAGGCGATTAAGGCTTCCTGCCCGCATTAAGTACCAAGCATAAAAAAACCGGCCAAAGACCGGTTTTTTTATGCTTGGTAGGCGCGATTGGAGTCGAACCAACGACCTCTACCATGTCAAGGTAGCGCTCTAACCAACTGAGCTACGCGCCTGTAAGACGGCGAATCATACAGAGGTCTTCGGGATTCAGACCACCAGATCAATCTGCTGCAATGACCCCGCATTTCCCTCCTCGCGCAGATAGAGCCCAGTATCCCGAACCACTCCGAGTCGTGCATTCTGCTCACTCTTGATCTCAAATGGGGTGGTGGTGTGGCCGAGATAGACGGCCCCGATGCCCTTGGCTCCAAGCGCAACCAACTGATCCCTCCCTTCGGCATCTTTGGACCAGATGCGCAACTTCTCAAATATGGGATCAGCGCCATCGATCCAACCATTGCCGTCACTGTCGTAGCGGGCCAAATCGGCAAAACCATCGCCGCTCTGTGCGCCGAAGAGTTCCGACCCGTCGTTGACAATGCCATCCTGGTTCCTGTCGAGCGCCAGGAAGCCGCTGTCGGGCGTGACGAAGTGAATCTGGTCGGCGACACCGTCCGCGTCTATATCGAACTGGTAGCTCTGCCGGGTCAGTTCCGCCGCTGCACCGGAAAAATTGACCACCAGTGGGTCTTTGAGGGCATCACCGCCTCTGATGCTCATCGTCTCCTCGGAGAAGAACTCCCGACTCATACTGAGCTCCAGAGAGAGGTTGATCTCCTGGCCGTCAGCGGTCTTGACCACACCCTGCGCCTGAAAATGGGTACGCTCGGCCTCATAGTGGGAGCGATAGTTCTGGTAGATCAGCCCCCATCCAGCACGCTCAGGCTCTGCCTGTTGGCTGTCAGGCTGATCCGGCATCTCGGCATTGCCCGTCGCTGGCGCAAGATCGTTGGGGGTCAGGACGCGGATACGATGACCGGTAAAGCGCTCCACCAGCAGCTTCAGTAGCGACACCTCCATCTCCTGTACGTTGTCGAGCGTTTCGCTGCCGCTGACAAGCGATTCTGTCGCTTCGGCTTCAAGGCCCTGTGTCGCCTCAGCCGGCGGCCCCTGCAACAGGGTCATGGCGCGTTGGCGAAGCTTGCCCACAGCCTCCCCATCACTTTGCAGTTGCTCCGGTTCGGCGCCCTGTCGCCAAAACTCCAGACTTTCACGGGCCACATTACGCGTCACAGCCTCATGCGAGGATTGCAGGGAGAGTGTGCTGTCGGTGATTTTCATGGCGAGTCTCACGCAGACTGGCGGTATAGAGTTTATCGGCGAGCCACTGTTCGACTTGATCAGCTCAGGCATTAAATGCCTGTAAAAACAGGGATAGGAGTCGAATGGGACTTACATAAGCACAAAGAGATCTGTCTACTTGGAAAATCTTCGGTTATTGGTGGGGCAGGGCCCCACCCTACCGTTCAAATTCAGGGTGTAGGGTGGGGCCCTGCCCCACCAATAACTACTAAGTAAGTGCCATTCGGGTAGGCGTCTGTTTACCGATAGAGGTCACCAGCGGGCTGGCCTATCCGCGGCCGTCTGGCAATCAATGGCAGTGCAAAGGGGAAGCTATCAGTCCAGATTCATTGACGGGTCAGAGACACAGTGCTCTCCCGCCAGGGGGACAAAAGTCACGGGAAGCAAACTCGTGGAGCTGATTTCGCCTTCGGGGGTTTTCTGCAACAGGATCAGGTCTTGTGTGTAGCGTCGTTTACCCACCGGCAGAATCATACGACCACCCGGTGCAAGTTGCTGAATCAGAGGCAGGGGGATCGTCTCGACTGCGGCGGTCACCATGATCACATCGAACGGCGCCATCTCCTCCCAGCCATAGTATCCATCGCCAATCCGGTAATGAACATTGCGATAACCCTCTTCGTCGAGCCGATGTTGCGACGCCTGTGCCAGCGCGGGCAGAATCTCGACGGTGTAGAGTTCCTCGGCCAACTGCGCCAGTATGGCTGTCTGGTAACCGGAACCGGTACCAACCTCCAGTACCCGGTCCGTCGGTACAGGATCAACCAGGTCTGTCATCAAAGCGACAATGAACGGTTGGGTCAGGGTTTGACCGTCACCAATCGGTAGAGGGCTGTTCTCGTAGGCATGAGAGCGGAAAGATTTGCTGACGAAGCGTTGGCGAGGTACCCGCCGCATGGCGCTCAGGGTCTGATCATTCAGTTGGCCACGACCGGTCATGCGACAGACATAATCCGCCTCTGCGCGAATATCCTGCAACATGCCTTCAAGATCACCCATCACATTAGTCACCAAGCCGACAAACCTGAGCCGCCAAATAGTCATTTTAATCTTAGATTGATTCTAGATTAAACCCTATAAATCTAAATAGATATGATTGTTTCGAACTATTTTCGGTGAGATAACTCAGACAGACGGGCTTCAATTGCCGCCGACAGGAGACGATTTGCTCAGGCTACCAGCCCCCTCTCCTGCAGGGATTTGATCTGGTCGCGTACCTTCGCTGCCTCTTCGAACTCCAGATCCTGAGCATGCCGGTACATCTGATCCTCTAACTGGCGCAGGCGCTTGGCCATCTGCTTGGGAGTCAGTTCGGCGTATTCCAACTCCTCTTCGGCCACTTTGGCGTAACGCTTGGCGTTCATCTGCGCCCCGGGGTAGGCCCCTTCCATGATGTCGGCGATCGACTTCAGGATAGTCTGCGGGGTAATGCCGTGGGTTTGGTTGTGTTCGACCTGCTTCTCGCGACGCCGCTCGGTCTCGCTGAGAGCCCGTTGCATGGAACCGGTGATCTGGTCGGCGTAGAGGATCGCCTTGCCGTTGACGTTACGCGCCGCCCGTCCGATGGTCTGGATCAGGGAGCCCTCTGAACGCAGGAAACCCTCTTTATCCGCATCCAGGATCGCCACCAGAGAGACCTCCGGCATATCCAGCCCCTCGCGCAGCAGATTGATGCCGACCAGGACATCGAATTCGCCCAGGCGCAGATCGCGGATAATCTCCACCCGCTCCACCGTATCGATGTCGGAATGCAGGTAGCGCACCCGTACATCGTGGTCGTTGAGGTAATCAGTAAGGTCCTCCGCCATGCGCTTGGTCAGGGTGGTGACCAGCACCCGCTCGCGCTGCGTCACCCGCAAGCGGATCTCTGACAGCAGATCGTCGACCTGACTGGTAGCGGGACGAACCTCCACCTCTGGATCGACCAGTCCGGTAGGACGCACCACCTGCTCAACGATACCCCCGGAGTGCTCGATCTCGTAGTCACGGGGCGTGGCGCTGACATAGATGGTCTGCGGCGAGCGGCGTTCGAACTCCTCAAACCTGAGCGGCCGGTTGTCGAGAGCTGAAGGCAGACGGAAACCGTACTCCACCAGGGTCTCCTTGCGCGAACGATCACCCCGGTACATACCACCGAGCTGAGGGATGGTGACATGGCTCTCGTCGACCACCAGCAGAGCCTCATCCGGCAGATAGTCGAACAGGGTCGGTGGCGGCTCGCCCGACTTGCGGCCGGAGAGATAGCGCGAATAGTTCTCGATGCCGGAGCAGTAGCCCAGCTCCATGATCATCTCGATATCGAAGCGTGTGCGCTGGCCGAGGCGCTGAGCCTCCACCAGTTTGTTGGCCGATTCGAGTTGAGTCAGGCGCTCCTTCAACTCCTCCTTGATCTGATCGACGGCGCTGAGCAGGGTCTCCCGTGGCGTCACATAGTGGCTCTTGGGAAAGATGGAGTAGCGCGGCACCTTACGCAGAATCTCCCCGGTCAGGGGGTCGAACACGGAGAGCTGTTCCACCTCGTCGTCGAACAGCTCCACGCGCAGGGCCTCGGCATCCGACTCTGCCGGGTAGATGTCGATCACCTCGCCGCGCACGCGGAAGGTGGCGCGATGCAGCTCCACCTCATTGCGGGTGTACTGCAGTTCTGCCAGCCGCCGCAGGATGTCCCGCTGATCGATGATGTCGCCGCGACTGAGATGCAGCATCATGCCCAGATAGGCCCTTGGGTCACCCAAACCGTAGATAGCGGAGACGGTGGCGACAATGATGGTGTCCTTGCGCTCCAGCAGGGCTTTGGTGGCGGAGAGTCGCATCTGCTCGATGTGGTCATTGATCGAGGCGTCCTTCTCAATGAAGGTATCAGACGACGGCACATAGGCCTCGGGCTGGTAGTAGTCGTAGTAGGAGACAAAATACTCCACCGCATTTTCGGGAAAGAACTCCTTGAACTCGCCATAGAGCTGCGCTGCCAGGGTCTTGTTGGGCGCCAGTATCAGGGTTGGTCGCTGCAACTCCTGGATCACATTGGCGACGGTAAAGGTCTTGCCCGAGCCGGTAACGCCAAGCAGGGTCATGCCTGCCTCACCGTCGTTCAGCCCCTCCATCAGACCAGCAATCGCCGCCGGCTGATCGCCAGCGGGATCGAATTTGGAAACGAGTTTGAATGTTTTGCTCATCTGGGGATTCTGTGTGCAGAGTTAATTGGCTATTATGACATCTCGCCCGCGTCATCTACGAATGATGACATCGAACTACCGATCAGCGCTGAGTACCACGGGACTGCAGAACATGAATTCACAACTATCCAGCCGCGTTAAGGCCGTCAAACCCTCCCCCACCCTGGCCGTCACCACCCGTGCCGCAGAAATGCGTGCTGCCGGTAAGGATGTCATCGGCTTGGGCGCCGGCGAACCCGACTTCGACACGCCGGACCACATCAAGGCCGCCGGCATCCAGGCAATCAACGACGGGTTCACCAAATACACGGCGGTGGACGGCACTCCCTCGCTGAAAAAGGCGATCATCGACAAGTTCAAGCGCGACAATGGCTTCGACTACGCACCTGATCAGATCCTGGTCTCCTGCGGTGGCAAGCAGAGCTTCTACAACCTGGCTCAGGCCGTGCTGGACCCGGGTGATGAGGTGATCATCCCGGCCCCCTATTGGGTCTCCTACCCCGACATGTCGATCCTGGCTGGCGGCGTTCCGGTACTGGTTTCAGCCGGTGCTTCGCAGAAATTCAAGATCAACGCCCAGCAGCTGGCAGCGGCGATCACCGATAAGACCAAGCTATTCGTCATCAACAGCCCCTCCAACCCCACCGGCATGGCCTACTCGGCCGACGAGTTGGCGGCTCTGGGTGAGGTGCTGCGCGACCACCCCCGTGTGCTGATCGCCACCGACGACATGTACGAGCACATCCTCTGGCCGGGTAACGAGTTCGTCAACATCCTCAATGTCTGTCCCGACCTGAAGGAACGCACCCTGGTGCTGAATGGCGTCTCCAAGGCCTACTCCATGACCGGCTGGCGCATCGGCTACGCCGGCGGCCCTGCCGAAATCATCAAGGCAATGAAGAAGATTCAGTCCCAGAGCACCTCCAATCCCACCTCCATCTCCCAGGTGGCCGCCCAGGCGGCGTTGGAAGGCTCTCAGGATTGCATCAGCGAGATGTTGGGCGCCTTCAAGGAGCGGCACGACTACGTGGTGGAGCGCCTCAACCGCATGGATGGCATCGAATGCCTGCCCAGCGACGGTACCTTCTACTGCTTCCCCAATGTGGAGAAGGCGCTTTCGAAGCTCTCAGGCGTGAAAAATGATCTGGAGTTCTCCGAATACCTGATCACCGAGGCAGGTGTCGCCCTGGTACCGGGCACCGCCTTCGGCCTTTCCGGTCATGTCCGCATCTCCATCGCTACCAGCATGCAAAATCTGGAGAAGGCGCTAGACCGCATTGAGAAGGTTTTGAAAGCCTGATAGCTTACTAGCAGATTCCATGGGGCACAGGATGTGCCCCCACAACTCGAACCGTTCCAGGGAGGGACAACCTATGCAAAGGATTGCATCCTATCGCTATGCCGCCGGAGAACGCGGCTTCACACTGCTTGAACTACTCACCACTCTGGCGCTTGCCGCCTTGTTACTCACGATTACCGTGCCTGCCTTGAACAGTCTCAGCGCACGCAACCAGCAAACGGCTGAGATAAACCGCTTCATCAGACACCTGCAGTTGGCGCGCAGCCATGCGGTAAAAACAGGCCGTGATCATGTACTCTGTCCGAGCAGCAATATGACGGACTGCCGCGGGAATGCCCACTGGGAGCAGGGTTATATCCTGTTCCAAGACAGTGACAGCGACGGCAACCGCTCACCCAGTGAATCTCTGTTGCAGGTCAGCAAGCCCATGGGCAATATCGGTATTGCCATGCAGTCCACAAGCGGGCGCAAGGCGGTTATCTACCGGGCCGACGGACACTCTGCAGGCAGTAACCTCACCCTCACATTCTGCGATCCGGAGAACGACATAGCCCCCAAGGCCGTGATCGTCTCGAACACTGGCCGCGCACGGGTTTCAACAACACGCTGGGACGGCACGCCACTCAACTGCCCGCCTTGAATTCGATCGGGAAACTATTGACGCAAGGGGTCAGTCTCATTAATATGCGCCCCTCGCAACTTATTCCCCGGTAGCTCAGTCGGTAGAGCGGGTGACTGTTAATCACTAGGTCGGCAGTTCGAGCCTGTCCCGGGGAGCCAA
>JARRNY010000082.1:0-19991 GCA_037384445.1 Candidatus Thiodiazotropha sp.
GCGATCAACGAGATGAGCGGCGGGCGCATGCATGTGAAGGTCTACGGCGCGAAAGAGTTGGTGCCCGCCTTTGAGGTCTTCGATGCAGTGGAGCGCGGTACTGCCGAGATGGGGCACGGTGCTGCCTACTACTGGAAGGGCAAGAGCGAGACGGCCCAGTTCTTCTCCACGGTCCCATTCGGCCTCACTGCCCAGGAGATGAACGGCTGGCTCTACTACGGCGGCGGTCTGGAGATGTGGCGCGAACTCTACAAGCCTTTCGGTCTGATCCCGGCGCCAGGCGGCAATACCGGTATGCAGATGGGTGGCTGGTTCAACAAGGAGATCAACAGCGTCGAAGACCTGAAGGGGCTGAAGATGCGCATACCCGGCCTCGGCGGCGAGGTCCTGAAGCGGGCCGGCGGCACACCGGTGAACCTGCCTGGTGGCGAGCTCTTCACCTCGCTGCAGTCGGGGGCGATCGATGCCACCGAGTGGGTGAATCCCTACAATGATCTGGCCTTCGGGCTCTTTAAGGCAGCCAAATACTACTACTATCCCGGTTTCCATGAGCCTGGCACTACCCTGGAGGCGCTGATCAACCAACAGGCCTTCGAGGCGTTGCCAAAGGATCTGCAGGCGATCGTACTCAACGCCTGCAAGGTGGCCAATCAGGAGATGCTGGCCGAATATACCGCCCGTAACCCGGCCGCGTTGAAGACCCTGGTGGAGAAACACAAGGTCGATATCCGCACCTACCCCGAGGATGTGCTGGCGACCCTGCGCAAGTACTCCAGCGAGGTGGTTGAAGAGCTGGCCGGCAAAGACGATTTCTCACGTAAGGTCTATGACTCCTATATGAACTTTCTCGACGGTTCACGCAAATGGGGAGCTATTGCCGACTTCGCCTATCTGCAGGCGCGGGACAAGGCGTAAGGCGGTTGCTATCGCGAGGGGAAGGCGAGCGTGAAGCGGGATGAATGATTCTGTCGTTCCGGCGACTGCCGGGAATCCCCTCCCTCCCCTCTCCCTCTATGTTCACATCCCCTGGTGCGTACGCAAGTGCCCCTACTGTGACTTCAACTCCCATGCAGTGTCAGGCTCCATCGACGAGACTGGCTATGTGGAGGCCCTGCTGACCGACCTCGCTGCGGAGGCGCCACTCGCCGAGGGGCGTGCTCTGCAGTCGATCTTCATCGGCGGCGGTACCCCCAGCCTGTTCTCACCTGGCGCCATTGACCGGCTGTTGCGTGGGGTGCGCGAGAGGCTGCCCCAGTCGGACCCTATCGAGATTACGCTGGAAGCCAACCCCGGAGCGGTAGAGGCGTCCCAGTTCGCGGCCCTGCGCGAGGCGGGGGTGAATCGTCTCTCCATCGGGGTGCAGAGTTTCCATGCCGGCAGTCTGCATGCACTGGGGCGCATTCATGGCCCGGACGAGGCGGTCAGGGCGGTCGAGTTGGCGCGCCGTGGAGGCTTCGAGCATATCAATCTGGACCTGATGTTTGGCTTGCCGGAGCAGACCGAGGCTGACGCATTGGAAGATGTGAAGATCGCGCTTGGTTTCAATACGGACCACCTCTCTTACTACCAGCTGACCCTGGAGCCCAATACCCCCTTCCATCACAAGCCGCCGGCACTGCCTGACGATGAGCTGTTGTGGGCGATACAGGAGGGTGGACAGCGTCTGCTGCAGGAAGCGGGTTTCGAGCAGTATGAGGTATCGGCCTTCGCGCGTGAGGGTGGACATTGCCGGCATAACCTCAACTACTGGCGCTTTGGTGATTACATCGGCATCGGCGCCGGGGCTCACGGCAAGCTGACCGATAGGCAGGGCAATATTCAGCGACGCTGGAAGCGGCGTCACCCGGCAGACTATCTCTCTGGCATTGAGCAGGGAACTCCACTGCGCGGCAGCCGTCTGCTGTTGACGGAGGATCGCATCGTTGAATTCATGATGAACGTCCTGCGGCTACGCCAAGGCGTCGAGTCTGAGCTGTTTGCTCGTGCCACCGGGTTGGGGCTGGAGAGCGTGCAGGAGATGATCGCAGAGGCGCAAAAGAGGAGCCTGTTGTGCGAGTCAGAGACAAGGATTTGCGCCACTGCGCTGGGATTTAGATTCCTTACCGACTTGCTGTCCCTGTTCGATGTTGAGAAACCACTTTAAAGTCATTTGGAAATAGTTATCATAAGGCATTAAATTTAAGCAGATTGCCGCCTCTGGCGGCCGTCTGCCCACCAGGGAGCATTTGCATCCTCACGCCACCACTGGAAGCGCGAGCTGCCTCATAGGGATAGCGCAAGACATAGGTGTCTGATTCCAGTCTCGATCCTCAGCGGCCGGTTGGCCGTGGTGGCGTATGCGGATGAGCAATGCGGCTTAAAAACAAAATAGTCCTCACCCTGGCGGGGCTCTTCGCTTGCCACTTTGTGGTACAGGGTTATCTCGACTACCGTCAGATTACGTCGCAGGCACTGGCTGATTTGCGTGAGCAGGCAGCCGTTGCGCGTCAGGCCATGGCTTTGCTGCCTGAGGGGTCCTGGCAACCAGCTCTTTTGGCACGAACGGTCGCAGAGTGGGTGCAGGGTGAGCAGAGCGTTGAGTTTATCTCTCTCGCGCAATCTGATGACAGTGAGCAGATGGCCGAGCCTGTGATTCGCTTTTTCGAGGCGAATCCCGACAAGGCTGAGCGGGTGGTCCTGGTCGAGCTGCCGGAGCAAGAGGATTACTACCACCTGACACTCCCCTACCCTGCGACCTATGCCACGGCAAACGTGCCATTGATGGGTGTGCTCAGCATCCGCTTTTCCGCCTCCGGGGTTCGAGCTGATGTGGCATCGGCATTGCGCCAGAGTCTGTTGATCCACGGTCTTGGCATGCTGTTGGTTTTTCTGATTACGGCCTGGCTGATCAATCGAATTCTGTTGTCGCCCATCAAAAGGCTGACAACGCTGGTGAATGGTCTGGCGGGTGACGAGAGTGAAGTGAGTGCCCACTTAGCCGATGACCGGGAACTGGAGGAGGTCAGCCAGCGATTCGAACAGATGGCCGGCATCATTCATCAGCGGGAGCAGGCCCTCAATCGGAAGAATGGGCTCTATGCCGTTCTCTCACATACCAACAAAATCATCATCCATGATGTGGAACCGCGAGTGCTGTTCGAGCGCTTTTGTGAGATCGCGGTGAACTATGGTGAGTTTGCCGCTGCCTGGATTGGTGAAGTGGATCTCGCCACGCAGCAGGTGCGTCCGCTGGCCTCATCGAATCGGAGTGACTTGAGCGGTGGCGTGATGACGATCGCGCTTGAGCCGGATTCGCCTCCCGGCATGGCGGTTTTTGGCCGTTGTGCGGTGATTATCGATCAGATCGACTGGCAGAGTGGCGACCTGACCTGGTGTCGGCCGGTTACGCCGCAGGTTGGCCAGTCGGCTGCGGTGTTGCCGATCCTGCGGCAAGGGAAGATGTTCGGCCTGCTGACGGTTTATGCTGCGGTACCAGGATATTTTGACGAGGTGATTCAGGATCTGCTTGAAGAAGTGGCGGGCGATATCGCCTTTGCCATTGAGAACCATGCCCGTGGTCAAGCCCATCAGGCGGCACATGAAAAGCTGGCCCACTCCTCGCGCCGTTTGGCCAAGCTGAATCAACAGATGCGCCTGCTGTTGGAGTCGACGGGGGAAGGCATCTTTGGTGTCGACCGGAAGGGATACTGTACCTTCGTCAACCTGGCCGCAGCCAGGATGCTGGGCTATCGGCAGGATCAGCTGCTGCATCAGCCGATACATCGCATGATCCGCTTACCGGAGGGTGCGCAGCACAGCTTCAGCGCCGGCGTGATGACCCAGGGAGCACCGCTGCGGGTCAAGGACGAATCCTTTCGCCGTCAGGACGATACCCTTTTCCCCGTGGAATACTCGACCCATGCGATGCTTGATGAGGGGCAACTGAAAGGGGCAGTGACGGTTTTTCGAGATGTCACCGAAACCCGCTCGATGCTGCGGGAGATGCGATTTCTCGCCAGCCATGATCCGTTGACGCACCTCTACAATCGCCATGCCTTCGACCAACGTTTACGGCAGGCCTTTACCGATGCCAGGGACTACGACCTGACCCATGTACTCTTCTACATGGATCTGGATCAGTTCAAGCTGGTCAATGACACCTGTGGCCATGTCGCCGGCGACACCATGCTGCGCCATCTCTCCCACCAGCTGCGCCAAACGATCGGTGTCGATGGTGTGCTTGCTCGTTTGGGCGGTGATGAGTTCGGCCTGCTGCTTGAGCGTTGTACGCTGGAACCGGCATTGCAGATGGCAGAGCGCATCTTCGAGACGATGCGCCAGTTCCGCTTTCCCTGGGAGGGCCGCAGCTTCTCCTGCGGGGTAAGTATCGGCATCGTAGAGATCAACGCCAGCACAGAAAATACCCACAGCGCACTAAGCGCCGCCGATACCGCCTGCTATGTGGCGAAGGATATGGGCCGCAATCGGGTGCATGTCTACCGGCCCTATGACGAAGAGATCGCTCGGCAACAGGGTCAGATGCGCTGGGTCAACCGCATCGAAACGGCGATCCAGCAGGATCAATTCTCCCTTTTGCAGCAACCGATTCTCTCCATCGGCGGGCATGCGATCGGCGATGAACATGTGGAGGTGCTGCTAAGGATGCGTGACGATCAGGGAGGCGAAATCACCCCCGGTGCCTTCATCCCGGCTGCCGAACGGTACAACCTGATGGGCAGTTTGGATCGTTGGGTGATTCGCAATACATTCAGTTGGCTTGCGGATCATCCACATCGGCTGCAGGAGTTGGGCCTGTGTGCGATCAATCTTTCGGGGCAGTCGTTGGGTGATAGCGCACTCTATGAGTACATACTGGAACAGTTGCGAAAGTACGAACTACCGGCAGAGAAGATCTCGTTTGAGATCACTGAGACTGCGGTGGTTAGTCGACTCGATCAGGCGACCCGGTTCATCAGCCTGCTGAAGCGGCGTGGCTTCCGCTTTGCCCTGGACGATTTCGGTACCGGCATGTCCTCCTTCTCCTACCTGAAGAGTTTGCCGGTGGACTTTCTCAAGATTGATGGCAGTTTCGTCAAGAATATGGTCAACGACCCGGTCGATCGGGCCATGGTCGAATCGATCAATCGTATCGGTCATCTGATGGGGTTGTACACCATTGCCGAGTATGTGGAGTCAGATCAGATTCTTGAGCGACTGATCGACATTGGGGTCGACTATGCGCAAGGGTTTGGTATTGAGATGCCGTCGCCATTGGTGGCGGCGAGTTCGCGATCGGGCTGAGATAAATGAGAGGGCCTCGACGGCCATGGCGGCCGACGAGGTAGGCTCATGGGGTTAGTTGAGTCGGCACTGCGCGAGGAAAATTTCGAGACCGACCTCTTCCGCATAGGTCTTGAGTAACTTCGGCCGGGGTCCCTTCTCCTTCACTTCGAAAACCTGATCCGGTGAGCCAGGCAGATTGCCATATTGACCTGCGGGGATCTTCACGGTGCGGGTGGGCTTCTTGCTGCGGGCGGCGCGTTTTTTGCCGGCCGCCTTCTTTTTGCTGCTGCGTTTGGCGGGCGCCTCAGCACCTGCATTTTTCTCACGCTCAATTTTGGCCAGGATGCGGCTGACCTGGACCTGATTGCTGCGAATATAGGCCTCCAGGCTGAGGTCGTTGTCCTTGAGTAGTTTATCGATCTGTTCCTGCACGACGGCGAGGGCCTTCTCTTGAGCCTCGGCTTTCTGCTGTTCCTTTTCCAGGCGGGCTAGCTTTGCCTTAAGACTCTCAATCTCTCTTTTAATATTGGCCATGGTGTTCCAAGCTGATTTTGTGGGTTAAATTGCGGATTCTAAGACGGTTAAGGTAAAGCGAGCAAATTGACGGAGCTTTGGTTTGAGTGAACAAGACTACATGCCTATCGCCTGTGCCATGCATGAGCACTATCAATACGCTGTCATGAAGCGCGCTCTGCTGGACCTGTGCTGGTTGACGCAAGCTGGACCGGTGCGGCAGGCCAGAGTGCTGCCGCGGGATGTCTGTACCCGAGATGGCGCGGAATATCTCTGTGTCGAAACCCGCGAGGGCGAGGCGATCGAGATCCGATTGGACAGGATTACCCAGGCCTATTGGGCGGCTGACGGGACTAATCTGGACCCGTCCGGGTAGAAGACGACAAATTGACATACTGTAAGTTTCGGCTCTTACTAATTGATTATTCGATTGTTTTTATTTTGACGGGGTAGATAACCGCACAATTTTAGGAATTTCGCGCAGGGACAAGACCAGTTTGCTGTGGTAGGTTCGGGATAAGGTGTGAGTGAAAGTGGCCCGATGAAAACCGTGAATCAAACCAGTCTCGATTTCGATTATCTTATCGAGTTGGCGCAGACCAACCCCAGTGAGTTCGAGCAACTGCGTGTCAGTGCGATCGAATCCTATATCTCAACGCTACCCGCAGAGCGTCAGCAAAAGATGCGCCGGCTGCAGTGGCGGATCGACCAGGAGCGGCGAAATCACACCCCCATGGGGGCCTGTGTGAAACTGTCAAAGATGATGTGGGATACCCTGCTCAGCCCCGGTGGGTTGGCCCGCCTGCTGCAGGCTGACTGGCGTGAAGAGTCGCACAAAGGCCAGATTATCCCCTTTCCCACACCCCAATAATCGGGATGGCCTTGCCAAAAGGCCACTTTTGGCATACTATTCCGCGCCTTCCCTCGCCTACTGGCCGGGGATTCGGGTTTCCTTACATTTAAGTGAGTCTGTCATGAAAGCGGATATTCATCCTCAATACCAGGATATCAAGGTCGTATGTAGCTGCGGCAACGAGTTCGTCTCCCGTTCCACCCTGGGTCAGGAAGAACTCCATGTGGAGGTTTGCTCCTCCTGCCACCCTTTCTTCACCGGCAAGCAGAAAATCCTTGATACGGCGGGACGCGTCGACAAGTTTCGCAAGAAATACAATCGTTGATCCCATCCAGTCACGGGAGTGGCTGACGGATCAGCACCCTCGTTGTTCCGATGGTGGTATACGGGAAAAAGGCTCCGCACTGCGGGGCTTTTTTCGTCTCGGTCTGTTGCTTTCTGCTCTCTCCTTTCGTGTCGGCCGCTCCGGCTGCCGATTGTCGCCCGCCCGAAGGGCTTGAACGCGAGAGTGTACGCTTTGTCATAGATGGCGATACCCTGCGGCTCAAGAACGGCCGTGACGTCCGCCTGATCGGTCTCGATACCCCTGAGTTAGACCATGGCAAGGGTGAAGACAAGCCCTTCGCGCGTGCCGCCAGGAGTGCCCTGGAGCGTCTGGTCGATAGGGCTGGAGGAGAGATTCTACTGCGTCCAGGCGTCGATTCGCGTGATCGCTATCGGCGTCGACTGGCGCATATCTATAGCCCTGATGGCGACAACCTGACGGCTGCCCTGTTGCGTCTGGGTCTGGGTTTCCAGGCCGTGGTAGCGCCAAATCTTGCTCACATCGACTGCTACCGGATGGCAGAATCCGAGGCGCGAAAAGCTGGCCGCGGACTCTGGCGAGCTGGGGTAAATGACGCCGCCGCTGTCACTGACCCCGGGTTTCATCTGCTCAAAGGCCGTGTGGCCAAAGTCGGGCAGAGTCGGCAGTCGGTCTGGCTCAACCTGGACGGGGGCGTCGATGTGAAGGTTCCGCACGCGGTATGGCAGGCGATGACATCCGAGAAGCCGGAGGCATTCGTAGAGCGGCATCTGGAGGTCAGGGGCTGGTTCTATCGGCACCGGGGAAAGCTGCGCGTCCGGGTCTCTCATTCCGCTTCGATCCAGTGGCAGTGAGCTGTTTCCCAGTCTACGACGAGGGGTTATCTGACCACGCAAATTGGGCTACCCTACTCGCTCCGATAACCACCCTTAGCCAACGCCCTTCGCTGCATCAGGAGCCCACATGACCCAGCATATCGGCATTCTCACCTCAGGTGGCGACAGCCCAGGACTCAATGCAGCCATCCGCGGTGTCGGTAAGGCGGCGCAGGGAAGTTATGGCATGGAGGTGATCGGTATCCGGGATGGCTTTAGGGGCCTGGTGGAGAACCGAACCACCCACCTGGATCGCGCCACCCTCTCCGGTATTTTGACCCGGGGCGGCACTATCCTCGGTACCAGCCGCGACAAGCCTCATCGCATGCTCTTCAATGGCAAGAAGCAGGACATGACCGATGTGATCGTGGAGAACTACCACGCCAACCATCTCGATGCCCTGGTCTGTCTGGGCGGTGGGGGCACACAGAAAAACGCCCTGCAGCTGATGGAGAAGGGGCTCAATGTCATCACCCTGCCGAAGACCATCGACAACGACGTAGCCCATACCGATACCACATTTGGTTTTGATACGGCCCTGGGTATCGCTACCGATGCCATCGACCGGCTGCACAGTACGGCCCACAGCCACCATCGCATCATCGTGGTGGAGATCATGGGGCATCGAGCAGGTTGGTTGGCACTGGGTTCCGGTATCGCCGGCGGAGCCGATGTGATTCTGTTGCCTGAGATTCCCTACGATATCGAACAAGTGGCTGAGGCGATCCGCAGCCGTGCCGCAGGCGGCAAGCCCTTCAGTATCGTCGCTGTGGCGGAAGGGGCTATGCCCAAGGGCGAGGCAGAGCACTACCATATGCTGCGTGAGCGCCGGCTGAAAACTATCGAGAAGAAGGAGCGCAAAGAGCTGAAGAGCGAGATCGAGGCGATGGAGGCCAAACACGCCAACCATACGGTGACCCTGTCACGCCAGCTGGAGGCGCTGACCGGACTGGAGTCCCGGGTCACGATTCTCGGTTATCTGCAGCGGGGTGGTACTCCCTCGGCGGCGGACCGTCTGCTGGCAACCCGGCTGGGTACGGCTTGTGCCGATCTCATCAATGAGGGCCGCTTCGGTGTAATGGTTGCCTCGCGGGGTGACGAAGCGGTACCGGTACCGCTGGTGGATGTGGCGGGATATAAAAAACTGGTGCCGGCGGATCATCCCTGGGTCGTCAGCGCAAAACGGCTGGGCACCAGCTTCGGCGACGAGTAGCGGCCAGCCGGACGCCGCTCTGAGCAGCGCCACCCTACACCCTGAAATGGGACGGTAGGGTGGGGCCCTGCCCCACCAATACCTGTGAATATGCCAAGTAGACAGATGACCTGGTTAGTTAAGCTCAGAACATCGGCATGAATTTGCGCACGTTGTTCATCACCGGGCTGACCGTGTGCGACATGGCGCCCACGTCATTGGTCATGACGCCTACGCTGCGGTTCATGCCCGTGACGTTGGTGTTGATGTTCTCCATGTTGCCGTTCATATCGCTCATGCGATTGTCGATCTTCTGAATGTTGCCGTTGATCTGGGCCATGTTCTGATTCATCGTCACGACTCCACCCGACATCTGGTTGGTGTCCTGGCCGATAGCGGCGATATGCCCCTCGATCTGATGCATGTCGGCCGACATACTGTTCATCGAACGCTCCATGACGTGGACTACGTAGAAGAGGTAGATCAGGGCGGCAACAGCGATCACCGTGCCAGGCAGGCTGAATAGCTTGATGCGCTGAATTCTGTAGGTCTGCTCACGCTCGATCGCCTCGAGTTTCTCCTGCAGCAGCTTCTCCCGCTCTTTGGCAGCCTGATGGGTCTGCTCGAAGGCGTGGGTGAGTTTCTCACTGAAGTCCTCAATGACCTTATCCTGGTGGTCGTCCCGAAACTGATTGTCCGTGTGGATCTTGTCGAAGACCGACTGCAGGTTCTGCATCAGTCCGGGTAACAGTTTGAACTCGCTGCGTCTCTCGGTTTTCTGCTCTGTTGCTGAGGCTGGAGCGGCCTTTTTGCTCGTGCTGCTCTTCGCTGTGGACTTCTTTGCGGTACTCTTTTTGGCAACGGTTTTCTTTGCGGCAGTCTTCTTGGCGACGGTCTTCTTCGTCGCAGTCTCTTTCTTGGGGGGTGTCTGATTGGCCATGGCTGGTTGTCCGGTCTCTGAGCGGGATGTGGCTTATGATAGCGCCTATTAGTGTATTAAAAAACTCTAATACGTTCTCCGGTTTAGATCACGTTTTTGGTGATAATTTCTTAATTGAAAGCTAAGGCTTGACCTAAAGCATTCTTGAAATTGGTCGATAGTTGAAAACATTGTGAAAAAATAGGGACTTCCGAGGATCGACTCATGGGATGGTTTAACGGTAGGGAATTGGCGCGCATCGAGCAGTTGGAAACGGAAAATGGGCGTCTTCAGGAGACAATAAGGCAACTCGAGCAGCAACTTGAAACCCAGTCCCAGGAGCTGCTGGCAGCGCAGCGAGCATCCGCTGGCGAGACAGAGCTCAACGACTTGATGGGGTTTGAGAATCAGCAGTTGAAAGCGGGCCTCGGCATCGTTCAGTCTGATCTGGCGGGTTCGGTGGTATCGGCAAAACAGACACTCAGCTGCGCGAAAAATGTGCGTTCGCACTTTACCGGCATGACCACCGATATCGCCAAGATCACCGAAGCACTTGATGATCTGGCAGCCCTCTCCAACCATGCAGAGGGTTCGGTCAAGGGCATGTCGACTCGCGCCACTGAAATCAGTTCAATTCTGGCGCTGATCAAAGGCATCGCCGAACAGACCAATCTGCTGGCGCTGAATGCGGCCATCGAGGCAGCCCGGGCCGGTGAGCAGGGGCGCGGCTTTGCCGTGGTCGCCGATGAAGTGCGGGGTCTGGCCGACAAGACCCAATCGGCGATCAGCGAAACCAACGAAGTGATTCAGGCAATGCAGCAGAATGTGGCGTCGGTTGGCGGCGATTCATCGCGGCTGATCGAGCGCATCAGTCAGGTGCGGGGCGAGGTGCAGGGGTTTGAACAGAACCTGAGCGAGATAACCGGCGAAGTGGATGGCTATTTCGGCGACATTTCCGTTACTACCGATAGCGTTTTCATGGGTCTGGCCAAGCTCGACCATCTGCTGTGGAAAGTGAATACCTATCTCTCCGTCAATGAAGGCAAGCCGATGTTCGATTTTGTCGATCACCACAACTGCCGCCTCGGGAAGTGGTACTACGAGGGTGAAGGCAAAGACTTTTTCTCCTCCTCGGTCCACTACAAGGAGCTGGAGCGTCCACATGAGATCGTGCATGAGACGACCCATGAGGTGTTCGAATTGCTCGGGGGAGAAAGGGACTACCAGGCACTCAAGCGCGCCCTGCACGTGATGGAGGAGCACAGCATGGAGGTCTTTCGTAAGCTTGATGATATCAAGCAGAGCGTGGAGGCGGCCGGCTGAGAGCGGGCTTATTCTTCGAGCAGCTTTTCGATCACCTGCCAAACCTCAGGGCTGTCCCAGTCGATCGCCCGGTTGGCGGAATAGCGGATATGTCCCTGGCGGTCGATAATAAATGAGCTGGGGAAGCTGAAGACCTGCCAGTTCAAGGCCACCTGACCGTCACCATCCATCAGTACAGGAAACTCCACCGGCGTGCGTTGCAGGAAGCTGGCCATCTGCTCCGGGGTTTCGCGAAAATCGATGGAAACGATGCGTAACGCGCGATCCGCATAGCGTTGTTGCAAGCGATTCAGGGAGGGGAGCTCCTCGACACAGGGGGGGCACCAGGTTGCCCAGAAGTTGAGCAATACCACTTTGTCCTGAAATTCTTTCGTGTCATAGCGGCGGCCGTCGATCTGCGCTAGATTGAACGGGGTGACCGGTTGTGGTTCAGCCAGCTCAACAAGGGTTTGAATCTCCCTGTTCACCCGGACCGTGCTTACCCTCCCCCATGAAGAACCAATCCCTCACCTCGGGTACCAGGTAGACATAGACTGGGGCGCCTGCCTGCCACAGCGGCTCTATGAACTGCCTGAGCCGCAAGCGCAGACTGCCGAGGGCGGGCTGGTAGATCACCAGCGGGATGTTTGTGGCATTCAGGATGGGGTCGATCTGCGGCTCTTCCCCGGCTGGCGGAGGCGCGCCAAAAAGGTTGGGGTAGAACAGTACGGCACCGAGCAGACGTGGATCAGTAGCTGTTAATTGCCACTGACGAACGCCTCGCAGAAGTGGTAGCGGCATGCGATCGTAAGCCGCGAGCAGGATGCGTTTGTCTCGCTGTTGCAGAGCGCTGCGAATCACCGCGGCAATCCCGTCCCCTGGCAGGGTACGTACCGTCTCGCGGCTGCGAGGCAGGAAATAGGAGGCCAACAGATCGACGCGCCAGACCTCGATACCAAGCTGGTTAATCGATGCCAGCATGTTGTCGAAGGATTCCCGCTCTTCCGCATGATCCTGAAACCAGATCATCAGCAGATCGCCCTCTGCGGGCAGGGTGTGGATCGTGATCTCATTACCTTTGCCGTCATCGGCCCAGAGCTCGTCAGCATCGGCGGCAGTAGAGAAGAGGATGGCGAAAAACAGCAAAAGACAACGCATGTGGCTAGTGTACTCAAGATGCCAGGCGAGAAGTAGGATAGATGTTTGTACCCATTAACTCTATGGTTTTACTAACCAGGCCATTGATATTATTACACTCAGGGCTACAAGCGTGGCTCGTTGGCAATGGCCTGGTTAGTAACCTCTCCCAACTGGAAGCGTTTGGCACTACAGTTGGTTATTACCTAATAACTCAGAGGATGGAGAAGAAGAATGAAAAGGGTCGTATTGAGCGCATGTCTGCTGGCTATGGCAGTGACTGTCCAGGCCGCAGTGGTGGGTGAACCGGTGGAGTATCGTGAGGGCGATACCGTGATGAAAGGCTATCTGGCATACGATGATGCGGTGGCCGGCAAACGCCCCGGCATTCTGGTGGTGCATGAGTGGTGGGGGCATAACGACTACGCTCGCAGCCGGGCCGATCAGCTGGCGCAGATGGGCTATACCGCACTGGCTGTCGATATGTACGGTGACGGAAAACTGGCCAGCCATCCCAAGGATGCAGGCAAGTTCGCCGGCGAGGTGAAAAAGAACATGGATCAGGCCGAGGCGCGTTTCCAGGCGGCGCGAGACGTGCTGGCTTCACACCCAACGGTAGAGTCGAATGATATCTCTGCCATCGGCTACTGTTTCGGCGGCGGCGTGGTGTTGGAGATGGCGCGGCGTGGCGTCGATCTCGACCTGGTCGGCAGTTTCCACGGCAGTTTGCCGACGGAACATCCGGCCAAAGCTGGCCAGGTGAAGGCACAGGTGTTGGTGTTCAATGGCGCTGATGACCCTTTCTTTCACTAATCCGGGTGCTGATGCGTTCGGGGAGAAATTCGGCCTGCCGTTGGAATACAACGCGGCGGCGGACAAGGCCTCCTGGAGCGCTTTCAGTGCAGCCCTGAAGACGACCTATAGTCATTCAGCGACTATACCTCGTCCTCCCGTAATGCACTGAGGCTTTGCAGTTCGCCGGGTGTGCAATGGAGCTGCAGGCTGATGGGGCGACAGCAGACAGCGCAGTCTTCGATATAGTCCTGCAGCGGGATAGTGGTGTCGATCGTGATGTCGATGGTTTCGCCGCAATAAGGACAGTCGATGGGGGCGGATAAGAGCAGATTCATGGTGCGCTATCGGAGGCTGGTTCCGGCTGGTGACGATAGAGTCTAGCCAGATAACGTTGAAACTCAGGCAGGCCGCTGAGAGGTGTTTGCCGCAGTATCTGTCTTTCCTGCAACAGTGAGATGAGTTGTCTGGGTATGGCGTTGTTGGTTCCCACCACTGCGGCGTGTCCGACCCTGATCACCTCTGAGACAACCCGCTCATCCACGGCTCCGGCAGGGAGCGACTGCTCGTCCAGACTGAACACATAGTCATCCTCCACGCATCTCTCGTTCTCACGCCGGCGGCAACTCGAGCGTTCATCGGTGCGGATCAGCAAGTGGTGCTCCACGCTGGACTGTAAGCGACCTGGCTTACTGATGAAATCCGATGCGTGTGTGATCTCATACCACTTCTCACCGCTGATGGCCCAGCAGATGGGCACCACCAGGCCAAGGCTGATCACCCGCGCAAAGGGTGAGGCGCAATGATCGGCGGCGGAGATGCCGGAAAAGGGCGAGGAGAGGGTAATCAATCGCTGTCGGCCGTGAGCAAGTGTCTGGTCCTGATTGCCGTTCTCCTGCAGCGCATGGCGGGCGATGAGTCCGCCCTGGCTGTGGCCGATCAGGGTCAGATCGGAGGACTCCATGGCTTCGCTCAGTCGTTGCAGACTGAGGTGTAGATCTGTGGCAACCGCCGCGAGGCTTCGGCGGTCATCATAGGAGTAGCACACCGTCTGCTGCCCCTGGTGGGCGAAGACTTGAGCCAGGGTGCGAAAACGTCCAGCCGAGGCGTTACAGCCATGGACCAGGACGGTAACCGGCTCGGTACTGCGCAGCCGGATGGTCCTGTCAGCCTGATCGATGCAGGGGCCCAGGCCTTCTATCTTGAGTGACAGGTCAGGCGCCGGTAGATTGCTGTCCTCCAATGCCAGTGAGGAAGTTGCGTCATGGGAGAGAGACGCACAGCCGCTGAGCAGCAGACCGCAGAACGCTGCTGTCATGAGCAGCACAAGCTGAAGAGATCGGGTTAAGCAGCGGCTACTGTGGGCGGCAGTCGTGCAGGTGACGGCAGAGGTTGTCAGCGCGGTCGTTGGCATGACTCTCCATGTACATGGCGAAGTGGATGCGGTCGGCGTCGATCGGTTCACCGTTCTGTAGTTTTTTATAGACGTCATCAGGCAGATGTTCGAACCAGTTGGCAACGAAGCGTTCCCGTCCACCCTCGCGCAGGCATCGATCGGCGTGGTCGATCTGATGTAGCAGGCTGCGTGTTATGCGGGGGTGATCGGTATCGGTCCAGTCGGCAATCTGTCCATCGTTGGCACAGAAGATCCGGCTGCAGTCACTGAAGCAGCCCTGGCTCAGAGCCTGGGTGGTAATCAGGGTAAGGCGCTGTAAGGGGAGGCCGGGGAAATGGCTGGCCAATGTCTCGACGGTGCTTTCCGGCAGCGGCAGCGGGCGGCCAAGGCGTTGCCCTTCGAAGTTGGCGAT
The DNA here is from genome assembly GCA_037384445.1 of Candidatus Thiodiazotropha sp. Lineage (GTDB taxonomy): Bacteria > Pseudomonadota > Gammaproteobacteria > Chromatiales > Chromatiaceae > Thiodiazotropha. The sequence goes on from JARRNY010000082.1 coordinate 14,958, forward strand.
CAGATGATCGTATTGAGCCAGCAATTCGCTCGGCGCCAGCCCGCGAAGATTGGCTACATGTTTGTTGGGGTGTTCGTTGCGGCTGTCCCGGCAGGCAGAGAAGCGGTTGCCGGCTTCGTCGCTGAATTCGTCAAGGGGGGAAAACCCGCGAGGGCAGTCTCCCCGCGAGATGAAACAGGATTGGTGTTGCTGTTGGCGATAGTCGTTGCAGACTTCGGCTGCCTGCTGGCGGGCCCTGAAGCGAGCGGCCTGGGGCGATCTGCAGGCACATAGCGGCGGTGTCTCGGCGCTCTTTGCAAAGCGTTCAAGGGTAGTATCTCCAGGCCTGCAAGGGCAGGGCTGCAAGTGACAGGGAGGTTCACCGCTTGATAGCTGAGACTGGCAGTAGGCGCGAGCCTCTTGCAGATTGTCTGCATGCGGGGCAAGAGATGGCAGTGCGAGGGCTATGGCCCAGATTGTTATGCGCCAGAAATTCATGGGCTTTCAGAGTGTCTTTGCGACAGTCTCAGTCGTTATCGGGCGATTGCACTGGCGGTCATCCGCTGGTCCGATTCCGGCAATCACATGCCAGAGTTTAGACGAGATCTGACTATCTGATGTTGAAAATGTCAGAACCTTACGAGGGTGCGTTCAGCGAGAGGGGCGGTAACACTTTGTGGTTTGCCAATATCCCAGGAGTACTTGATCAATATAGCGCGTTAATCGGATGGCTAAGCGGCCAGGTGAAACATGCGGGTTAAGGTGGGGATCTCTCTTGCCACCAGCCCGGCAGGTCGGCGATGGAATCGAGCAGCCCGTCGGGCGTGATCTCACCCTGTAGATCCGATGGCTGAAATTTGCCGGTTCTGACCAGCAGCGCGTGCAATCCTGCGGCCTGAGCTGCGGCGACATCGCCTTGGATGTCGTCACCGATCATAAAGCTCTCGCCGACCGCTGCGCCAATCATCTCCAGCGCGCTGTGGTAAAACGCCGCCGCAGGCTTGCCCAGGATCAGTGGTTTGATGCCACTGGCTTGCTGTAGCGCCATAACAAAGGGGGCTACATCGAGGCGCAGGCCATCGGGTGCGCGCCAGTAACGGGTCATGCCGAGGGCGATCAACCGGGGTGCGGGCTGCCGCATCAGCAGTCGGAATGCCTGGTTCAGGGTATGGAAATCCCACGCCTCGCCCAGGTCGCCGATGACGATGGCGGCGACAGGCTCTTGGCTGTCGCGATCTGCCAGTTTGAGGTGGCTGAATTCTGCCTCGGTAGCGGAAGGGACGAAGAGGGCTGTCGGACCGTCGAGGTTTGTTTCAATCCAGCGACTGGCAGCGACGGGGGGTGTCAGGATCCGCTCAGGCTCGGTGGTGAGTCCCAGGTCGGTCAGTTTGTCGACCAGTGCCTGACGGGGTTTCGAGGTGGTGTTGGTGAGAAAGCAGTGGGGAATGCCCTGTTCTTGCACCCAGGCCAGAGTGCTGGCGCCGCCGGCAATGGCACGGTCGCCAATGTAGAAGACACCGTCAAGATCGAACAGTATGCCGGTCATGCTACCGTCAGCTGATGGCTAAAGATCGCTGACCTCCAGTATAGAAGATCGGAGTCAGTTTTCTCCGCTGTCAGTGACCAGGGTGACATAGATAGCCTTCGGCTGACTGGCAAAGACTTCGGCAACGGCCTCGCGGGCGATAGTCTCGAGGGTCTCGACCCGTTCATTGGCCACTTCGTCAGCGCTCAGTACCAGCGTGACCTGGGTCAGTTCCGCATTGTGGATGTTCCATCCCAACTGAGCATGCCAGCCGTACTTCTCCTGGATGAGATCCTGCATGCGTGACTGCTTCTCGCTCATGTGGCTGAAGTCTTCAAAAGCATCGCATCCTGCGAGAAATAGCATGAGCATGGAGAGGATCAAGCGGGTTTTCATGGCCATGGGTTTCCTGGTGTTGGGAGGTTGGTGGCTTGCTGGGCCGGCGTTACTTTGTCTCACGCTTCACGCTTCACGCTTTAGGCGGTGGCGCATGGCAACGAAATTGTCCACTGCAGCTTCATCCACCTCCGGGTAGTTGGGGTCCATTCGCTCCAGGGTTTTGCGGATGAGTTTAGCGACTTGCCAGCGCATGAAGGGCTTGTTGTCGGCAGGGATAGCGTACCAGGGAGCCCAGGGGCGGGAGGTTTCGGCCAGGGTTTCGCGGTAGGCGTGCATGTAGGCATCCCAATGCTCGCGCTCCTCCACATCCTTGAGCGAGAACTTCCAGTGTTTCTCCGGCTCCTCCAAGCGCGACAGGAAGCGCTCGCGCTGGGCATCCGGGCTGACGTTGAGCCAGAATTTTATGATCACCGTGCCACTCTCCGCCAAATGTTTCTCATGCTGGCGGATCGCGTCGAATCGTTGCTGCCAGAGATCTTCAAGATTCTCAGGGATGTCGATGCGCTGTGCCTGCAGGTAATCGGGATGGACCCTGACCACCAGGGTTTCTTCATAGTAACTGCGGTTGAAGATGCCGATACGGCCCCGCTCCGGCAGGCGGCGGGCGGTACGCCAGAGAAAGTCGTGATCGAGTTCCTCGCTGCTTGGTTGTTTGAAGGAGTGAACCTGACAGCCGCTGGGATCGACCTGTTTCATCACGGCTCGAATGGTGCTGTCTTTTCCGGCGGCATCCATCGCCTGAAACACTAACAGTAGGGAGCGGCGGTCCTCGGCATAGAGCCGGCGCTGCAGTTCGTCAAGACGCTTGCTCTCCTCGCGCAGCGAAGCCTTGTAGGCCTTTTTCCCCGCCCCGTCCTGTGGTGGCTTGGTGGCGAAGGATGGGGGTAGATGTTCGCGCTCAAAGGGCACCAGATAGGGTCCGGAGATGGGGGTGAGCATGATCTGATTCCAACAGGTGGCTTGCGTGAATGCTCAATTATGCCACGGCCCCTACCCGAACTGGGAGAGGGCCGTGGATGATCGGGGATCAGGTGAGCAGTTCGGCCATGCGGTTGCCCATCTCGGCCGGCGAGCGTACCACCTGGGCGCCTGCGGCTTCCAGGGCCTGGAATTTGGCCTCGGCAGTACCCTTGCCGCCACTGATGATGGCGCCGGCATGACCCATGCGTTTGCCGGGAGGGGCGGTGACGCCGGCGATATAGGCCACCACCGGTTTCTTCACATGCGCCTTGATATAGTCGGCCGCCTCCTCTTCTGCGGAGCCGCCGATCTCCCCCACCATGATGATGCCATCGGTCTGCTCATCCGCTTCGAACATCTTCAGGCAGTCGATGAAGCTGGTGCCGTTGATCGGGTCGCCACCGAGGCCGACACAGGTGCTCTGACCCAGTCCGGCAAGGGTGGTCTGGTGTACCGCTTCGTAGGTCAGGGTGCCGGAGCGGGACATGACGCCGACCCGGCCAGGCTGGTGAATGGAGCCCGGCATGATGCCGATCTTGCAGGCGCCAGGGGTAATGATACCGGGGCAGTTAGGGCCGATGAGACGGGCGTCGTAGGACTTCAGCGCCTCCTTCACTTTCAGCATGTCGAGGATCGGAATGCCCTCGGTGATACAGGCGATGACCTTGATGCCGGCATCCGCTGCCTCGATGATGGCATCGGCAGCGAAGGGGGGCGGTACGTAGATCATGCTGGCATCGGCGCCGGTCTCGGCCACCGCATCGTGCACGGTGTCGAAGACGGGGCGGTCGAGATGGCTCTGTCCCCCTTTGCCCGGAGTGACGCCGCCCACCAGTTGGGTGCCGTAGGCGATGGCCTGTTCGGAGTGGAAGGTGCCCTGCTTGCCGGTGAAGCCCTGGCAGATGACACGGGTGTTTTTGTCGACGAGAATGCTCATGTTAAATCCTAATCCTCTCTTCTTATTCCGACTCAGGCCGCCGCAGCGACCGCTTTCTGGGCGGCTTCGGTGAAGCCAAGGGCGGTGATGAAGTCGAGGCCGCTATGCTCCAGCATCTTCAAGCCCTGCTCCGCATTGGTGCCTTCGAGGCGAACCACCACCGGCACCTGCACGCCGACATTCTTGGCTGCGGTTATCACCCCTTCGGCAATCAGGTCACAGCGCACGATACCGCCGAAAATGTTGACCAGCACCGTCTTCACTTTGTCATCGGAGAGGATCAGCTTGAATGCCTCAGTGACACGCTCGGCAGTGGCGCCGCCGCCCACGTCGAGAAAGTTGGCCGGTTCACCGCCGTGCAGCTTGACCATATCCATGGTGGCCATGGCCAGGCCGGCGCCGTTGACCATGCAGCCGATGGTGCCGTCGAGGGTGATGTAGTTGAGGTCGTGCTGGGCCGCAGCGGCCTCTTTCTCGTCCTCCTGACTGGTGTCGCGCATGGCCAGCAGGGCCTGCTGGCGATAGAGGGCGTTGCTGTCGAGATTGATCTTGGCGTCAAGGGCAATCAGGTTGCCGTCGCTGGTGACGATCAGGGGATTGATCTCGATCAGGCTCACATCCTTGTCCATGTAGAGTTGGTAGAGGCCCATCATGATCTTCGAGAACTGTTTGATCTGGTCGCCTTCAAGACCGAGACCGAAGGCGAGTTTGCGGCACTGGTAGGGCAGCATGCCGGTGGCCGGGTTGACCAGGGTGGTGAGGATCTTCTCCGGCGTCTCGGCGGCCACCTCTTCGATATTCATCCCTCCAGCTGCAGAGGCCATGAAGACGATGCGGGAGTTGGCACGATCGAGTAGCGCGCCGAGATAGAGCTCGCGGGCGATGTCGCTCCCCTCCTCCACCAGAACCCGATGAACCGGCAGGCCTTGGGGGCCAGTCTGTTTGGTGACCAGGGTCATGCCGAGGATCTGCTCGGCGGCGGTCTCCACCTCGTCGAGAGTGCGGGCCAGTTTGACGCCACCGGCCTTGCCGCGCCCACCGGTATGGGCCTGGGCCTTGACTACCCAGACCGAACCACCCAAGGCTTGAGCGGCGGCACGGGCCTCGTGGGGACTTGAGACGGCCTGTCCCTGGGGTACGGGCAGGCCATACTCGGCAAATAGCGATTTTGCTTGGTATTCGTGTAGGTTCATGGTGCTACCTTTGGTGTAATCTGTTGGAGTGGCCGTTGAAA
>JARRNY010000082.1:20028-21567 GCA_037384445.1 Candidatus Thiodiazotropha sp.
AATCAGCCAGGCCAGCCGTTGGTGAGATGGAATCCATTTTTTGAATCGTCTGATCTCTGACGGTAGGCTAGACGGCTTTACTTGAGAGCGAGTCGCTGAAAACTCAATAGTGACCATTGAAAAATGGGCCTTGATTTTTGGTCGGTAACCCGGCCTATACTTAATGCCCAATTAAAAATAACTTATGAGGATGGGGGTTTAGGCTGATTGTCGGGGCACCGGGTGTGCTCATGGCGTGATCTCGACCCCACTACTTTTTCCTCCTACTAGATTTGGCAGTAGTCGGGCCGCATCACGAGCCAGCCGGATTCAGAGCGCCGGCAGGGACTGATATGGTTCAACAACAGCACTGTGCGTATGATTAGGTTGGCCAGAAGCAACTCATGGAGTACACGATGGCGGAGAATCAGAAATATTTTACTTTGACCAATGACGAGACTGGCGTCTCGATTAAGTTGCCCGTGAGGGAGTCAGTGCAGGGTCCCCCGGCGATTGATGTCTCTTCGCTCTACGCCGAGGCTGGTGTCTTCACCTATGATCCCGGCTTCATGTCGACGGCCAGCTGTCAGAGTAAGATTACCTTCATCCAGGGAGAGGTCGGCATTCTGGAATACCGGGGTTACCCCATCGAGCAACTGGCGCAGGGTGGTGACTTCATTGAGACCGCTTACCTCCTGCTCAATAACGAACTGCCTACCCAGGACCAGCTGCTCGATTTCCGTCAGCTGATCAATCGTCACACCATGTTGAATGAGACGCTGAAGCACTTCTTCGACGGCTTTCACTACGATGCCCATCCCATGGCCATCATGGTAGGTGTGGTAGGCTCCCTGTCGGCGTTCTACCATGACTCACTGGATATCAACGATCCCCAGCAGCGCCAGGTGGCAGCCCATCGCCTGATCGCCAAGATGCCGACCATCGCAGCGGCCAGTTTTAAGCACAATATCGGCGAGCCGATCATGTATCCGCGCAATGACCTCTCCTACTGCGCCAACCTTCTGCACATGATGTACGCCAACCCCTGTGAGGAGTACGTTGTCGATCCGGTGGCCGAAAAGGCGCTGAATCTGCTCTTCATCCTGCATGCCGATCATGAGCAGAACGCCAGTACCTCAACGGTGCGTCTGGCCGGTATATCGCCAAAGCCAAGGACAAGGATGACCCATTCCGGCTGATGGGTTTTGGACATCGGGTCTATAAAAAATATGATCCGCGTGCCGGTATCATCCGCGAGGTGTGCCATGAGGTGCTGGCGAAGCTGGCTGACACCAACAACCCCATGTTCGAGCTGGCCCAGCGACTCGAAGAGATCGCCCTGAATGACGAATATTTCATCGAGCGCAAGCTCTACCCCAATGTCGATTTCTACTCCGGCATCATCTATCGCGCCCTGGGGATCCCGAACAACATGTTCACCGTGATGTTCGCCATCGCCCGCACCGTTGGTTGGGTGGCCCACTGGCTGGAGATGATGGACGATCCACGGCAGAAGATCGGCCGTCCGAGACAGATCTACAAAGGCTATCCGCGGCGTGA